>NZ_PTRL01000009.1:0-220313 GCF_002966005.1 Escherichia sp. MOD1-EC5433 | reverse complement strand
GGATGTGCTCACGAGTCTGCGGCATCGGGCCGTCAGTCGCAGCAACAACCAGGATCGCGCCGTCCATCTGCGCAGCACCGGTGATCATGTTTTTAACATAGTCGGCGTGCCCCGGGCAGTCTACGTGTGCGTAGTGACGGGTCGGGGTGTCATATTCAACGTGAGAAGTGTTGATGGTGATACCACGAGCTTTTTCTTCCGGCGCGTTATCGATCTGGTCGAATGCACGAGCAGCACCGCCGTAGGTTTTAGCCAGTACGGTGGTGATTGCAGCGGTCAGAGTAGTTTTACCGTGGTCAACGTGGCCGATAGTACCAACGTTAACGTGCGGTTTTGTACGTTCAAATTTTTCTTTAGACACGGCTATATTCCTTACTATAGTGCTCTCCCCTTCAGGAGAGAGCACGGGACTTTGGTATTAACCCTTAGGCTTATTTACCACGGGCTTCAATTACGGCCTGAGCAACGTTACTCGGCGCTTCATCATACTTCAGGAATTCCATAGTGTATGATGCGCGACCTTTGGTCAGAGAACGCAGCTGAGTTGCATATCCGAACATTTCAGACAGCGGAACTTCAGCGTGGATCTTAACGCCAGTAACTTCAGATTCCTGACCTTTGAGCATACCACGACGACGGCTCAAGTCACCGATAACGTCACCGGTGTTCTCTTCCGGAGTTTCTACTTCAACCTTCATGATCGGCTCAAGCAGAACTGGTTTCGCTTTCTTAAAGCCTTCTTTAAAGGCGATAGAAGCAGCCAGTTTAAACGCCAGTTCAGAGGAGTCAACGTCATGGTAAGAACCGAAGTGCAGACGAATACCCATGTCTACTACCGGGTAGCCTGCCAGCGGGCCTGCTTTCAGCTGTTCCTGGATACCTTTATCAACGGCCGGGATGTATTCGCCAGGGATTACACCACCTTTAATGTCGTTGATGAACTCGTAGCCTTTCGGGTTAGAACCCGGCTCCAGCGGGTACATGTCGATAACAACATGACCATACTGACCACGACCACCAGACTGTTTCGCGTGTTTACCTTCAACATCGGTAACTTTCTGGCGGATAGTTTCACGGTAAGCAACCTGCGGTTTACCTACGTTCGCTTCAACGTTGAATTCACGCTTCATACGGTCAACGATGATGTCGAGGTGCAGCTCGCCCATACCCGCGATAATGGTCTGGTTAGATTCTTCGTCAGTCCATACACGGAAAGACGGGTCTTCTTTAGCCAGACGACCCAGAGCCAGACCCATTTTTTCCTGGTCAGCTTTGGTTTTCGGTTCAACTGCGATGGAGATTACCGGCTCAGGGAATTCCATACGTTCCAGAATGATCGGCGCATCCGGGTCACACAGGGTGTCACCAGTGGTTACGTCTTTCAGACCGATTGCAGCAGCGATGTCGCCCGCGCGAACTTCTTTGATCTCTTCACGTTTGTTAGCGTGCATCTGAACGATACGACCGAAACGCTCACGTGCAGCTTTCACGGAGTTCAGTACGGTATCACCAGAGTTAACCACACCGGAGTACACACGGAAGAAGGTCAGGTTACCAACAAACGGGTCGGTAGCGATTTTGAACGCCAGTGCAGAGAACGGCTCGTCATCACTTGCGTGACGCTCAGCCGGAGTGTCTTTACCGTCGTCCAGGATACCGTTGATCGCAGGTACGTCAACCGGGGATGGCAGGTAATCAATTACCGCATCCAGCATCGCCTGAACACCTTTGTTCTTAAACGCAGAACCACAGGTTACCAGGATGATTTCGTTGTTCAGAACGCGCTGACGCAGAGCACCTTTGATTTCTGCTTCAGTCAGTTCTTCACCACCCAGGTATTTTTCCATCAGCTCTTCAGAAGCTTCAGCTGCGGATTCGATCAGGTTCTGGTGCCATTCGTTAGCCAGTTCAACCATGTCTGCCGGGATATCTTCGTATTCGAAGGTTACGCCCTGGTCAGCGTCGTTCCAGTTGATAGCTTTCATTTTCACCAGGTCAACAACACCGGTGAAATGTTCTTCAGCACCAATCGCCAGCTGCAGCGGAACCGGGTTCGCGCCCAGACGGGTTTTGATCTGGTTAACAACTTTCAGGAAGTTCGCACCCATGCGGTCCATTTTGTTAACGAACGCAATGCGCGGAACTTTATATTTGTTTGCCTGACGCCATACGGTTTCAGACTGCGGCTGAACACCACCAACTGCGCAGTAAACCATTACCGCACCATCGAGAACACGCATGGAACGTTCTACTTCGATTGTGAAGTCAACGTGCCCCGGGGTGTCGATGATGTTGATGCGATGCGGCTCATACTGCTTAGCCATACCAGACCAGAATGCAGTAGTCGCAGCGGAAGTGATAGTAATACCACGTTCCTGCTCCTGCTCCATCCAGTCCATGGTTGCAGCGCCGTCATGAACTTCACCGATTTTATGGTTTACACCGGTGTAGAACAGAATACGTTCGGTAGTAGTGGTTTTACCGGCGTCGATGTGCGCACTGATACCGATGTTACGGTAGCGTGCGATGGGTGTTGTACGAGCCATTTGTTTCCTCGTTTATCTTTTAGGCGTTCAATTTAAGTAGCCCAAAGCGGGCTGCTTACTGGAAGCGCCCGCCTGGTGACTAAAACTCCGAAGGGATTACCAACGGTAGTGTGCGAACGCCTTGTTGGCTTCGGCCATACGGTGAACGTCTTCACGTTTCTTAACTGCAGTACCTTTGTTTTCTGCAGCATCGGAAAGTTCGTTCGCCAGGCGCAGAGCCATGGATTTATCACCGCGTTTACGAGCAGCTTCAACGATCCAACGCATTGCCAGAGCATTACGACGAACCGGACGGACTTCAACTGGTACCTGATAAGTAGAACCACCAACGCGGCGAGACTTAACTTCGACAGTCGGGCGCACGTTTTCGAGAGCTACTTCGAATGCTTCCAGTTCAGATTTACCAGAACGCTGAGCCAGGGTCTCCAGCGCGCTGTATACGATAGATTCGGCAGTAGATTTTTTACCATCTACCATCAGGATATTTACAAATTTAGCCAGCAGTTCTGATCCGAACTTCGGATCCGGCAGAATTTTACGCTGACCAATGACGCGACGACGTGGCATGGAAATACTCCGTTGTTAATTCAGGATTGTCCAAAACTCTACGAGTTTAGTTTGACATTTAAGTTAAAACGTTTGGCCTTACTTAACGGAGAACCATTAAGCCTTAGGACGCTTCACGCCATACTTGGAACGAGCCTGCTTACGGTCTTTAACGCCGGAGCAGTCAAGCGCACCACGTACGGTGTGGTAACGAACACCCGGGAGGTCTTTAACACGACCGCCACGGATCAGGATCACGGAGTGTTCCTGCAGGTTGTGACCTTCACCACCGATGTAGGAAGTCACTTCGAAACCGTTAGTCAGACGAACACGGCATACTTTACGCAGTGCGGAGTTCGGTTTTTTTGGAGTGGTAGTATATACACGAGTACATACGCCACGTTTTTGCGGGCATGCTTCCAGCGCAGGCACGTTGCTTTTCGCAACTTTGCGAGCACGTGGTTTGCGTACCAGCTGGTTAACTGTTGCCATTAAATAGCTCCTGGTTTTAGCTTTTGCTTCGTAAACACGTAATAAAACGTCCTCACACAATATGAGGACGCCGAATTTTAGGGCGATGCCGAAAAGGTGTCAAGAAATATACAACGATCCCACCGTTACCAGGCGACCTGGCTGGTGTGCTTAACCGTAAGTCTGACGAAATCAGTATAGTCAATGGGAGTGATATCGTTCGAAATTCGACCAACCAAACCACGAGCGATGAGGTCTTCGTTCAGGGCATAGACCTTAATGGGGGCATTACGCAAACTTTCAAGGTAGCGGTTACCATCAGCTGCGGCAGTGACGCCATCCTGCAATAACAGCAGTTCATCCCCATCGCTGAGCAGACGCAGCAGCGCAGGAAAATCCGTCAGCCAGGGTGAGCGATGTAATGTATGCAGCATGTACGCCTCAAAATCTCAAAATAACATCGTAGTTGCCGAGTTCCCGACGCAATGCTTCTGCTTCGAGCGGAGTGACTTCTACAACAAAGGGTGTCTGGGGATCTAACCCACGTTCACGCAGTGAAGCCGCACAAACCCAGCACTGTTCAATGTCATACAGCCCCAGCAGTTTAAAGGTTGCGATATAATCACGCGCCAACACCACATCGGGCTTTTGCCCTGGCAGAAGCTGAAAAACGCCATCGGCAATAAAGAAGACGGCGAGTTCGTCAGTTAATGCGGAAGTCGCCAATAAAGCATCCAATCCTTCACGACCAGCAGCTGTACCATGAGGTGCAGTAGAAAAAACAAACGCAATTCGTTTCATCAGAACTGTACCACCCTGTCACAGGTCAGCGAGGCTTCAGCCAGAGCGCCAAGGCCACTTAAGGTAAAGCCCCGCTGGAGATTTGCAGATGCCAGACCGAGTCTTCCAGCTTCAGTTTCATCGACGATACCGCGACGCAATGCTGCCGCCACGCAAATATTCAGCGCCACGCCATGTTGTGTATTCAGTTGTTGCCAGCCGCGCACAAGGTCAAATTCATCACTTGCCGGAGAGGTCAATTGGTTAGCGTTATAGACCCCTTCCCGATAGAAAAAGACGCTGTTTAACTCATGGCCTTCTGCTATCAGCGCCTGCGCAAACTGAAAGGCACTACTCGCCTGTTGCGTACCGTATGCTGGCCCGGTCACCACGATGGCAAAACGCATTACTTATCTTGCCCCTGGAAATCACCGCTCTTGAACTGGCGGATGTAGAGATAGACAGTATGTTTGGAGATGTTCAGACGGTCAGCCACCTGGTTGATCGCGTCTTTAATATCGAAGATCCCTTTCTCGTAAAGATTCAGCACGATCTGGCGATTTTTAGCGTTATTGGCAACATTGCGATCGGCATTCACTTCTTCAATGGTGAACTCCAGCGTTTGGGTGACCAGATCTTCAACAGAAGACGCAAAGTTGACGCTTGAACCGACGTCCGGGGTTTCTGGCGGCACAAAGGTACTCATGATCTGCGAGAAGGGAACATCAAGATTCATATTGATGCACAGCAGACCAATTACACGCTGTTCGCGGTTACGAATGGCGATAGTCAGGGACTTCATTAAGACACCGCTTTTGGCGCGAGTAAAATAGCATTTAGAAACGCTGCTATCCGCCCCCGTCATATCGTGCAGCATACGCAGCGCCAGATCGGTAATCGGCGAACCAATCTTCCGGCCTGTATGTTCACCGTTGGCAATACGAATGGCTGAACATTTTAAATCCTGCAAAGAGTGCAAAACGATTTCACAGTGGGAGCCAATGAGCATCGCTAACCCGTCCACCACAGCTTCGTAGGATTTCAGAATATCAAAATCGGTCTGGTCGAAAGGACGTTGATCCAGTAAATCCAACTCACTGGTTTCGTTGGTTAAAAGCGACCTGGACATGAAAAAAAACACTCCTTTTCAGGAGCCTGTCGTTAACTTTTCAGGGCAGGCTCATTAATGATGCGGGTAACTAAATTAATACAGCGGAGGTTCCGCTTTCCAGCACTAATTATATCCGGCCTGTAATAAAAAAAACCGCCGCCTGGTCAGGCGGCGGTTTTTAATGCTTATTTTTTAGCAGAATCTGCGGCTTTCGCATCGGCTTCTGGCTTCGCATCAGCCTTCGGCGCTGGTTTCACATCCAGCAACTCTACGTCAAATACCAGAGTAGAGTTTGGTGGGATCCCCGGAACGCCCGCTTTACCGTAAGCCAGCTCTGGTGGAATAACCAATTTGATCTTGCCACCTTTCTTGATGTTCTTCAGGCCTTCGGTCCAGCCAGGGATCACGCCGTCCAGACGGAAAGAGAGCGGTTCACCACGGGTGTAAGAGTTATCGAACTCTTTACCGTCGATCAGCGTACCCTTGTAGTTCACTACAACAGTATCGCTGTCTTTCGGTGCTTCGCCTTTACCGGCTTCTACTACCTGATAAACCAGGCCAGTCGAAGAGGTTTTCACACCTTTCTCTTTGGCAAATTTCTCGCGGTACTCTTTACCTTTAGCTTCGTTATCAGCCGCGTCTTTTTCCATCTTCGCCTGGGCAGAAGACTTCACACGAGCTTCAAATGCTTGCAGAGTCTGTTCGATCTCTTGATCGGAAAGTTTGCTCTTATCAGCAAACGCATCCTGGACACCAGCGATCAGCTGATCTTTATCCAGCTTAATGCCCAACTTTTCTTGTTCTTGCAGAGAATTTTCCATGTAACGACCCAGCGAAGCACCCAGTGCGTAAGCTGATTTCTGATCGTCATTTTTGAACGCTGCTTTGCTGTCAGCAGTTGTAGCAGGTTTCGCCGCTTCGGCAGCAAAAGTAATTGGTGTATGCAGGGCAACGGCCATTGTGGTCGCCAGCAGCGTTACTTTAAACAGTGATTTCATCCATATCTCCAGGATCGGGGCATCTCACCCCAGGGTTAACTATTATCAGAAAGGTACTATAAAGCGTTGTCGGATAAATCTACATACAGACACGCCCTATTATCATCTATTTTCAGACTCTTTTTGTTTAAATTAGTTTCGATGTCGCGAAATGAGTGCTGTCTCTGGCAGCAAAGTTAAGTAGAATCCGCAGCGATCATTCGACCAAAGAGGTGAACCATGCAGGATTTATCAATGGAAGCACGCCTGGCAGAGCTGGAGAGCCGACTGGCTTTTCAGGAAATCACCATTGAAGAACTGAACGTCACGGTGACCGCTCATGAAATGGAGATGGCAAAACTGCGCGATCATCTGCGTCTGCTGACCGAGAAGTTAAAAGCCAGCCAGCCGTCGAACATCGCATCGCAGGCTGAAGAAACGCCACCGCCACATTATTAAGGCGAAAAAAAAGCGGGTAATTCCCGCTTTTTTGATACCTTTTCGGTATTAGTGGCAACCGCAACCGCCGTTACCTTTACCACCACAGCAGCCTTCGCCACCGTGTTCATGACTGTGATCGTGGCCATGACCACCGCAGCAACCGTCATGGTCGTGATCGTGGTGATGATCGTGCGCGCCATGAACGTGACCATGAGCCAGTTCTTCTTCAGTCGCTTCGCGAATCGCCACAACTTCAACGTTGAATTTCAGGTTCTGACCCGCCAGCATGTGGTTACCATCAACCACGACGTGATCGTCTTCAACCGCAGTGATCTCAACCGGCACCGGGCCCTGGTCGGTTTCAGCCAGGAAACGCATACCTACCTGCAGTTCATCAACGCCCATAAATACGTCTTTAGGAACGCGCTGCACCAGGTTTTCGTCGTATTGACCGTAAGCGTCGTTCGCGCCAACAGCTACATCAAATTTGTCGCCAACTTCATGACCTTCCAGCGCCGTTTCCAGGCCAGAGATCAGGGAACCGTGACCATGCAGGTAGTCCAGCGGCGCACTCACCGGAGACTCATCAACCAACACACCGTCTTCTGTACGTACCTGATAGGCCAGGCTGACCACCAGGTCTTTTGCTACTTTCATGATATCTCCTGAGCATGGGAAGAATAGTGGCGCAGATTGTATCGGAATTCTGCTGCCGTGTACTCACTAGCTTAAAAAAACTCGGCGCATATCGCTAGTCCGGATGAAAAATCCCAATCACTTGCTCATCTTTGCGAACGTGATCGCGGGCTTCTTTATCGGCTTCACGCATCTGATGCCCACACTTAACACATTCAACAATATCAATATTATTTTCGCGCCACATCGCCATTGAGTCTTGCGCCTGACAGGCTGGACATTTCGCGCCAGCAATAAAACGTTTTCGGATTGCCATCTTCACCCTCTACTCAAATTCATCCCAGCCATCCATTTGGCGTCGTTCTTGTTGCATTTCACGCTGGAAAATCTCTTCCAGTTCGCGTCGGGCTTCCCTGGCGCGAGAAATTTGTACGGTATCAGCGTGCATCGGGATGAGTTCCCGCAGCATTCGCATATCCAGGCGACGAAAATGCAGTTGTGCCCGCTGCGCCTGGTGTGGATGCATACCTAGCGACACTAACGTCTTGCGCCCCAGCTCTAACGCACTGGAGAATGTTTCACGGGAAAACTGTGTCACCCCGGCCTGTAATAACTCATGTGCTTCGACACGTCCGCGCGCTCGCGCAAGAATATGCAAATGCGGGAAGTGCTGCTGGCATATTTCCACCAGCTTCATGGTGTCTTCCGGCTCGTTACAGGTAATGACGATAGACTCAGCGGCCTCTGCACCCGCAGAACGTAAAAGATCTACCTGTGTGGCGTCGCCGTAATAAACTTTGTAGCCATATTTGCGCATCAGGTTAACGGCGCTGATATCCCGCTCCAGCACGGTAATGCGCATTTTATTCGCCATCAGTAAACGACCAATCACCTGACCAAAACGCCCAAAGCCCACGACAATGACCTGCGGTTTATCATCGTTGACCCACGGTTTTTCATCTTCTTCTTCCGTTCCGTTAAACTGGCGGGATAGCCATTTATCCACCAGCTTCATCAGCAGCGGCGTGGTCATCATGGAAAGCGTTACCGTCACCAGTAACAGCGCCATCTGGTCGCCCTGAAATAAGCGTTGTGAAGAAGCGGTAGAAAAGAGCACAAAGGCAAACTCACCGCCCTGACTCAGCACGCCAGCAAACTGCATCCGCTCAGAACTGCGCACGCCATACAGGCGCGCTAACAGATACAGCACGAGAATTTTCACCGCCACCAGCACGACCACGCTTATCACTACCCACAGCAGATGGGTATAAAGCACCCCGAGGTTAAGCGACATCCCGACGGAGATAAAAAATAGCCCGAGCAACAAGCCCTTAAACGGATCGATAGCCGTTTCCAGTTCATGGCGATATTCGCTTTCCGCCAGCAGCACGCCCGCAATAAACGTACCGAGCGCCATAGACAGCCCCAGCGCATCCATAAACAACGCAGAACCCAGCACCAGCAGCAGCGTCGCGGCGGTGAACACTTCCCGAACGCCAGAAGCCGCAATAAAGCGGAATACCGGACGCAGCAAATAGCGCCCACCAATCAACATGCCGACAAATGCCAGCACCTTCATGCCGACCTTCATCCAGTCGAAATGTTCGTCTGCCGATCCCGCCAGCAGCGGCACTAACGCCAGCGCAGGGATCACCGCCAGATCCTGAAACAGCAGAACCGAAAACCCGAGCTGCCCGGATTCACTACGATTCATCCCTTTTTCACGCATCAATTGCAACGCCATTGCAGTTGATGACATCGCAAGCCCAATGCCACCGACCACCGCCGCCTGCCAGGCGAAATCCGTCAGCATCAATAATCCCGCCAGCAACGCCGCACTTAACAGCACCTGCGCCGCGCCTACGCCAAAAATCGAGCGCCGCAATTGCCAGAGCTTGGAGGGGTTCAACTCAAGCCCGATGATAAACATCAGGAATACCACGCCGAGTTCCGAAAAGTGGAGGATCTCATCAACGTCGCTAATAAACCCAAGCCCCCACGGGCCAATCGCAATCCCTGCCAGCAAATATCCCAACACAGCGCCAATACCCAGCCGCGATGCCAACGGCACCGCAGCCACCGCCGCGAAGAGAAACAGCACTCCCGCAAGTAAAAAATCGGAACCTTCCATCAGCGGCCTCCTGGGGGCAGCGGATTTGCCAGCCAGTCACCGTAGGCTCTGGCGTGACTCGCCAGCTCCCGTGCGCTTTGCCGTCTCGCCCAGTAAATAATGATGGGGCTTAACCAATGCATCCGGCACATGCCCGCCGCCAGTTCAAAGGGGCGTAGAACATCGCTCATCGGGTAGCGATTCAGTGCGTCATAACGGTAAGCACTTTCCGGCTCACCGGTGGTGATCACGCTGCGCCAGTACTTTCCCGCCAGTTGATTTCCTCCCGGCCCACTGGCAAAACCACGGCTTAATACCCGGTCCAGCCACTCTTTCAGTAGCGCCGGGCAGCTATAGGTATAAAGAGGATGCTGAAAAACAATCACCTCGTGCCCGCGCAGTAATGCCTGCTCACGGGGGATATCAATAAAAAAGTCGGGATAGTGCGCGTAAAGATCGTGCACGGTAACATTGCTGAGCTGCGTGGCCGGTTTAAGCAGTACCCGGTTTGCCACCGAGTCCTGAGATTCCGGATGGGCATACAGCAGCAAAACTTTCGCTGGCTGAGACATCATCCCCCTCCCGGTATGGTTTTTGTGTATAGTCGCTGTTTTGGGCTACCATTGCGCCCGGTGCGGCAGCTCGCCCATACATTACATTATCATAATGATAAGTTAACATAGTCTGAACATACGGCGCCTTATGATTGTTTTCTCCTCGTTACAAATTCGTCGCGGCGTGCGCGTCCTGCTGGATAATGCCACCGCCACCATCAACCCCGGCCAGAAAGTGGGTCTTGTGGGTAAAAACGGCTGCGGTAAATCTACCCTGCTGGCACTGCTGAAAAATGAAATCAGCGCCGACGGCGGCAGCTACACCTTTCCTGGTAACTGGCAACTGGCGTGGGTGAATCAGGAAACACCGGCGCTACCGCAACCTGCGCTGGAATATGTCATTGATGGCGACCGCGAATATCGCCAACTGGAAGCACAGTTGCATGACGCCAACGAACGTAACGACGGGCACGCCATCGCCACCATTCATGGCAAGCTGGATGCTATCGACGCGTGGAGTATTCGTTCCCGCGCCGCCAGCCTGCTGCACGGCCTCGGTTTCAGCAACGAACAACTGGAGCGCCCGGTGAGTGATTTCTCCGGTGGCTGGCGTATGCGTCTTAACCTTGCCCAGGCGCTGATTTGCCGTTCAGACTTGCTGCTGCTCGACGAACCGACGAACCACCTCGATCTCGATGCCGTTATCTGGCTGGAAAAATGGCTGAAGAGCTATCAGGGCACGCTGATCCTGATCTCCCACGACCGTGACTTCCTCGATCCAATCGTCGATAAAATTATTCATATCGAACAACAAAGCATGTTCGAGTACACCGGCAACTACAGTTCGTTTGAAGTACAGCGCGCCACCCGTCTGGCGCAGCAACAAGCGATGTATGAAAGCCAGCAGGAACGCGTGGCACATCTGCAAAGTTATATCGATCGTTTCCGTGCCAAAGCCACCAAAGCGAAGCAGGCCCAGAGCCGCATTAAGATGCTGGAGCGTATGGAGCTGATTGCCCCCGCGCACGTCGACAATCCGTTCCGCTTTAGCTTCCGCGCGCCGGAAAGCCTGCCAAATCCGTTACTGAAGATGGAAAAGGTCAGCGCAGGCTATGGCGATCGCATTATTCTCGACTCGATTAAACTGAATCTGGTCCCCGGCTCGCGCATTGGTCTGCTAGGCCGCAACGGCGCAGGTAAATCAACATTAATCAAACTGTTAGCCGGTGAACTTGCGCCTGTCAGCGGTGAAATTGGTCTGGCGAAAGGGATCAAACTCGGCTACTTCGCCCAGCATCAACTGGAATACCTGCGCGCCGACGAATCGCCTATTCAACATCTGGCACGTTTAGCGCCGCAGGAGCTGGAACAAAAACTGCGTGACTACCTCGGCGGCTTTGGTTTCCAGGGCGATAAAGTGACGGAAGAAACGCGCCGCTTCTCCGGTGGGGAAAAAGCGCGCCTGGTGCTGGCTTTAATCGTCTGGCAGCGTCCGAATCTGCTGCTACTCGACGAACCGACTAACCACCTTGACCTCGACATGCGCCAGGCACTAACCGAAGCGTTAATCGAGTTTGAAGGCGCGCTGGTTGTCGTTTCGCACGACCGCCATTTACTGCGTTCCACCACTGACGATCTCTATCTGGTTCACGATCGTAAAGTCGAACCGTTCGACGGCGACCTGGAAGATTATCAACAGTGGTTAAGCGACGTACAAAAGCAGGAAAACCAGGCCGACGAAACACCCAAAGATAACGCTAACAGCGCCCAGGCACGTAAAGATCAGAAGCGTCGGGAAGCGGAGCTGCGTGCGCAAACCCAGCCACTGCGTAAAGAGATCGCCCGTCTGGAAAAAGAGATGGAGAAGTTGAACGCACAGCTGGCGCAGGCGGAAGAGAAACTCGGCGATAGCGAACTGTACGACCAGAGCCGTAAAGCAGAACTGACCGCCTGCCTGCAACAACAAGCCAGCGCCAAATCAGGGCTGGAAGAGTGCGAAATGGCGTGGCTGGAAGCCCAGGAGCAACTAGAACAGATGCTGCTGGAAGGCCAAAGCAACTGATGGCGCAGATAACGACGACCGATGCCAATGAATTCAGCAGCAGTGCTGAATTCACCCCTATGCGCGGTTTCAGCAATTGCCATCTCCAAACCATGCTGCCGCGTCTGTTTCGTCGTCAGGTGAAATTCACCCCGCACTGGCAGCGACTGGAGTTGCCCGACGGTGATTTTGTCGATCTCGCGTGGAGTGAAGATCCCGCACAGGCGCAGCATAAACCACGTCTGGTGGTCTTCCACGGTCTCGAAGGCAGCCTCAATAGCCCTTATGCGCATGGTCTGATCGAGGCAGCGCAAAAGCGCGGCTGGCTGGGCGTGGTGATGCATTTTCGCGGTTGCAGCGGTGAACCAAACCGGATGCACCGCATTTACCATTCGGGCGAAACCGAAGACGCCAGTTGGTTTTTACGCTGGCTGCAACGCGAGTTTGGTCACGCGCCAACGGCTGCCGTCGGCTATTCGCTCGGCGGTAATATGCTGGCCTGTTTGCTGGCAAAAGAAGGCAATGATCTCCCGGTTGATGCGGCGGTGATTGTCTCTGCGCCGTTTATGCTGGAAGCCTGTAGCTATCATATGGAAAAGGGCTTTTCCCGCGTTTATCAGCGTTACTTGCTGAACCTGTTAAAAGCCAATGCTGCGCGTAAGCTGGCAGCCTACCCCGGAACACTGCCGATTAATCTCGCGCAGTTAAAATCGGTACGTCGCATCCGTGAATTTGACGATCTAATCACCGCCAGAATTCACGGCTACGCTGACGCTATCGACTATTATCGTCAGTGTAGCGCCATGCCGCTGCTCAATCGGATCGCCAAACCCACGCTGATTATTCACGCCAAAGACGATCCGTTTATGGATCATCAGGTGATCCCGAAACCGGAAAATCTCCCACCGCAGGTGGAGTATCAACTGACGGAACATGGCGGTCATGTTGGCTTTATTGGCGGTACATTACTTCATCCGCAAATGTGGCTGGAGTCACGCATTCCTGACTGGTTAACAACGTATCTGGAGGCGAAATCATGTTGATTCCCTGGCAAGACCTCTCCCCTGAAACGCTGGAAAATTTAATTGAAAGTTTTGTGTTACGCGAAGGCACCGATTATGGTGAACATGAGCGTACACTTGAACAGAAAGTCGCCGACGTCAAACGCCAGCTACAGTGCGGAGAAGCGGTGCTGGTATGGTCGGAACTGCACGAAACGGTCAATATCATGCCGCGCAGTCAGTTTCGCGAATAACCTGCAACCGTCGGCGGACGAGATAATAATGATAACCAGGTCATGGAGTTACTATGTCTGCCAAACATCCGGTCATTGCAGTAACAGGGTCCAGCGGCGCGGGAACCACCACCACCAGCCTCGCGTTTCGTAAAATATTCGCGCAGTTAAATCTGCGCTCAGCCGAGGTAGAAGGCGACAGTTTTCACCGCTACACCCGCCCGGAAATGGACATGGCGATCCGCAAGGCGCGCGATGCCGGACGGCATATCAGCTACTTCGGCCCCGAAGCTAACGACTTCGGCCTGCTGGAACAAACCTTCATTGAATACGGCCAGTGCGGCAAAGGGAAATCTCGCAAATATCTGCATACCTACGACGAAGCCGTACCGTGGAATCAGGTGCCTGGTACGTTTACCCCGTGGCAGGCGCTGCCAGAACCCACCGATGTGCTGTTTTATGAAGGTTTGCACGGCGGCGTGGTCACACCACAACATAACGTCGCGCAGCATGTGGATTTACTGGTTGGTGTAGTGCCTATCGTTAACCTGGAGTGGATTCAAAAACTCATTCGCGATACCGGCGAGCGCGGGCACTCGCGAGAAGCGGTGATGGACTCGGTAGTTCGCTCAATGGAAGACTATATCAACTACATCACACCGCAGTTTTCTCGCACCCATATTAACTTCCAGCGCGTCCCCACCGTTGACACCTCAAACCCCTTCGCCGCAAAAGGCATCCCATCGCTGGATGAAAGCTTTGTGGTAATCCATTTTCGTAATCTGGAGGGAATCGATTTCCCCTGGCTGCTGGCGATGCTGCAAGGCTCGTTCATTTCCCACATCAATACATTAGTGGTGCCGGGCGGCAAAATGGGTCTGGCAATGGAGTTAATTATGCTGCCGCTGGTGCAACGACTGATGGAAGGGAAGAAAATCGAGTAACTCTGCTATTAAGCCGGATAAAATACTCTCCGGCTTCACAACGGGATAGTTAAATTACGCGGCAACCACTTCATACGAGTGAGTAATATTCACCGCTTTTTCCAGCATCAACGCGACTGAGCAATACTTCTCGGCTGAGAGATCGACCGCACGCGCAACCGCTGCGTCTTTCAGGTCACGACCGGTGACGATAAAATGCAGATTAATGTGCGTAAACAGGCGTGGTGCCTCTTCGCGGCGTTCAGAGGTCAATTTTACTTCACAATCGACCACATCCTGACGCCCTTTTTGCAGGATAGAAACCACATCAATTGCGCTACAGCCACCTGCCGCCATCAACACCATTTCCATCGGACTTGGCGCTTTATCGCCAGAGTTGCCATCCATTAAAATCTGGTGACCAGAGGCGGACTCGCCCAGAAAGGTTAACCCTTCGACCCACTTCACACGCGCTTGCATAATCGAAACTCCATTGCGTCAATTTTCCTGACAGAGTACGCGTACTGACCAAATCGCGCAACGGAAGGCGACCTGGGTCATGCTGAAGCGAGACACCAGGAGACACAACGCGAAAGCTATGCTAAAACAGTCAGGATGCTACAGTAATACATTGATGTACTGCATGTATGTAAAGGACGTCACATTACCGTGCAGTTCAGTTGATAGCCCCTTCCCAGGTAGCGGGAAGCACATTTCGGCAATCCAGAGACAGCGGCGTTTTCTGGCTCTGGAGAAAGCTTATAACAGAGGATAACCGCGCATGGTGCTTGGCAAACCGCAAACAGACCCGACTCTCGAATGGTTCTTGTCTCATTGCCACATTCATAAGTACCCATCCAAGAGCACGCTTATTCACCAGGGTGAAAAAGCGGAAACGCTGTACTACATCGTTAAAGGCTCTGTGGCAGTGCTGATCAAAGACGAGGAGGGTAAAGAAATGATCCTCTCTTATCTGAATCAGGGTGATTTCATTGGCGAACTGGGCCTGTTTGAAGAAGGCCAGGAACGTAGCGCATGGGTACGTGCGAAAACCGCCTGTGAAGTGGCTGAAATTTCCTACAAAAAATTCCGCCAATTAATTCAGGTAAACCCGGATATTCTGATGCGTCTCTCCGCACAGATGGCGCGTCGTCTGCAAGTCACTTCAGAGAAAGTGGGTAACCTGGCGTTCCTCGATGTAACGGGCCGCATTGCACAGACTCTGCTGAACCTGGCAAAACAACCGGATGCCATGACTCACCCTGACGGTATGCAAATCAAAATTACCCGTCAGGAAATCGGTCAGATTGTCGGCTGTTCTCGTGAAACCGTGGGGCGCATTCTGAAGATGCTGGAAGATCAGAACCTGATCTCCGCACACGGTAAAACCATCGTCGTTTACGGCACTCGTTAATCCCGTCGGAGTGGCGCGTTACTGAGTAGCGCGCCATTTTGTTTAACCCGATGTGGCGCAGACTGATTTATCATCCCGATATCAACTATGCACTACGACAAACGCTGGTGCTATGTTTGCCCGTGGCCGTTGGTCTATTGCTTGGCGAATTAAGACTCGGGCTGCTCTTTTCCCTCGTCCCCGCCTGTTGCAATATTGCGGGGCTTGATACTCCCCATAAACGTTTTTTCAAACGTTTAATTATTGGTGCGTCGCTGTTTGCCACCTGCAGCTTGCTAACACAACTGCTGCTGGAAAAAGATATCCCCCTGCCATTTCTGCTGACGGGGTTAACGTTGATACTTGGCGTTACTGCCGAGTTAGGGCCATTACACGCAAAATTACTTCCCGCATCGCTGCTGGCAGCTATTTTTACCTTAAGTCTGGCGGGATACATGCCCGTCTGGGAACCGTTGCTCATCTATGCGTTAGGTACACTCTGGTATGGGCTGTTTAACTGGTTTTGGTTCTGGCTCTGGCGCGAACAACCGCTACGTGAGTCCCTTAGCCTGCTGTACCGTGAACTGGCAGATTATTGCGAAGCCAAATACAGCCTGCTTACCCAGCACACCGATCCTGAGAAAGCGTTGCCACCGCTGCTGGAACGCCAGCAAAAAGCGGTCGATTTAATTACCCAGTGCTATCAGCAAATGCATATGCTTTCCGCGCAAAATAATACCGATTACAAGCGGATGCTGCGCATTTTCCAGGAGGCGCTGGATTTACAGGAACACATTTCGGTCAGTTTGCATCAGCCGGAAGAGGTGCAAAAGCTGGTCGAACGTAGCCATGCGGAGGAAGTTATCCGCTGGAATGCGCAAACCGTCGCCGCTCGCCTGCGCGTGCTGGCTGATGACATTCTTTATCATCGCCTGCCGACGCGTTTTACGATGGAAAAGCAAATTGGCGCACTGGAAAAAATCGCCCGCCAACATCCGGATAACCCTGTGGGGCAATTCTGCTACTGGCATTTCAGCCGCATCGCCCGCGTGCTGCGAACGCAAAAACCACTCTATGCCCGTGACTTACTGGCAGATAAACAGCGCCGAATGCCGTTACTCCCGGCGCTGAAAAGCTATCTTTCCCTGAAATCGCCAGCACTGCGTAATGCCGGACGACTGAGTGTGATGTTAAGCATTGCCAGTCTGATGGGCACCGCGCTGCATCTGCCGAAATCCTATTGGATACTAATGACGGTATTGCTGGTGACGCAAAATGGCTACGGCGCGACTCGCCTGCGGATTGTGAATCGTTCTGTGGGAACCGTGGTTGGATTAATTATTGCAGGCGTTGCGCTGCACTTTAAAATCCCTGAGGGTTACACCCTGACGCTGATGCTTTTCACCACGCTCGCCAGTTACCTGATATTGCGCAAAAACTACGGCTGGGCGACGGTCGGTTTTACCATTACCGCTGTATATACCCTGCAACTGTTATGGCTGAATGGTGAGCAGTACATCATCCCCCGTCTTATCGATACTATCATCGGCTGTCTGATTGCCTTCGGCGGCACAGTGTGGCTGTGGCCGCAGTGGCAGAGCGGCTTATTGCGCAAGAACGCCCATGATGCCTTAGAAACTTACCAGGAGGCCATTCGTCTGATCCTCAGTAAAGATCCGCAACCTACGCCACTAGCCTGGCAACGAATGCGGGTTAATCAGGCGCATAACACCTTGTATAACTCATTGAACCAGGCGATGCAGGAACCGGCGTTTAACAGCCATTATCTGGCAGATATGAAACTGTGGGTAACGCATAGTCAGTTTATTGTTGAGCATATTAATGCCATGACCACGCTGGCGCGGGAGCACCGGACATTACCGCCGGAACTGGCGCAGGAATATTTGCAGTCTTGTGAAATCGCTATTCAACGCTGTCAGCAGCGCCTGGAATATGATGAACCGGGTAGTTCTGGTGACGCCAATATCATAGACTCGCCAGAGATGCTGCCACACGAAGGCGCGTCTGGCACACTGGAGCAGCATTTACAACGCGTTATTGGCCATCTGAATACAATGCACACCATTTCAGCGATGGCCTGGCGGCAGCGACCGCATCACGGGATTTGGTTGAGCCGGAAGTTACGGGATTCGAAGGCGTAATATCATCATTGCCAGAAGCAAACCGTAGGTCGGATAAGGCGTTTACGCCGCATCCGACATGCTTTGCCTGATGCGACGATGACACGTCTTATTACGCCCCAACCACCTTCGCCACCGCGCGGGCAAAACGCTGCATCCCTTCATCGATATCCGCATTTTCCACCACCAGCGATGGTGCAAAACGCATCACATCTGTCCCGGCATTCAGCACCATTACGCCAGCCTCTGCGCCCGCATAAAGGAAATCGCGCGCCCGACCTTTGTACTGTGACTTAAGCTCGGCGCCAATCAACAACCCCATACCGCGAAGATCGCCAAACACATCGTACTGCTGATCTATCTTCTGCAAATGATCAACAAAACGCTGGCGTTTCGCCTGAATGCCTTCCAGCACTTCAGAGGTATTGATGATATCAAAGGCCGCGCCCGCAACCGCACAGGCCAGCGGGTTACCGCCGTAAGTGGAACCGTGAGAACCAGGATGAAACGCAGAAGCAATCTCCGCCGTGGTCAGCATGGCGCTAATCGGGAAGCCGCCGCCTAACGCTTTCGCTGAGGTCAAAATATCCGGCGTCACGCCGTAGTGCATATAGGCAAACAGATCACCGGTACGCCCCATCCCGCACTGCACTTCATCAAACACCAATAATGCCTGATGCTGATCGCACAGCTCACGCAAGCCCCGCAAAAACTCTGACGTCGCTGCCGTCACGCCGCCCTCGCCCTGAATCGGCTCAACCACTACCGCGCAGGTGTGATCATCCATCACTGCTTTCACTGCGTGGAGATCGTTAAAGGGAACGTGAATGATGTCTGCCGGTTTTGGCCCAAAGCCGTCGGAATATTTCGGCTGCCCGCCCACCGAGACGGTAAACAGCGAGCGTCCATGAAAGGCGTTATGGAAGGCAATAATTTTGGTTTTGAAGGGGCTATGGCGCACGCAGGCGTAATGCCGCGCCAGTTTAAAGGCGGTTTCGTTGGCTTCCGTCCCGGAGTTCATAAACACCACGCGTTCGGCAAAGGTTGCCTCGATCAGCTTACGCCCGAGACGCAGCGCCGGTTCATTGGTGAAAACGTTGCTGATATGCCATAGCGTTTCCCCCTGGGTTTTTAACGCTTCCACCAGCGCCGGATGGCAATGGCCTAATGCCGTAACCGCAATGCCACCCGCGAAATCGACGTACTCCTTGCCCTGTTGATCCCAGACTCGGCTGCCCTGACCTTTTACCGGAATAAACTCTGCCGGTGCATAAATCGGCAGGATCACTTCATCGAAAGTCGCGCGTGTAATTGCTGTTTGTTCAGTTGCCATCTCATGATCACCCTGTTACGCATAAACTAATGTGAAATTATAATCACAAAATATGCATAAAAAATCACTAAATGGCAATCAGAAATCAGCGATGCAGGAAATTAGCCAGCAGTTGATGCCCTTGTTCGCTGAGAATACTTTCCGGATGGAACTGCACCCCTTCCAGATCCCACTGGCGATGGCGAATCCCCATAATCTCGCGGGTTTCGCTCCAGGCCGTCACTTCAAAGCACGCTGGTAATGAGTCAGGTTCCACCATCAGCGAATGGTAGCGTGTCACGGTAAGTGGATTTGCCAGCCCCCGAAATACGCCCTCACCGCTATGTGTAATCGGTGAGGTTTTGCCGTGCATGACCTTTGCGGCGCGCACAACTTTGCCGCCAAATGCCTGTGCCATTGCCTGATGACCGAGGCAGACGCCAAGAATCGGCAAGCGCCCGGCGTAGTGGCGAATAACCTCAAGGGAGATCCCGGCTTCATCGGGCGTACAGGGGCCTGGCGAGATGACAATTTTCTGCGGCTTTAGGGCGTCGATATCCGCCAGCGTCAACGCATCGTTGCGCTTAACCAGCACATCCGCCCCCAGTTCACAAAAGTACTGGTAGAGGTTCCAGGTGAAAGAATCGTAGTTATCAATAAGCAGGATCATGGCGGCTCCGGTACGAAAGAACCGCGCTATTTTACTCAGATTCCCCGGCTTCGCTTACCACTTTGCTAAATATCGTCTGCAGCGCAGAGAGATCGCCCATAGCCCCACTCTGATTAGCCTGATTCCAGGTCTCTTTTTCGATACCCTGCCAGCTCAGTTGATAACCCGCATGAATCGCCAGTTGCTCGAAGAAGATCCGCTGTGCCAGACCACTTCCTGCACGGAAGGGATGCAGGACATTGATTTCACAATAGTAGTGCGCCAGCCGCTCGACGAACTTCGCTTTCTCAAGACCGACCAGATAACCTTCTTCCTCCAGATCCTGCATCAGGGCATTGCCCTCTTTTTCAATATAGGCAAAGTGGCAGAACGGTGTATCCCCCTGATAAATATCGACTTCACGCAGTTGCCCCGCCCAGTCGAAAATATCCTGATACAGCTGGCGATGAATAGCACGCAAATGCGGTAAACCACGCACCAATGGACCAAGCTCAATGGTCGCGGCACGCAGCGCCGTCATTTCGTAAGCCGCCTGCTCCAGCCGCTGCTGTTGGCGGATATCCAGCCGATTACGCATGATATCGAGGCCAGGATAGAGATACGGGTCGCGCCCTTCGCCGAATTTATCGCTCATAGTGCCTCCTTAGCTCTTCAAGGCGCACCAAAGCCTCAGCGGCAGTCAGTGTCACCAAAGGGATCTCAACACCTTCGAGACGACGGCTGGCCTGAAAATTACGATTACGCTGAAGCTCCCAGAGGCGGGACTTTTGCTTATCGGTGAGTTTCTTCACTTAATGCCTCCCTGAACGTGTCCGTTTGCCACAAGTATAAGCGGCAAATCCGGGTTACGCCGGAAGAGCAGAAGCGCGGGCAAGATTGCCCGCGCGAGAAATCGTTATGGCAGGACTTTAGCAGAAAGGATAACTACTGGCTTTGACGGCACATTCTGGTATGGACCAACGTCATGAGTCGGCACCTGGGAAATCTTATCGGCAACGTCCATACCTTTCACCACTTTACCAAAGACGGCGTAGCCGAAATCACGCTGACCGTGGTCGAGGAAGGCATTGTCGGCCACGTTGATAAAGAACTGACTGGTTGCGCTGTCTTTGTCCGCAGTACGCGCCATAGCAATAGTGCCGCGCGTATTGCGCAGACCGTTATCAGCTTCATTTTTGATTGGCGGATTTGGTTTTTTCTGCTGCATCTGCTCGGTAAATCCACCGCCCTGAATCATAAAGCCAGGGATAACGCGGTGAAAGGTGGTGTTGTTATAAAAACCACTGTTCACATAATCGACAAAGTTTTGCACTGATACCGGTGCTTTCTGGCTATCCAGCTCCAGTTCGATATTACCAGCAGAGGTTGTTAACAATACGTGCGGGTCCCCTTTCGCTGCCATTGCTACGGGTGAGAGAGCAGAAAGAGCGAAAACAGCTACGAAAGCTGCCAGGGTCGATTTGAACATGAGATTTCCTTAACAGAGCAGAAAAAAAGCAAGTGGAGAGATTCTAAATAGCCTTCAATGACAAGGCCATTCCTTTACCTAATTTTACGTACTTGAAATATATGTAACCTGATGATCACTTTTATTTTGTGATCAGAATCACTTTAAATATTGCAAATTAGCAACCGTTTGCAATTAAATATTTAATCAGATCACAAGATCACCTAAAATCCCCCGCTCGCAGCATATCCACTATGCCATTTTATCTTTTAACGCAGGCCAATCATGACTAACAGCAATCGCATCAAGCTCACATGGATTAGCTTTCTTTCCTACGCACTGACCGGTGCGTTGGTTATTGTCACCGGGATGGTGATGGGAAATATCGCCGATTATTTCAATCTGCCTGTTTCCAGTATGAGTAACACCTTCACCTTCCTCAATGCCGGCATTTTAATCTCTATCTTCCTCAACGCCTGGCTGATGGAAATTGTCCCGCTGAAAACGCAGTTACGTTTTGGCTTTCTCCTGATGGTGCTGGCGGTTGCCGGTTTGATGTTCAGCCACAGCCTGGCGCTGTTCTCGGCGGCGATGTTCATCCTCGGGGTGGTCAGCGGTATCACCATGTCGATTGGTACATTCCTGGTAACGCAAATGTATGAAGGGCGCCAGCGCGGTTCCCGTCTGCTGTTTACCGACTCCTTCTTCAGTATGGCAGGGATGATTTTCCCGATGATCGCCGCATTTCTGCTGGCGCGCAGCATTGAGTGGTACTGGGTTTATGCCTGCATCGGGCTTGTGTACGTCGCTATTTTTATTCTGACCTTCGGCTGTGAGTTCCCGGCGCTGGGCAAACATGCGCCAAAAGCTGACGCTCCGGTAGCGAAAGAAAAGTGGGGGATCGGCGTGCTGTTTCTCTCGATTGCTGCGCTGTGCTACATCCTCGGTCAGTTAGGTTTTATCTCCTGGGTGCCAGAGTACGCCAAAGGTCTGGGCATGAGCCTGAACGATGCGGGTACGCTGGTGAGCAACTTCTGGATGTCGTATATGGTCGGCATGTGGGCGTTCAGCTTTATTCTGCGTTTCTTTGACCTGCAACGTATTCTGACCGTGCTGGCAGGCCTGGCTGCGATTCTGATGTATGTCTTTAACACCGGAACACCAGCGCATATGGCGTGGTCTATTCTTGCTCTGGGCTTCTTCTCCAGCGCAATCTATACCACCATCATCACTCTGGGTTCCCAGCAGACAAAAGTACCGTCGCCAAAACTGGTTAACTTCGTACTCACCTGTGGAACCATCGGCACCATGCTGACCTTTGTGGTTACTGGTCCGATCGTAGAGCATAGCGGTCCACAGGCGGCGCTGCTCACTGCAAACGGTCTGTACGCTGTGGTATTCGTGATGTGCTTCCTGTTAGGCTTTGTCAGCCGTCACCGTCAGCACAACACCCTGACCTCTCATTAATTACCAATGCCGGGCGGCACTTTCGTCGTCCCGGCTTTTCCTCTCATCTCCCGCAACGAGCCTTCATCTCTATAAATGCTTTCATTTTGTCTGTTTTTTGCACAAACATGAAATGTCAGACAATTCCGTGACTTAAGAATATTTATACAAATCAGCAATATACCTCTTAAGGAGTATATAAAGGTGAATTTGATTTGCATCAATAAGTGGGGTTGCTGAATCGTTAAGGTAGGCGGTAATAGAAAAGAAATCGAGGCAAAAATGAGCAAAGTCAGACTCGCAATTATCGGTAACGGTATGGTCGGCCATCGCTTTATCGAAGATCTTCTTGATAAATCTGATGCGGCCAACTTTGATATTACCGTTTTCTGTGAAGAACCGCGCATCGCTTATGACCGCGTACACCTCTCGTCTTACTTCTCTCACCACACCGCCGAAGAGCTGTCGCTGGTGCGCGAAGGCTTTTACGAGAAACACGGCATCAAAGTTCTGGTCGGCGAACGCGCTATCACCATCAACCGTCAGGAAAAGGTGATCCACTCCAGCGCCGGGCGTACCGTTTATTATGACAAGCTGATCATGGCGACCGGTTCCTACCCGTGGATCCCGCCGATCAAAGGTTCTGATACTCAGGACTGCTTTGTTTATCGCACCATTGAAGACCTCAACGCGATTGAATCCTGCGCCCGTCGCAGCAAGCGCGGTGCCGTTGTTGGCGGAGGCCTGTTAGGTCTGGAAGCCGCTGGCGCACTGAAAAACTTAGGCATTGAAACCCACGTTATCGAATTTGCCCCGATGCTGATGGCGGAACAGCTTGATCAGATGGGCGGCGAGCAGCTACGTCGCAAAATCGAAAGCATGGGCGTACGCGTTCACACCAGCAAAAATACCCTTGAGATTGTGCAGGAAGGTGTTGAAGCGCGTAAAACTATGCGTTTTGCCGACGGTAGCGAGCTGGAAGTTGACTTTATCGTCTTCTCTACCGGTATCCGTCCGCGCGATAAACTGGCAACTCAGTGTGGTCTGGACGTTGCTCCGCGTGGGGGTATCGTCATTAATGATTCCTGCCAGACTTCCGATCCGGATATCTACGCTATCGGTGAATGCGCAAGCTGGAACAACCGTGTATTTGGTCTGGTCGCACCAGGCTACAAAATGGCGCAGGTCGCCGTCGACCACATTCTCGGTAGCGAAAACGCCTTTGAAGGCGCTGACCTTAGCGCCAAGCTGAAACTGCTGGGCGTGGACGTTGGCGGTATTGGCGATGCGCATGGTCGTACACCAGGCGCTCGTAGCTATGTTTACCTCGACGAAAGCAAAGAGATCTACAAACGCCTGGTTGTCAGCGAAGACAACAAAACCCTGCTCGGTGCGGTACTGGTGGGCGATACCAGCGACTACGGTAACCTGCTACAACTGGTGCTGAACGCTATCGAACTGCCAGAAAACCCAGACTCCCTGATCCTGCCAGCGCACTCCGGTAGCGGTAAGCCATCTATCGGTGTTGATAAACTGCCGGACAGCGCGCAAATCTGCTCCTGCTTCGACGTCACCAAAGGCGACCTGATTGCTGCTATCAACAAAGGCTGCCATACCGTTGCGGCGCTGAAAGCCGAAACCAAAGCCGGTACTGGCTGCGGCGGCTGTATCCCGCTGGTAACTCAGGTACTGAATGCGGAACTGGCGAAACAGGGTATCGAAGTTAACAACAACCTGTGCGAACACTTTGCTTATTCGCGTCAGGAACTGTTCCATTTGATCCGCGTTGAAGGCATTAAAACCTTCGAAGAACTGCTGGCGAAACACGGCAAAGGCTACGGTTGTGAAGTTTGTAAACCGACCGTAGGCTCGCTGCTGGCCTCCTGCTGGAACGAATACATTCTGAAGCCGGAACATACTCCGCTGCAGGATTCTAACGACAACTTCCTCGCTAACATCCAGAAAGACGGCACCTACTCGGTGATCCCGCGTTCTCCGGGCGGTGAAATCACCCCGGAAGGACTGATGGCAGTGGGTCGTATCGCGCGTGAATTTAATCTCTACACCAAAATCACCGGCTCCCAGCGTCTGGCAATGTTTGGCGCACAGAAAGACGATCTGCCGGAGATCTGGCGTCAGCTGATTGAAGCAGGCTTCGAAACCGGTCATGCCTATGCGAAAGCACTGCGTATGGCGAAAACCTGCGTGGGTAGCACCTGGTGCCGCTACGGCGTTGGCGACAGCGTGGGTCTCGGCGTGGAACTGGAAAACCGCTACAAAGGCATCCGTACTCCGCACAAAATGAAGTTCGGTGTCTCTGGCTGTACCCGTGAATGTTCAGAAGCTCAGGGTAAAGACGTGGGTATCATCGCCACCGAAAAAGGCTGGAACCTGTACGTTTGCGGTAACGGAGGCATGAAACCGCGTCATGCGGATCTGCTGGCGGCGGATATCGATCGCGAAACGCTGATCAAATATCTCGACCGTTTCATGATGTTCTACATCCGTACCGCCGACAAACTGACGCGTACCGCGCCGTGGTTAGAAAACCTCGAAGGCGGTATTGATTACCTGAAAGCGGTGATCATTGACGACAAACTGGGGCTGAATGCACATCTGGAAGAAGAGATGGCGCGCCTGCGTGAAGCGGTAGTGTGTGAGTGGACTGAAACGGTAAATACGCCGTCTGCGCAGACTCGCTTCAAACACTTCATCAACAGCGATAAGCGTGACCCGAACGTGCAGATGGTGCCAGAGCGCGAACAGCACCGTCCGGCAACGCCGTATGAACGTATCCCGGTAACTCTGGTGGAGGACAACGCATGAGCCAGTGGAAAGACATCTGCAAAATCGATGACATCCTGCCTGAAACCGGCGTCTGCGCGCTGTTAGGTGACGAGCAGGTAGCCATTTTCCGCCCGTATCACAGCGACCAGGTGTTTGCGATCAGCAACATCGATCCGTTCTTCGAATCCAGCGTGCTGTCACGCGGGCTGATTGCGGAACACCAGGGCGAGCTGTGGGTTGCCAGTCCACTGAAAAAACAGCGTTTTCGCTTAAGCGACGGTTTGTGCATGGAAGACGAACAGTTTTCCGTCAAGCATTACGAAGCGCGAGTGAAAGACGGCGTGGTACAACTGCGCGGTTAATGTTTTAACGGGAGGCGCAATACCTCCCCTTTTTGCATTGTCCTGTAATGACCTTCGGTATATTGCAGGGCATTTTTTAAACTTTTTGTTTTATTTTTTGTTTTTATTTTTTAAAGGATAATCAAATGTTTACAGACACTATTAATAAGTGTGCGGCTAACGCTGCGCGCATTGCACGCCTGTCGGCAAATAACCCGCTCGGCTTCTGGGTCAGCTCCGCAATGGCGGGCGCGTATGTGGGTCTTGGGATCATCCTGATTTTCACGCTCGGTAATTTGCTCGATCCGTCCATACGTCCTCTGGTGATGGGCGCGACCTTTGGTATCGCCTTAACGCTGGTGATTATCGCCGGTTCTGAACTGTTCACCGGACACACCATGTTCCTCACCTTTGGGGTGAAAGCGGGCACTATCAGCCACGGGCAAATGTGGGCAATCCTGCCGCAAACCTGGCTGGGTAACCTGGTCGGTTCCGTCTTCGTTGCCATGCTCTATAGCTGGGGTGGCGGTAGCCTGCTGCCGGTAGATACCAGCATCGTTCACTCCGTCGCGCTGGCAAAAACCACTGCACCGGCAATGGTACTGTTCTTCAAAGGTGCATTGTGTAACTGGCTGGTTTGCCTGGCAATCTGGATGGCGCTGCGCACTGAAGGGGCGGCGAAATTTATCGCTATCTGGTGGTGTCTGCTGGCATTTATCGCGTCCGGCTACGAGCACTCCATCGCTAACATGACGCTGTTCGCCCTCTCCTGGTTTGGCAACCACAGCGAAGCCTACACGCTGGCGGGTATTGGTCATAACCTGCTGTGGGTGACGCTGGGTAATACTTTATCGGGTGCCGTATTCATGGGATTGGGTTATTGGTATGCTACGCCGAAAGCGAATCGTCCGGTTGCGGACAAATTTAATCAAACTGAAACAGCTGCAGGTTAATCAGTAAGGGGTTTTTACGTGGATCATTTGCCTATATTTTGCCAATTACGCGATCGCGACTGTCTGATTGTCGGCGGTGGTGATGTTGCGGAACGCAAAGCAAGGTTGCTGTTAGACGCGGGCGCTCGCTTAACGGTGAATGCATTAGCGTTTATTCCACAGTTCACCGCATGGGCAGATGCAGGCATGTTAACCCTCGTCGAAGGGCCATTTGATGAAAGCCTTCTCGACACCTGCTGGCTGGCGATTGCCGCGACGGATGATGACGCGCTTAACCAGCGCGTCAGCGAAGCCGCTGAATCTCGCCGCATCTTCTGTAACGTGGTCGATGCGCCGAAAGCCGCCAGCTTCATTATGCCGTCGATTATTGACCGCTCACCGCTAATGGTAGCGGTCTCCTCTGGCGGCACATCTCCGGTTCTGGCGCGCCTGCTGCGTGAAAAACTCGAATCACTGCTGCCGTTGCATCTGGGCCAGGTAGCGAAATATGCCGGGCAGTTACGCGGTCGGGTAAAACAAAAGTTCGCCACGATGGGCGAGCGTCGCCGTTTCTGGGAAAAATTGTTCGTTAACGACCGCCTGGCGCAGTCGCTGGCGAATAACGATCAGAAAGCCATTACTGAAACGACCGAACAGTTAATCAACGAGCCGCTCGACCATCGCGGTGAAGTGGTGCTGGTTGGCGCCGGTCCTGGCGATGCCGGGCTACTGACGCTGAAAGGTCTGCAACAAATTCAGCAGGCTGATGTGGTGGTCTACGACCGTCTGGTTTCTGACGATATTATGAATCTGGTACGCCGCGATGCTGACCGTGTTTTTGTCGGCAAACGCGCGGGATACCACTGCGTACCGCAAGAAGAGATTAACCAGATCCTGTTGCGGGAAGCGCAAAAAGGCAAACGCGTGGTGCGTCTGAAAGGCGGCGATCCGTTTATTTTCGGACGTGGTGGCGAAGAGCTGGAAACACTGTGCAACGCGGGCATTCCGTTCTCGGTGGTTCCGGGTATTACCGCAGCTTCCGGTTGCTCTGCCTATTCGGGTATTCCACTTACGCATCGCGATTATGCTCAGAGCGTACGCTTAATTACCGGACACTTAAAAACCGGTGGTGAGCTGGACTGGGAAAACCTGGCAGCAGAAAAACAGACGCTGGTGTTCTATATGGGGCTGAATCAGGCTGCGACTATTCAGCAAAAATTGATTGAACACGGAATGCCAGGCGAAATGCCAGTAGCGATTGTCGAAAACGGTACGGCAGTAACGCAACGCGTGATTGACGGTACGCTCGCACAGTTGGGCGAGTTGGCGCAGCAAATGAACAGTCCGTCTTTGATTATTATTGGCCGGGTCGTTGGTCTGCGCGACAAATTAAACTGGTTCTCAAACCATTAATTAAATAAAATTTTAATCAAGGTCGGATATTTCCGACCTTTTTTTATTCACAATAATCATCATATTAATTTTTATCTTCAGCAGACATAAAACAACTTTTTAACCAATTTGTTTTTTAACAACCACCCACAGTTACAGTGGCTTACAAATATAATCGAAATATTAATAGTCCACACACTGACGTGTAATAGATATTCCTGTATTGTTTCTAACGAGCAGCTTG
Source organism: Escherichia sp. MOD1-EC5433 (assembly GCF_002966005.1). NCBI lineage: Bacteria > Pseudomonadati > Pseudomonadota > Gammaproteobacteria > Enterobacterales > Enterobacteriaceae > Escherichia > Escherichia sp. MOD1-EC5433. The sequence continues at coordinate 191,838 of NZ_PTRL01000009.1, read as the reverse complement.
CTTATATTCACATAATTAATGAATATTACTCGATATATTTTACATAGGGAATGAAAATGAATAAATTTATTAAAGTAACACTGGTAGGTGCAGTACTGGCTACATTAACTGCATGTACTGGTCATATTGAAAACCGTGACAAGAACTGCTCTTACGATTACCTGCTGCACCCGGCAATTTCTATTTCTAAAATCATTGGTGGCTGCGGTCCGACTGCACAGTAATCTCTTAACATAAATCGGTTAATACCGGTTTAATTGTCTGACGCCCTCTGTTTTCATCAGAGGGCGTATTTGTTTTTACCTTGCCTTTGAAAATATCGTTCACAACATTAAACGCTGGCAATACTCTCACGCAAAATCCGCAGCACTGTCTCTTCACCACTACGATTCGGATTAATGCGAATCGCACAATGTTCTAATTGCGGATTCGCCTGGCGAAACGTTCCGGAAAGGCGATAAAAGAGCGGCGGGATCTCATATTTCGACTCCGCGCCCACCGGGTAAGGCAACGCACCGCGTTTCTGCGCTTCTTCCAGCACTCTGGTGGCAATTGGCTGATGAAACTCCACAATCAACACTTTCGACTGCGCATTGGCAATGACGGCACTTTTAACTTCCGGCACCGCGCCGCCGTTAAGTAAAGCCAGCAATCGTTCAGATACCCCCGCCTGCACCGCGTGCATCACCGGCGCGAAAACCAGCCCACGCAAGACTTCCAGCGCCTGAGCGCCCTGAATCTGGCTGCCGCCGGAGTAAAGCGTGGCGCGAATACGGTTGATAACGTCAGCATCGCCTACCACCGCGCCAACACCCTCTGGCCCAAACAGCTTGAAGCAGGAAAATGTCGAGACATTCGACCCGCATTCGCAGCCGATTCGCGCTACCTTCATTACCGCATAGTTGTCATCGGTTAACGCAGGAACGCCAGCCGAGCGCAACGTTGCCAGCACATCCGCCAGAATGTAGCGATCCTGCGGCTGCTGGCGCGTATGCTGCACCAGCGCCACATCAGGTTGTTGCTCGTCTACGACCTGCTTCAGTGCCGACAGATCATTGAAATCAACAGTAATAAGCGTCAGCCCCATCTGTTCAATGATGACGCGTGTCGTCGGATAAACGGGCGCATCATGCACCAGAAGACGCTGCCCTGGTTTAAGCAAAGCCGCCAGCCCGGCACGAATCGCTCCTGTGCCAGCGCCTTGCACCAGCACCGCCGCTGGCGCGTGAAACGCATCAGCCAGCACCAGCTCCACACGCTGGGTAATGCGGGGCTGATTCAGCCCCGGCGTTAATCCCAAATCACCGCAGGTAAGAAATTCGCTACCAGGAAAATGGCGACAAATGCTATCCACCAGCGCAAACTGCTTCTGCTGCGCTTCAGCAATGGTCAGACTTTTCAGAGGAAACGTCTTCATAAGTGCATTCCTTAAGCCGGAACAAACAAGCCAAGCCAGTAAAGAACATTCAGCAGGATGCCGGTGATCATTACTGCCACGACCGGCGCCGCCATTTTTTGTACCGGACGACCGAGAGATTCGTTGAGGAAGTAAATGGCAACCGCAATGGAGAATCCGGTATAGCCTGCCATTTTTATTGCCGCGAAAATCGAGCCGACCAGCAGCGCCACTTCCATCAGCATATTCATGGCGTTACGGATGTTATCCGACGCATTACGCACTGACGGGTAGCGTCCCAGCCATTTGCCGATCGAACGAAGTAACAGGACTTCCGCCGAAATAACCACTGCGCCTAATACCGCCGCAATCATCGGATTCGGCGAGAGATAGCCCACCGCATAAACAAAGGTAAAGCCCGCAACTGCATACACACCCGTTGCTAACGCGGTGGTGGCAATCAACGGTACAAAACCCAGCCCGCGCATAAATTCTGCCAGTGCCGCCTGGTTGATCAGCGTTTGTGATTGTTCCGGCGTTACGCCTGCGGAGTACGCTTTCTCCAGGGTGAAGATCGACACTTCACTGCCAGCAAAAATCTTCATGCTGGCAACGGCGGCAATCAATGCTCCCACGATGGCGATATACGGTAAGTTTTTGATAATCCGCGACGTGCGTTCTTCAAACACCGAAAGCCCGCTGGCATCGATGTCATTTTCATCACGATGACGCAGGTCGTGAGTTATCGCGATCCCCAGCAGCATCACCATGCCAATAAAGATTTCGATGGATTCCGGATTGAGATGCGGGAAATAGCGCACTACCACCACACGGGTCATCAGCACAACCACGGCGGCGATCAGGCTTTGCTTCCAGCCAAACTGGTAGAAAATCGCCACCAGAGGGAACAGTGCAAAAGCTGAAACCACCGGCGAGCTTAATTCCCCCAGACTGCCTAATACATCCACCGGCAGTGCGGTCAGCAGCTGGTTTACCGGCAACAGGCAGGTGAGGATCAGTACGCCCCAGATCGCGCCAAGACCAAACGCCATCAGGCTGTTTATCGCCAGTACGCCGAGGATATCGGTAGGAAGAAAAAGCAGCCATGCGTTGAGCAGGCCGGTTTTCAGGGTAAAAGAGATCCCCACCGAGGCCACAAAACCGATGCTCAGACCGAAAGCGATACTCCCCGCCTCGCGACGGTTCATATAACCTTCAATCAGTTGCGGCAGGATCGGGCGGATGCCGTCATGAAAAACGGCCGCCGAGCGATGCGCCAGAAGCGATGTCATACCGGTCAGGCACGCCACCAGGATAATCTGAATATACAGATCCATAGTCGTGCCTTTTATTTCAGATGGTTAATCAGCATCGGAATCGCGTGTTCAACGTGCTCAACGGAAAGTCCAAATGCGACTTTCCCTTCGGCGATCATTTTGGCGATATGCTCGTCTTTCGCTTTGATGCCCGGCTTGGCAATAGTGCAACTTTTGTTATAACCAATCACCGCAATGGCAATCGACAATGCCGCACCCGCACCGGTATTACACGCGCCAATGTAGTAATCCAGTTGCCCGGATTTCACTTTCATTGCCGCTTCCATGTCGTTGTGAATGAAAACTTCAAAACAGCCTGGAGCCGTCGTTTCAATGGTTTTTTTAATCTGCTCACGCTGTAAGCCTGCAACGCCAATCTTTTTCATGAGTCTGTCCTTATTGGAAAAATTGAGAGGGATTTTCACGTAACATCACATCCACATCGGCCTGGCTGAATCCTGACTGGCGCAGTTGTGGAATAAAGGTGGTAAATAAATAGTCATAGCCATAACCACCGTTGGCTTTTAAATGGGAGCGACGCGTAATATCCATCGACAGCATGACGCGGTTCAGTAATCCACGGTCGCGTAGTGCATGAAGCATCGCAATGCGCTTTTCATCCGGGTAGTAACTGTTCTTGCCGATGGTGTCGAACTGCACATACGCGCCGAGTTCGATCATCTTCAAAATATTGTCGAGGTTGTCTTTCAGATCGCAGTGCCCGACAGTAACGCGCGAAAGATCAACTCCGTGGGCTTGCAGCAGAGCCAGTTGTTCCAGCCCCATCGTGCTAAATGACGTATGCGTGGAGATCGGGCATCCGGTCTGGTTATGTGCCAACGCGGCAGCAATAAACACTTTCTCTTCCAGCAGCGTAATCTTTCCTTCGCTGGAACCAATCTCCGCGATGATCCCGGCTTTCAGCTCCGTGCCATCGATACCCTGCTCAATTTCATCGACCATCTCCTGCGCCAGTTCCTGCACGCTGCGGGTCGCCACATGTTGCGGGAAAAACGCGTCCTGGTAATAACCGGTACAGGCCACCACGTTGATCCCCGTCTCGCGCATTACATCGAGCATAAATTGCGCATTGCGCCCCATGTAACGGTTGGTCATCTCAATCACATTACGCACACCTTGCGCCATCAGGTCGTTCATCTCCTGACAAATGAACCCATACTGATCAAGGCGGCAATCCAGGTTGTTTTTAAAGCCGGAGAGATCAATATGCAGATGCTCATGGGCCAGGGTGTAACCCGTCGGATCAAAACTCATAGGGTGTCTCCTGCAAACTGGAGGGAGGAAAGAAAAGAGCGACCATTTTGTGGCGGTGGCGCACGGAAAAATTCACACACGGTAGCCCCCACATCAGAAAGCGTGGTGCGCACACCGAGTTGCGTGTGGACCAGCCCTTGCTGATAAACCAGCACTGGCACCACTTCACGGGTATGGTGGCTGTGACCAATGGTCGGATCGTTACCGTGATCCGCCATTACGACCAGGCAATCATCTGGCTGCATCGCCTCAACAAGCCGGGCAAGGTTACGGTCAACGACCTGCAAACGTTCGGCATAACGTGCGACGTCTTCTGCATGACCAGCGAGGTCGGTTTCCTGGATATTGATGCAAATAAACGCCGTCGGATGCGTGTTAAATTCGTCGAGGGTGATATCCATAATCCGCTGGCTATCCACCAGGTTTTGCCAGCTCACGCCATAAGGATTGCTGACGATATCTGCCACCTTACCCACCAGCACGGTTGGCACGCCCGCTTCATACAGTTTTTGCGGCACTTGTACTTTCTCATCGACGCCGTAGCCCATATGCACGACCTGGAAGCCGTTGTCATAAGCGCCAGAGCGCGGCGCATTGATACCAATAAAGCGCCCTTCTTTGCTTTCTGCGGCATCGAGAATGCGCTGGCTGTCCGCTAACAGCCCCCCAAATGTAATCACTCTGCCAACCAGAACTTGCTCACGCACCACACGACCTATTTCGATGACTTCATCGAACGGTATTGCGCCGAGATTGGCGGTCACGTTATAGACCTGGCCTAAATCTGCTTCGAGATTGTCGCCAACTGCCACGGCCTGGTTAACCCACAGAAACTGCAACTCATCGCCACGGCGCTCTACTTGCCAGCCCGCAGTAATTAATGCTTGCTCAACACGGTCAATAACATCACGAAAGGGCATCCGCAGCGGCGGCAGTGGTCGCGTACCTAAAATTTCCTGATGCCCCATAAAGGTATCGCCACCTTCATGTTGCAGTTCCGCCACACCCCAAACTGCAGAATCCGATGGCTGCATGTCTCCGGGGGCATAGCCCAGAGCATTAATAAGCCCCAACTTCTCCAGCGTCGGCAGTTGTAAATGCGGTAACTCACAAAGAATGTGACCGCATGTATTGGCTCCGGCATCCTGCGGGCGTACCCGCGTGACATCCTTCATTGCTCCCACGCCGAAGCTATCAATCACTAACACCACAAATCGCGCCATTTACGCCTCCAGAAGGTTGCCGAGGCTGTCATAACGGCCTACGATTTCCGGCGCTCTGTGCTGAATACCGGACACCAGCACGACATCACTGCGGGTAACAAAAATTTGTGTACGAAAACAGAGCACCACCGCGCTACTCACCGGAAACTCACCAGCCAAAGGCAAGGTGTAGTCGATGCTGCTGTCATCCACAGTTTTGAGATATGTTTCAGTAATGCTTTGATTTTCTGGTGTAAACACCAGCGCATGTTGCGCATGACCACGACGGTAATAGCCGCCGCCGTAGCAGTAGCTATCACCACGAAAATGATGGGATATTTCGCTTAACCAGAGCATGGCTACGCGTTCAGGCTGGTCGCCCTGTTGGTTTGCCGGAATAGTGCCCGTCAGCGCATGACCGGGTTCGGCATGAGTAACACCGTATTCCGCCAGCAATGGCAGCGAAGTACAGCTGGTTGCTGAAGGCGCGTTTAATTGCTCAACAGCAACACCAGATTCCGCCAGTTGGTTGCGGGCATTGACCAACGTCTGGAGGTTCGGCGTCGGCAAAACTTTCCCAACGCCCTCATTCCATAGCAGGCAAGGGAAATGGGTAAGTCCCGCTAAATGGACTCCTGGCAGTTTTTGGATTTCAGCGACAATTTCCTGCAACGAATGTTGAGCAAAACCGCTCTCCTGCCCCGGATAAAGAAAATCATCGTCGCTATAAACTTTGAGCAGCACAGACTGAATCCGCCCCGCTTTCACCGCTGCCGCAGAAACTTCCTGCGCTTTGGCAAGGGTAAACACGGTGATGACGTCGGTGCCCTGTTCAACGGCATCAGCGACCTCGTGACAAGGGATTTGTACCAGATGCCCCTGATGCGCCACCGGCAAACCTGCGCGGCGCATCACTCGCGCCTCTTTGTAATCCACCGCCACAATGCCGCTGTAGCCCAGCGCCAGCAGTTTTTCCGCCAGCCACGGATTGCGACCGAACTGTTTGGTCATCAGATACAGCTCAATACCGTAAAGCCGCGCCGTCTCAATCAGCCGCTTACCGTTTTCCAGTACCTGATCCACGTCGACAACCCAACTGTCCGGGGCTATCTTGCCCTGCTGCCACAGGTTTAGTGCGGCAGAAATCAGTGCCGGGTTCTGGCGTTTCAATGCTTCTACAAACATCTTGTTGCCTCGTTTCTGTTCCTTGAATCAAATATTCATTTTTTTGAATATTTAAGTTATGCGACGTGGATTTGTTGTGGGCTTCAGACCTCTTCGTTAGCGGCCATCCATAATCCATAAAGGTTGGCCAGCAAATAGCCTTCTTCACACGGGTTAACTTCCAGCGCGAATCCCTGCAATAACACCTGGTGCAACTGCATGATCGCTGGCCAGTGGCTACATTGCGCCAGTTCAGCCAGCAATTCGTCATCCAGTGGCTGGATCTGTTCGCCGCGACGACTGCGCATCAGCGCACTCGCCATATGTATCATTGCCATCATCCCCTGCTCACTGCGCACTGGTAGATGGCATTCTGTTTCCAGTACTTTGACGACCTGCATCATGCCTTTGCAGATGTCCTTATCGATGACCCCTGCATCGCAAAGCAGGTTGAGTCTGGTTTCCATTTTAGATGCCTTTCGTTTAATAACTGGGTTCCTGTTCCCCACTGACCACTCGCTGTTGATGGGCAAGCAGGGCGTGTTTATCAACAACCGCACGCAGCAATTGTTGCATCGGGTAATCATCGGCTCGCGTCAAAACCACGGCTTCAGTAGCCTGTAAAAATCGCGGATCGTCTGTTAGCGGCGTCGCTTCTAATCCCTGCATGGCCAGTTCGCTTTCCGCTACCACATTCCAGATAACCGCATCGACATCGCCTTTAACAATGCGTTGTAAACTCTCGTGATAAGAGAGATCGACTCGCTCCACATCGCTACTGCCAAAAAAGACATCGGTCATGATCTTCTGATCTGCCGAACGGTTATCCAGCCCCACGCGCTTCACGTTACCTGACTCCCCTTTACGGCAAATCAACTGGTGCTCGCCAACGTAGGTATGCGGCCCCAACTCCAGCGCAAGACATAAGCCTTTTTGCGTGAGATAACTTTCCGCCGCCAGTCGCGAAACTACGGCCATGTCATAGACACCGTTAAGCAAACACTCCACGCGAATATCCGCACCACGCATATGCGCATAGTAAAAAGGAATGCCATCAAACTGAGCTTTTAACCCGCTCGCTAAACCTTCGTACAAGCGGGTATAGGGCAAGGGCATCGCACATACCACATTATTGATATCAACATGGGTCAACAGTGCTTTGTTATCCATCTCTACCAGATAACTGCCATTGCGCCCGCGACGTTCAATCCGAATCGCGCCGCTTGACTCCAGATTTTTTAACGCGGCCTGCGTCAGGCCGACGGACGAACGGCATTCAGTTGCCAGTTCATCTATGGTTTTCAGGCGATTACCACACTTTTCACCTAACAAATAACGAGCCAGCGTCGTGATGACGACGCCTTCTTTTTTGATAAACGTTCGACGCATAATAAATTTTCAATAAAATGAATATTTATATCTTCATGAAAATGAAGATAAGGCGCAACAAAGAGATGTGGAAACGGCGAGATGCTTCACATTTTTTGGGGTTATTGCAAATAAGGACGTAAAAAAACCGGGTTTCCCCGGTTTTTGGTATCAATAGTGAATTACGGCTTCGCCACAAAACCAATCGCTTCGTAAACCGCTTTCAGTGTACGGGAAGCGTGTGCGCTGGCTTTTTCTGCGCCGTCTTTCATCACCTGTTGCAGGAAGGCTTCATCGTTGCGGAAACGGTGATAACGTTCCTGCAATTCAGTCAGCATACCGGAAACCGCTTCAGCTACTTCGCCTTTCAGGTGACCATACATCTTGCCTTCGAACTGTTTTTCCAGTTCCGGGATGCTTTGACCCGTTACCGCAGAAAGGATATCCAGCAGGTTAGAAACGCCCGCCTTGTTCTGCACGTCGTAGCGAACTACCGGCGGCTCGTCGGAGTCAGTGACCGCACGTTTGATTTTCTTCACTACCGATTTCGGATCTTCCAGCAGACCGATAACGTTATTGCGGTTATCGTCAGACTTGGACATCTTCTTGGTCGGCTCCAGCAGCGACATTACGCGCGCGCCAGATTTCGGAATAAACGGCTCCGGTACTTTAAAGATATCGCCATACAGCGCGTTGAAACGCTGGGCGATATCGCGGCTCAGTTCCAGGTGCTGTTTCTGGTCTTCACCGACCGGCACCAGATTGGTTTGATACAGCAGGATGTCCGCAGCCATCAGCACCGGATAGTCAAACAGACCAGCGTTAATGTTCTCGGCATAACGCGCAGATTTATCTTTAAACTGCGTCATGCGGCTCAGCTCGCCGAAGTAGGTATAGCAGTTCAGCGCCCAGCCTAACTGCGCATGTTCCGGCACGTGGGACTGAACAAAAATAGTGCTTTTCTCAGGATCGATACCGCAAGCCAGGTACAACGCCAGTGTATCCAGCGTCGCTTTACGCAGCTTCTGTGCATCCTGGCGCACGGTGATCGCGTGTTGGTCAACGATACAGTAAATGCAATGGTAGTCATCCTGCATGTTTACCCACTGACGCAGCGCACCCATGTAGTTACCAATGGTCAATTCACCTGAGGGCTGTGCGCCACTAAAAACGATGGGCTTAGTCATTTTTCGATTCCTGATTTTCGCTATGCGGAAGCCCTAATGCGGGCAGAAGGTCATTTATAGACTGATAAATTACATCAGGCTGGCTGAGATCGATAGCCTCGCCGTAGTTATATCCGTAGGTTAAGCCAACGGATGGGCAACCTGCCGCTTTTGCCGCCTGAATATCATTGCGTGAGTCGCCGACAAACAGCATCTGTTGTGGGGCAATTCCCATCCGCTCAGCCACCAGTAACAGCGGGTCCGGATGCGGTTTTTTGTTTTGCACATCATCACCGCCGATAACCACGCTGAAGTATTTGGCGATATCTAAGGCTTCGAGCAGCGGCGCGACGAACGGCGTCGGTTTGTTGGTGACCAGGCCTAGCGGCAGGCCTTTAGCCTGCAACGCGCCCAACGTATCGGCAACGTGTGGGAACAAAAACGTCCCCTCTTCGGCAACCTCGCCATAGTAGCGATCGAACAGTTTACGCAGAATACGTACCTGTTCTTCTGCCGGAATGTCGTCATCAACGGGCGGTTTACCCATTGTTTTACGCTGAGTCGCACGTTCCTGACGCGCCCAGGTCAATGCGCGCTCCATCAGAACATCTGCGCCGTTACCAATCCAGGTAATAACGCGTTCTTCACCTGCGACGGGCAACTCCAGCGCATACAGCGCCATATCTACCGCAGCAGCAAGACCAGGAGCACTGTCGACCAGCGTACCATCAAGATCAAAAGCGACGCCGCGAATATCTTCAAACTTATTCATGACTTACCTTTGCCAGTTCACTGCGCATTTCATCAATGACTTTTTTATAGTCTGGCTGGTCGAAAATAGCGGAGCCAGCGACAAACATATCCGCGCCCGCCGCAGCGATTTCGCCAATGTTGTTCACCTTCACGCCACCGTCCACTTCCAGTCGAATGTCGAAGCCAGACTCGTCGATACGACGACGTACTTCGCGCAGTTTATCCAGTGTTTGAGGAATGAAAGACTGACCGCCGAAACCAGGATTGACGGACATCAGCAGGATCACATCCAGCTTATCCATCACGTAATCCAGATAGCTCAGCGGTGTTGCCGGGTTAAATACCAGCCCCGCTTTACAGCCATTTTCTTTAATCAGTTGCAGCGTGCGGTCAACATGCTCGGAGGCTTCAGGATGAAAGGTAATGATGCTGGCACCTGCGGCAGCGAAATCCGGCACAATGCGATCAACTGGTTTCACCATCAGATGTACGTCGATAGGGGCGGTAATGCCGTAATTACGCAAGGATTTCAGCACCATTGGTCCAATCGTCAGGTTGGGAACATAGTGGTTATCCATGACGTCAAAATGCACGACATCAGCGCCAGCTGCCAGGGCCTTTGCGGTATCTTCACCCAGGCGGGCAAAATCAGCCGACAGAATTGAGGGGGCAATCAAATACTGTTTCATCCGCTTCTCCTTGAGAATTATTTTTTTGCGGGTGAAACGACTCCTGGTTTGTACAAAGCCAGCAGTTCGTCCACCTTTTTACGTGTGCCGCCGTTGCTGCTTATACTGCGTCGAACTTTGACGACATGCAATTTTGCGCGCTGATACCACTCGCGCGTTAGCGCCGTATCATGGTTAGAAATCAGTACCGGGATCTGACGGTTAACCAGACCTTCGGCGATCTCCGCCAGATGCGCTTGTTGTTCAAGCGTAAAACTGTTTGTGTGATACGCCGTAAAGTTGGCGGTCGCGGATAGCGGTGCATAAGGCGGATCGCAATAGACGACGGATACATCATCTGCGCGCGCCATGCTATCGGCGTAAGACTCACAATAGAAAAAGGCATTCTGCGCTTTTTCAGCAAAGTGATACAACTCAGCTTCCGGGAAATAGGGTTTTTTGTAGCGACCAAACGGCACGTTAAACTCGCCGCGCAGATTGTAACGACACAGACCGTTGTAACCGTAGCGGTTCAAATATAAAAACAGTACCGCCCGGCGGAACGGATCCTGGCTTTTATTGAACTCTTCGCGGAACTGATAGTAAACCTCGGCGCAATTTGTCTCAGGAACAAACAGCTCGCGGGCAGCCTGCACGTACTCATCAGTACGCATCTTCACAATGTTGTAGAGGCTGATCAGATCGCTATTGATATCGGCAAGGATATAACGAGAAAAGTCGGTGTTGAGAAACACCGACCCGGCACCCACAAAAGGTTCAACCAGACATTCACCCTTAGGCAAATGCCGTTTAATATCATCAAGCAGGGGATATTTGCCCCCTGCCCACTTCAAAAAAGCGCGATTTTTCTTCATGCTGACTAACTAATTACACCTTCTCCGGCTGTGGAGAAAGCTCCGACAGCATCCAGCGCTTCAGGCAACTCCCGCAACGATAAACCATTGCGGGAGATAACCTTGATTACTTCAGATCGGCCTGTACCTGACGCAGCGGTTTCGCCCACGGGTTTTTGGCCTGAACATCGGCTGGCAATGTAGATACCGCTTTTTTCGCTTCTTCTTTCGAAGCGTACACGCCAGAAACCAGTACATACCACGGCTGACCATTACGCGTCGTTTCATAGACAACGTAGTTTTTCAGATTCTCTTTCTTCGCCCAACCGTTCAGGTTGTCGTAGTTAGAAGAACTGCTCAGCTGCAGAGTGTAATGGCTGGACGGTGCCGATTTCAACGAACCAACATTACCTGCGGTCTTCGCTCCAGCGGCTGGTGTTGCCGTGGTTTGCGCCGGGGATGCCGTCTGTACTGGAGCCGTAGTCGCCGTCTCTTTTGGTGCTGGCGTTGCGGCTGGCGTAGAAGTCGCAGCCGGTGCCTTCGTGCTCGCCACAGGTGCAGCCGGTTCAGTACGTTTCGGCGTCTGTGCTACCGGCTTCGGTTCCGTTTTCACAGTTGCTTGTGGTTTTTTCGGCTCAATCACCGCCTGCTGACGTGCTGGACGCGTGGTGGTCGGACGTTCAGCGGTTTGCGCTTTCGCCGTATCACGCGATGCGTTGCCATTACGAACTGGCGCTACAGTCGCGGGTTCAGTCGGCAGCGTAGAGTTCACCGCCACATTGTTCAGCTGTTGCTGATTTTGCGGCTGGGTCAGCGCGTTATTCAGGTCACCCTGCACTTCAACACGTTGTTGACCATCCGTTGCCGCCGGGGTTTGCCCCTGAGTCGGCGTAGAAGAAATCGGCGGCAGAGAAACATCCTGCTGGGTATTTTCCGCAGACGTGGTTCCCGGCGCTGGTTGCACACCATTCGCCTGATCGGCCGCATTGCCAGCAAGATCAATACTCTTCTCGCCAGACGCGGTTTGATCGCTGGAAGAGGTCGAGGGGGCTTTTAGCGCAGAACCGATACCGATGATCAACAGCAGCAGAACCAGAATACCGACGCCCATCATCATATACTGACGAGAAGCCGGTTTGCTGGCTGCTTTTTTGCGCTTACGCGGACGACGCTCTACGCGCTCGTCATCCACAGCTTCATCTTCGGAATCATCAATTTCTTCTTCGATTTCCGGTTCCTCATTGCGCTCTTTTTGCGCACGAGTCGGACGGCGATCGTCAGTTTCATCAAGTTCGATATCATCAAAATTGATCTGCGGTTCGCCACGTTCAGTACGTTCTGAACGCTCAGAAGGTTGACGAGAACGACCAGTACGACGATCGCTGGGATCGGGTTTCAGCTCGTCTTCTGGTTTGAATTCATCCATTTAACACCCCACTAAAAGGTTAATGCTTACTACGTTGCAATTAACCTGAAGCTAATAGACCACTTGATAAGCGGCCTGACCTTTCTTGTTGTTACGCTGATTGACAATCGGCAATAGCGTTAAGAACAAGCTCGTGCGATACACCGCCGCGAACTTCACTCTTACCAATTGCCAGCGGAAGAATTAAGCGCATCTCTCCCGCAAGGACTTTCTTGTCACGCAGCATATGCGGTAAATACGCCTGCGCGGACATTTCGCGCGGCCCATTAACCGGTAATCCAGCCCGCGTAAGCAGGGTAATAATACGCTGCGTTTCGGCAGAACTAAACTGCCCGAGACGTTCCGACGTCCGCGCTGCCATCACCATACCCGCCGCGACCGCTTCACCGTGCAACCAATTGCCATACCCCATTTCCGCTTCAATAGCATGACCAAAGGTATGTCCCAGATTCAGTAAAGCACGTAAGCCGGATTCGCGCTCGTCGGCGGCAACAACTTCTGCTTTCAGCTCACAACAACGACGAATACAGTACGCCATTGCCGTACCATCCAGACTGAGCAGCGCATCCAGATTATCTTCCAGCCAGTTGAAAAACTCACCGTCAAGAATAATGCCGTATTTGATGACTTCCGCCAGCCCCGAAGCTAACTCTCTCGGGGGAAGTGTTTTCAGACAGTCGAGATCCACCACCACTGATGCTGGCTGATAAAAAGCGCCAATCATATTTTTACCGAGGGGATGGTTGACTGCGGTTTTGCCGCCAACGGAAGAGTCTACCTGTGACAGCAATGTCGTCGGGACTTGAATGAAGCGAACGCCGCGCTGATAGCTCGCCGCTGCAAAACCGGTAAGATCGCCTACTACGCCGCCGCCAAGCGCCACCAGCGTCGTATCGCGACCGTGCGGCTTTTGCAACAACGCCGTAAAAACGGTGTCGAGTACTGCCAGGCTTTTATACTGCTCGCCGTCAGGAAGGATAACGCTATCAACGTTAACACCCGCCTGTTCAAGTACGCCGCGAACCTTATCGAGATACAGAGGAGCCAGGGTTTCGTTGGTGACCAACATCACCTGCTCACCCGATTTCAGCGGTAAGAATGAAGCTGGTTCGTTAAACAAACCAGATGCGATGGTAATTGGGTAACTACGTTCCCCGAGAGTGACGACTATCCTCTCCATAACGCGACATCCACCTTAATTACTGTACCCGCAGACGAGTGTATATAAAGCCAGAATTAGTTGCTTTCCAGCATGTGAATAATCTGGTTTGCGACCACTTTGGCGCTTTGATCATCAGTACGAATGGTCACGTCGGCAATCTCTTCATACAGCGGATTGCGTTCATTAGCCAATGCTTCCAGAACTTCACGCGGCGGTGTTTCAACGTGCAGCAACGGGCGTTTTTTATCACGCTGCGTGCGCGCAAGTTGCTTTTCGATGGTCGTTTCAAGATAAACGACAACGCCACGTGCGGAAAGACGGTTACGCGTTTCGCGGGATTTCACAGAGCCGCCGCCAGTAGCCAGCACAATACCCTGTTTCTCGGTCAACTCATTGATGACCTTTTCTTCGCGATCGCGGAAGCCTTCTTCGCCTTCTAAATCGAAAACCCAGCCCACATCAGCTCCGGTTCGTTTCTCAATCTCTTGATCGGAATCGTAAAATTCCATATTGAGTTGTTGAGCTAACTGGCGCCCAATAGTGCTTTTTCCGGCACCCATAGGCCCAACCAGAAAGATATTGCGTTTCTCTGCCATTTTTTCGGTACTACTAAGACTATTCGTTAATGATAAACCCGCTTCGCTCAGAGAGCGCCGCAGGACATGAACTGAAACCTCATAAGATATTGCGAGAGTCAGACTGAAAATTATCTCAATACTCCAGCGGGTTTGGCAACTGAATAAATTGCCCATCCCTCTGCATATCTGGTCGCTGCAGGTGCACTGCCTTGCTATCACCGCTCTGGCGATAAATCACCGGGTAAGATTAGCCTAAAAAAGACAGCAAAATGCCGCGTGAAAGATAAATCACCATCATAAAACGCAGGTAACAAAGAGCACCGACTCTCAAATCGGTACTCCTTGTATGCTAAATACCTGCGCGCGTCAAATAGATGAAACATGTTCAGCATGAAAACATCGCCGTTTTCGCGGTAGTTTACTCACTGGAAACCAACCGTGGCGTGATAAATACCACTAACTCGCGTCGTTCATCTTCTTTTCCGTCATGACGAAATAATTGCCCGAACCAGGGGATGTCGCCCAACAGCGGTACGCTATCCTGACCCGATTTATTTTTACGGGTAAAAATGCCACCCAGTGCCAGCGTTTCTCCGCTTTTTACCTCAACTTGCGTTTCGATCTCCTGCTTATCAATCGCCAGCACTTCGCCATCAGCTTGTTGTAGCACCTGCCCCGGAACGTTCTGGCTGATGTGTAATTTCAGTCGGATGCGACCTTTTTGTAATACCGTGGGCGTGACCTCCATTCCCAGCACGGCCTCTTTAAATTCCACCGACGTCGCGCCGCTTTCACCACTGGAAACCTGATACGGGATCTCGCTCCCCTGTTTAATGCTGGCAGGCTGGAGATGTGAGGCCAGCAGACGCGGGCTGGCGATAATATCCAGTTGCTGTTTTTGTTCGAGCGCGGAAAGCTCCAGATCCAGTAAACGCCCGCTGATGCGCCCAATGTTAAAACCGACATGCGTTGTCGCCGTCGCTACGGAGAGATCGCTACCGAGCGTGGTCACTTGCCCAACGCCGCCAGTTTGTTGCGCATCGGCCAGCGTCCATTTCACCCCCAATTCCCGCAAACTTTTTTCATTAATGGTGACAATGTGCGCCGACAGTTCAACCTGCCCGACCGGCAAATCCATTTGCGCTACCCATTGTTCCAGCGCACTTAACGCCGTTTTGTTATCACGCAGCAAAAGGCGATTAGTGCGTTTATCGACAGTCATACTGCCTTTGGCGCTAAGTAGCTTCTCCCCTGCTTTCGCCAGCTCTCCGGCGTCGGCGTATTGCAGAGTAATATTGCGATTTTCCAGCGGCAGATTTGCCTGCGTCCGCGCCTGTTCAGCCTCCTGACGGGCGATATTGTCATTCTGCCAGGCAACAGAATGCACTGAAAGAATGTTGCCTTCCTGGCGCGTTATCAGCCCGGCGCTTTTCACTACGGTTTGTAGTGCCTGTTTCCAGGGAACGTCAGTGAGATGTAACGACACCGTACCGCTGACATCTGGCGAAACCACCAGGTTTAACTTCTCCTGTTCAGCCAGCGCCTGCAATACCTGAGCCACCGGAACGTCATCCACCATCAGCGTCACTTTTTGCGGCTTTGCCGCCTGTACGCTGGGTATCATCATCAACAGTAGTGCGGCTATCCATTGCTTCATTTTTATCTCCTTGCCGTTGCCACAACCACTGTGGCGGTTCGCAGTTTTTTCCAGTTCCCAGCGTTAATGTTTCTGGCGTCAGTTGTAAAATTGTCCAGCCATTCTCCAGCACATCGTTTTGCTCCACCCGTCGCCATTTTTTTTGCCCATCTTTTATTACGCCAATAACGCGCTCGCCTCGCCCTACCATCCCCTGATAACGCCACTGGGTGAGTTCGCTTACCCGGCATAGATCTTCCGGCGGCTTAAAAGGGTCGCGCATACCGGTTAAAAGGCACAAGGCAATGCCTACCAACAACCAGCGTTTAACCCTCATGCGGCATCTCCAGTTGTAGCGTGAACAAAAGATCGCCACCTTCCACGCTTAACAAAAAACGGCTCACGCTGACGTTGCGCTCTGCCAGTCGTGTAAATGCCGACGGCACAGCTTCCCAGAACGTTTTCAACGCCAACTCGCCTCCCTGAGCGGATGGATGCCAGTAAAGCAGTTGCGCGCCGGGCAACTGAAAATCCAGTGGCGAAAAGGGCAACGTCTTTTCTTCAATGATGGGAGTGGTGTCTACCAGGCGATACAGTGCAGTCCATTGCTGGTGATTACTTGCCCGCAGTCGAATTAATGCGTCACTCTCTTCATGGTGTGTCGATGAAAGAAAAATGAGCGTAACTAACATCAGCAACCAGACTGCCCAGCAAAACTGGCGGATACGGAGTGATGTCGCGAACCACCAGTCAAAGAGCATGTCCATCGCTAACCTTCCTTGTTAACTGATACTCAAATTGCCAGCGTCCTTGTGCATCCTGCTGCGTGGCTCCACGCTGATTGAGCTGAAAAGAAGCATCCTGGCGGAGTGCTTTTTCCAGTGCGTTTAGCGCAGTAATGTTCGTCGCAAGTCCCTTTACCTCCAACGTTCCCTGCTGCCAGCTTATCGTTGTCAGCCAGGCCTGTTCGGGAAAAAGTGCCGCCAGTGACTCCAGCGCAGATTGCCAGTCGCGGGTAAATTGTCGCTGGCGCTGACGTTGCAAACGCTGTTCGCGTAATTGTTGGCGTTCCAGCAAACGGGGTTTACTGGTTTGTAGGGTGCTGGCGCGTTGTTGTTCCGCCTGAAGCAAAACAGCGTCAACGCGTACTTCAGCGTTGGTTGTCAAACGCAGCATTAGCGTTATCCCGACAACCAGCAGCAGAGGAGCAACGAACATCAGCAACCAGAAGCGAAGAAAGGCCGTCCGGCGTTGCTCTCGCCATGGCAAAAAATTGATTGGCGGATTCATCAGCACCCCTCCCCAAGCGCCAGCCCCAGCGCGATAGCGAAATCTCCACCTAGCGGCGGTAGCGGCGGCTGACGCACAGAAACCGCATTCCAGGGGTCAAATCCGCCTTCACCGCATATCGCGAGACTTTCAGAATTAATGGCTAACGTCGCGGCCAGTTCATTCGCGCTTGTCATCCCTACCGCCAGTTTGCGCCCCCAGCTATAACGTGTCGCCCATAGCCACTGTTCGTTATCACGCCAGGCCAGACATTGCTGATGAGAAGGTAAAAAAGGCAGGAATCGCTGCAAAGCGCAGGCGTCTGGGGTAATCGCACTAACGTGAATACGCAATCTTTCTGCCAGGCTAAGCAGCGTTGCCAGCTCTTTGCTTTGCGCAGCGGTCACGTTATAGGCGGGACTTAGCGAATCTTCGCTGTAATCAAAGCGCAGGGAGTCCGGTTCCATATCCAGCTCGCGAGCCATCGTACCTGTCAACCAAGCCATTTGCTCCCGTTCGCCCAGGGACATTGCCGGACGCGGAAATGCCCTTTGTAACGTTCGGCTAGCGGGAAATGCCAACATAATGTGATGACGGTGTGGCAGTTCACGACTCCACGGTAACAACGTTTTAGTCAGCCGTTCCGCGTCAATAATGCGCCCATCTTTGATAATGTCGGTCGCCAGCGGCAAACGCCACCAGCGTTGCAAAAAGCATTCTTTCGCGCCACGCACGATAGCAACCGCCACCGCTTCTTGCTGTTGTAAATGCAAACCAATTTGCCAGATCTTAAATGCCATTGTGATGATCTCCTTATCCCCCGTCACTCTGACGGGTATATCAATGCGTCTGGCTTGCCTTTATACTACCGCGCGTTTGTTTATAAACTGCCCAAATGAAACTAAATGGGAAATTTCCAGTGAAGTTCGTAAAGTATTTATTGATCCTTGCAGTCTGTTGCATTCTGCTGGGAGCAGGCTCGATTTATGGCCTCTACCGCTACATCGAGCCACAACTGCCGGATGTGGCGACATTAAAAGATGTACGCCTGCAAATTCCGATGCAGATTTACAGCGCCGATGGCGAGCTAATTGCTCAATACGGTGAAAAACGTCGTATTCCGGTTACGTTGGATCAAATCCCGCCGGAAATGGTGAAAGCCTTTATTGCGACGGAAGATAGCCGCTTCTACGAGCATCACGGCGTTGACCCTGTGGGGATCTTCCGTGCGGCAAGCGTGGCGCTGTTCTCCGGTCACGCATCGCAAGGGGCGAGCACCATCACCCAACAACTGGCGAGAAACTTCTTCCTGAGTCCAGAACGCACGCTAATGCGTAAAATTAAGGAAGTCTTCCTCGCGATTCGTATTGAACAGTTGCTGACGAAAGACGAGATCCTCGAGCTTTATCTGAACAAGATTTATCTCGGTTACCGCGCCTATGGTGTCGGTGCTGCGGCACAAGTCTATTTCGGTAAAACCGTCGATCAATTGACGTTGAACGAAATGGCGGTGATTGCCGGGCTGCCTAAAGCCCCTTCCACCTTCAACCCGCTCTATTCAATGGATCGAGCCGTCGCGCGGCGTAACGTCGTGCTGTCGCGAATGCTGGACGAAGGGTATATCACCCAACAGCAGCTCGATGAGACTCGCACCGAAGCGATTAACGCCAACTATCACGCACCGGAGATCGCCTTCTCAGCGCCGTATCTCACCGAAATGGTACGTCAGGAGATGTATAACCGTTACGGCGAAAACGCTTATGAAGACGGCTATCGCATTTACACGACCATTACCCGCAAAGTGCAGCAGGCCGCACAGCAAGCCGTGCGTAATAACGTACTGGACTACGACATGCGTCACGGCTATCGCGGCCCGGCCAATGTGCTGTGGAAAGTAGGTGAATCAGCGTGGGATGACAAAAAGATTACCGATACGCTGAAGGCGCTGCCAACCTATGGTCCGCTGCTACCTGCCGCTGTCACCCGCGCCAACCCGCAGGAAGCGACAGCAATGCTGGCGGACGGAACATCTGTGACGCTGCGTATGGAAGGGATTCGCTGGGCACGGCCTTATCGTTCCGATACTCAGCAGGGACCGACGCCGCGTAAAGTGACCGATGTTGTGCAAACAGGCCAGCAAATCTGGGTTCGCCAGGTGGGCGATGCCTGGTGGCTGGCACAGGTGCCGGAAGTAAACTCGGCGCTGGTATCGATCAATCCACAAAACGGCGCGGTTATGGCGTTAGTCGGTGGCTTTGACTTCAACCAAAGCAAATTTAACCGCGCTACCCAGGCACTGCGTCAGGTGGGTTCGAATATCAAACCGTTCCTCTACACCGCTGCGATGGATAAAGGGCTGACGCTGGCAAGTATGCTGAACGATGTGCCAATTTCCCGCTGGGATGCAGGCGCGGGTTCTGACTGGCAGCCGAAAAACTCACCGCCGCAGTACGCCGGTCCAATCCGTTTACGTCAAGGGCTGGGACAGTCGAAAAACGTGGTAATGGTACGTGCGATGCGAGCGATGGGCGTGGACTATGCCGCAGAGTATTTGCAACGCTTCGGCTTCCCGGCACAAAACATTGTCCACACTGAGTCACTGGCACTGGGTTCCGCTTCCTTCACGCCGTTGCAGGTGGCGCGCGGGTACGCAGTGATGGCTAATGGTGGCTTCCTGGTCGACCCCTGGTTTATCAGCAAAATTGAAAACGACCAGGGCGGCGTGATTTTCGAAGCGAAACCGAAAGTAGCCTGCCCGGAATGTGATATTCCGGTGATTTACGGTGATACGCAAAAATCGAACGTGCTGGAAAACAGCGACGTTGAAGACGTGGCTATCTCTCGCGAACAGCAGAATGTTTCTGTTCCGATGCCGCAGCTGGAGCAGGCTAATCAGGCATTAGTAGCAAAAACTGGCGCGCCAGAATACGCTCCACACGTCATCAGCACACCGCTGGCATTCCTGATTAAGAGCGCCCTGAACACCAATATCTTTGGTGAACCTGGCTGGCAAGGCACCGGCTGGCGCGCAGGTCGTGATTTGCAACGTCATGATATCGGCGGGAAAACCGGGACGACCAACAGTTCGAAAGATGCGTGGTTTTCGGGTTACGGTCCGGGCGTTGTGACCTCGGTATGGATTGGCTTTGACGATCACCGTCGTAATCTCGGTCACACCACGGCTTCCGGGGCGATTAAAGATCAGATCTCCGGTTACGAAGGCGGTGCAAAGAGCGCCCAGCCAGCATGGGACGCTTATATGAAAGCCGTTCTGGAAGGTGTACCGGAACAACCGCTGACGCCGCCGCCAGGTATTGTGACGGTGAATATTGATCGCAGCACCGGGCAACTGGCCAACGGTGGTAACAGCCGCGAAGAGTATTTCATCGAAGGTACGCAGCCTACACAGCAGGCGGTGCGCGAGGTGGGAACGACCATTATCGATAATGGTGAGGCACAGGAATTGTTCTAAAAACGACGCCCGGCAGCGTTAATGTTGCCGGGCTTTTACTATGGAAGATGTCGATGAAAATGGAAAGTCACTCTCCTTCTCCTTCGGAGAATTGCAGCGAAAGTAATCGTCAGTTCACCCGGCAATATGCCCCATTCAGCCTTAACCAGACTGATTTTCTAACCATCTACGGCCTTGTTTTACGAAGGTATCATCCCGATAAAGTGCCACGCCTACACAAAGCGGCTCTCTATGACATCATTGCTGTCACGTTTTTCTTGCTATTCCCTGCATCTCTCGTGATTTTAGGGATATTTAATATAGAAATTGAATTATCAGTCTGGAATAACGTCACCGATGACCTTCTGTTTATCCTCAATAAAAACAAAGTATTAGTTATCGTATTTTGGCTACATGGTATGTTTTTTTCAGTAAAGACCTACTGGACAAGGTATAAGCAGAAAAAAGCACAGTCTGATATCTACAATCAAAACGCAATAACGGAAGGATTGAACTTTCAAATCGATGAGACTGGTGTTAAATGCTGGAAAAAATCTGGCACCCACAGCTTTTGTGTCTGGTCAGAGATAAATGACCTTATCCCCTATAAAGATATATTTGTATTGGTTATGAACAAGTCAAGTTTTATATGGCTGAGTGATAAAGAAGAGGAAGCACTGGCGTTTATTCACGAAAAACTCGCCCAGTCACGCCAGCCTGCATAACCAGGGGCTTTACAACCGTCCCTGCCCCTTCAACCACTCGCGCACCAGGAACAACGCGCTGACATTACGTGCTTCATTGAAGTCAGGATCTTCGAGCAAATCCATCATATGCGTCAGCGGCCAGCGCACCTGCGGTAGTGGCTCTGGTTCGTCGCCTTCCAGCGATTCAGGGTAAAGATCCTGCGCCACCACGATATTCATTTTGCTGGAGAAGTAAGACGGTGCCATGCTGAGTTTCTTCAAAAAAGTCAGATCCCTTGCGCCAAATCCCACTTCTTCTTTGAGTTCGCGGTTTGCCGCTTCATAGACACTTTCACCAGGGTCAATTAACCCTTTCGAAAATCCTAACTCGTAGGATTCGGTTCCCACTGCGTATTCGCGGATCAAAATCAGGTGATCGTCCACAATTGGCACAATCATCACGGCTTCCCGGTTGGTTGGACGCATTCGTTCATAAACACGCCGCACGCCGTTGCTGAACTCCAGATCCACGCTTTCGATGGTAAACAATCGGGAACGGGCTACAGTTTCAACATTCAGAATGGTGGGTTTTTGTAATGATTTGCTCATCGTGGAATCTATGCTGTGAAATCAGCAGTTATTGTGCGATATCGGACACGCATTCGGCAATGTGAATTGCATGTTATTTACATTTACGTAACTTAATAAATAATCATTCTCAAATCAAATTAAAAGTCAATAGGTTGAAATAACTCCAGGAATTTGCTGATATTCCGCCCTCAGAGGGTTTGCTATGATCACCGGTCACTGGGATGCGCTTAATGATGCTCAAGTTCAACTCCACGCTTGCCGATAGCCAACCGCAGAATCCTATATTGTGTCCAGGATGCGACTAATCACACCTGACAAATTAAGTAAGATGGGGAAAGCATGAGCACCATTGTGATTTTTTTAGCTGCTTTGCTGGCCTGCTCACTACTTGCGGGATGGCTGATAAAGGTGCGCTCCAGGCGGCGTCAACTGCCCTGGACT
Organism: Escherichia sp. MOD1-EC5433; assembly: GCF_002966005.1. Lineage (NCBI taxonomy): Bacteria > Pseudomonadati > Pseudomonadota > Gammaproteobacteria > Enterobacterales > Enterobacteriaceae > Escherichia > Escherichia sp. MOD1-EC5433. The sequence goes on along the minus strand of NZ_PTRL01000009.1, from coordinate 169,436 downwards.
AACGCCTTCGCTGATGCGCAAACGCGCAAACTCATGCCTGAAGAACGTAGCGCCGTTGAAAATTATCTCGACAGCCTGACGCAGGTTTTGCAGGTTCCTGGCCCGACGGGTGCCAGCGCAGCCCCCGTTTCACTGACGCTGAACGCTGAAAGCAACAACGTCATGATGCTGACACACGCCATCACGCGTTATGGCATTTCGACCGACGATCCGAATAAATGGCGTTATTATCTCGATTCGGTGGAAGTCCACCTGCCCCCGTTCTGGGAGCAGTACATCAACGATGAAAATAGCGTTGAACTGATCCATACCGATTCGCTGCCGCTGGTTATTTCTCTCAACGGTCATACGCTGCAAGAGTACATGCAGGAAACTCGCGGCTATGCGTTACAGCCTGTCCCGTCAACGCAGGCGTCGATTCGCGGTGAAGAAAGCGAACAAATCGAACTGCTCAATATTCGCAAAGAAACACACGAAGAGTATGCGCTTAGTCGCCCGCGTGGGCTACGCGAAGCGTTGCTGATTGTCGCCTCTTTCCTGATGTTCTTTTTCTGCCTGATTACCCCGGATGTATTTGTCCCGTGGCTGGCTGGCGGCGCGTTACTGCTGCTGGGAGCTGGTCTGTGGGGGCTATTTGCGCCACCGGCAAAATCATCCCTGCGGGAGATCCACTGTCTGCGTGGTACGCCGCGTCGTTGGGGATTGTTTGGCGAAAACGATCAGGAACAGATCAACAATATTTCGCTCGGTATTATCGACCTGGTCTATCCCGCGCACTGGCAACCTTATATTGCGCAGGATCTGGGGCAGCAAACGGATATCGATATCTATCTTGATCGGCACGTGGTACGCCAGGGACGCTATCTTTCGCTGCATGACGAAGTGAAAAACTTCCCGCTGCAACACTGGCTACGCAGTACGATTATCGCGGTGGGTTCTCTGCTGGTGCTGTTTATGCTGCTGTTCTGGGTTCCGCTGGATATGCCGCTGAAATTCACCCTCTCGTGGATGAAAGGCGCGCAGACCATTGAAGCCACCAGCGTTAAACAACTGGCAGATGCCGGAGTACGTGTAGGCGATACCTTACGTCTTAGCGGTACAGGGATGTGTAATATCCGCACGTCAGGCACCTGGAGCGCGAAAACCAATTCACCGTTTTTACCATTTGACTGCTCGCAGATCATCTGGAATGACGCCCGTTCATTGCCATTACCAGAATCTGAGCTGGTCAACAAGGCCACGGCACTGACCGAGGCAGTAAACCGCCAGTTGCACCCGAAACCGGATGATGAATCTCGCGTCAGCGCCACATTGCGTTCAGCAATTCAGAAATCCGGCATGGTACTGCTTGATGACTTTGGCGACATCGTGCTGAAAACCGCCGATCTCTGTGCCGCCAAAGATGATTGTGTTCGGTTGAAAAATGCGCTGGTGAATCTCGGCAACAGTAAGGACTGGGACGCACTGGTAAAACGCGCTAACGCTGGAAAACTCGACGGCGTGAATGTGTTACTCCGCCCGGTGAGCGCAGAATCACTCGATAACCTGGTGGAAACCTCCACAGCACCATTTATTACTCATGAAACGGCGCGAGCGGCGCAATCACTGAATAGCCCGGCACCGGGAGGATTCCTGATTGTCAGCGACGAAGGCAGCGATTTTGTTGATCAGCCCTGGCCTTCGGCATCACTTTACGACTACCCGCCGCAAGAACAGTGGAACGCTTTCCAGAAACTGGCGCAAATGCTGATGCATACGCCGTTTAACGCCGAAGGTATCGTCACCAATATTTTTACCGATGCCAACGGTACGCAGCATATCGGCTTGCACCCCATCCCGGATCGCTCCGGCCTGTGGCGCTATCTGGGCACGACATTGCTGTTGCTGACGATGCTGGGCAGTGCCATCTATAATGGCGTACAGGCCTGGCGTCGTTATCACCGTCATCGTACTCGCATGATGGAAATTCAGGCCTATTATGAAAGCTGCCTGAATCCACAACTGATCACCCCTTCAGAAAGCCTTATCGAATAACACGTTTGCGCGGCAGGTTATGCTACCCTGTCGCGCAAATTGCTTCACTCTGGAGATTTCCCTCATGCATATCAACATTGCCTGGCAGGACGTAGATACCGTTCTGCTGGATATGGACGGCACGTTGCTCGACCTCGCCTTCGATAACTATTTCTGGCAAACGCTGGTGCCTGAAACCTGGGGCGCGAAAAACGGGGTCACGCCACAGGAAGCGATGGAATATATGCGCCAGCAATATCACGACGTGCAGCATACGCTAAACTGGTACTGTCTTGATTACTGGAGTGAGCAACTGGGTCTGGATATCTGTGCGATGACCACCGAGATGGGACCGCGCGCCGTACTGCGTGAAGATACCATTCCGTTTCTTGAGGCACTTAAAGCCAGCGGTAAGCAGCGAATTTTGCTCACCAACGCGCATCCGCATAACCTGGCGGTAAAACTTGAGCATACCGGTCTCGACGCGCACCTTGATTTATTACTTTCCACCCACACATTTGGTTATCCGAAAGAGGATCAGCGGTTATGGAATGCGGTGGCCGAAGCTACGGGTCTAAAAGCTGAAAGAACGCTGTTTATCGATGACAGCGAAGCGATTCTCGATGCTGCCGCGCAATTTGGTATTCGTTACTGCCTCGGCGTCACTAATCCCGACTCAGGGATTGCTGAAAAACAGTATCAGCGCCATCCGTCACTGAATGACTACCGCCGCCTGATCCCCTCGCTAATGTGAAGGAGACGCCATGAAAGAAAAACCTGCTGTTGAGGTTCGACTGGATAAATGGCTATGGGCCGCCCGTTTTTACAAAACCCGCGCGCTGGCTCGTGAAATGATCGAAGGCGGTAAGGTGCATTACAACGGGCAGCGCAGCAAGCCGAGTAAAGTCGTCGAACTGAATGCCACGCTCACTCTGCGCCAGGGAAATGACGAGCGAACGGTAATCGTGAAGGCGATTACTGAACAGCGTCGCCCCGCCAGCGAGGCAGCCTTGCTGTATGAAGAGACTGCACAAAGTGTAGAGAAACGCGAAAAAATGGCGCTGGCACGTAAACTTAATGCCTTAACCATGCCGCACCCGGACCGACGCCCGGACAAAAAAGAGCGCCGCGACCTGTTACGATTTAAACACGGCGACAGTGAATAACTGTCACCTGCAAGAGAGATGATTATGCCGCAACATGACCAATTACATCGTTATCTGTTTGAAAACTTTGCCGTTCGCGGCGAACTGGTAACCGTTTCGGAAACCCTGCAACAGATCCTTGAGAATCACGATTACCCGCAGCCCGTTAAAAACGTGCTGGCAGAACTGCTGGTTGCGACCAGCCTGTTAACCGCTACGCTGAAGTTTGATGGTGATATCACCGTACAGCTGCAAGGCGACGGCCCGATGAATCTGGCGGTTATTAACGGTAACAACAACCAGCAGATGCGTGGCGTGGCGCGCGTACAGGGCGAAATTCCGGAAAATGCTGACCTGAAAACGCTGGTTGGCAATGGTTACGTGGTGATCACCATTACCCCGAGCGAAGGTGAACGCTATCAGGGCGTGGTTGGTCTGGAAGGTGATACCCTGGCGGCCTGCCTGGAAGATTACTTTATGCGTTCTGAACAGCTGCCGACGCGCCTGTTTATTCGCACCGGCGACGTAGATGGCAAACCGGCTGCGGGCGGTATGTTGTTGCAGGTAATGCCTGCGCAAAATGCCCAGCAGGACGACTTCGACCATCTGGCGACGCTAACCGAAACCATCAAAACCGAAGAACTGCTGACCTTACCGGCAAACGAAGTGTTGTGGCGTTTGTATCACGAAGAAGAGGTGACGGTTTACGATCCGCAGGATGTTGAGTTCAAATGCACCTGCTCGCGTGAACGTTGCGCCGATGCGCTGAAAACGCTGCCGGATGAAGAAGTGGATAGCATCCTGGCGGAAGATGGCGAAATTGACATGCATTGTGATTACTGCGGTAACCACTATCTGTTCAATGCGATGGATATTGCCGAGATCCGCAACAACGCGTCTCCGGCAGATCCGCAGGTGCATTAATTAGTTTTTCCGGCGGAGATAACTCTGCCGGATTTCATGACGCAATTGCCTGATGCGCTGCGCTTACCAGGCCTATGAAATAAATCGCAAATTATTGTTGGTCAGATACAGCGTCGTATCCGATAAAAGCGTTGTCACTTACTTAAGTTTATTTCCAGCGTTTCACCATCTACCGTCAGATCGCGCCACGCTTTCGGCCTCGTCCCCAGTTTTCCATCCTTCGCAGCTATGAGTAATTTTTCTTTCGTTATTTTGCGCGGAAGTAAACTCATATCAAGCGCGTCCCATTCTTTTCTGGCTGAGTCAAAGCCATAGACAATGACTCTGTCATCATTAAAAGCAAACAGGATCCGCTCCGCCTGACCATCACTATTCAGATCTTGCTCGACCAGTACGCAGGCGTCTTTTTCAATACAGGTCATCACGTTATAGCGTTCTTTGATTAAGGCCGACCAGAATGTCGCATCCGGTTTACCTGAACCTGGGGCAATTAACACATTATCGGCTAATGCTTTTTCCGATACCTGCTGAAGATGTTGCTCCCCATCAAACGCCATTAGCAGATTCCATGCGCGTTTCGGGTCTTTCATATACCCGGCATCGCTTTTCAGTGACTCAAGCGCCGCACGTCCATAACGACCGCTCTGCTCGAGCATGTAGATACTTACCTGGTCTGGCGTGTTTTTGCCGCTCTGATAACGCGCCATATGACTGTTCACGCTAATACGCATACTGTCCAGCATCGGCGAATTAAGAAGCACCAGAATCGCCAGCACCAGCAACGAAACCGCAAGATTCACCTTGCCCTGAAGAACAAGGGGATTTTGCCCTTTACGCCAGACAATACTGACAAAATATCCCAGCGACCAAACCAGTAACACCACCACAACCAACACACCATGCAAGCGTTCCGTAGTCCAGCCGTACTGAGCGACCCGCAGCCATAACGCCCAGGCGGCGACTAACACATACAATGGGGCGACCAGCAGAGCGGTTTTAATCAGGCAACGCAACGGACCAGTCCAGGGAAGTGACGCTTTTTGCGGATCACGGACAATGGTCATTAAGAGCAATTGCAAAAAGGCCAGCGTCAAAAGCAACCCGGCAGCGGAGATGTGGCGAGAAATCGCGCTCAGGCCCGTAAACGGCAGGGTGATAATAAACATCAGGGTTAGCAATGATACTAACGGCAGCAACCCCGTGGCGATTAACGTGGACAACTTTTGAATGGAGTCGATTAAACGAGACTGTGTCCGCGCAAGGATCACCGCCAGTGCGGTAACCAGACCTGACGTAAGATAAATAAACCAGTCGGTTGTAAAAAAGAGCGTTTTAAAAAACGTGATGCCAACGAGTTTAAATAACTCACTCCACAGTAAAAGCACCAGCCACGTCAGGCCATTGGCGATAAAAATCACCAATAATATAAGTACGTTATGCCATACCGACTGGTAAAAATAGCTATAGCGGGTATTGTCATTACGCTCACGCAGACTCTGTTGTATCCACGGCAGCAACATCATTCCCATCAGCAGCAGATAACACCCAAAATCCCAAAGCGCCTTTTCCGCTCTCCAGGGACTCATGCCATCAATTTGCCACTTCAGCCAGCCGCTCATCCCGAGAGTGGCAATCAACACTATCGCCAGCCATCCCCAAAGTCGCTTCTGTTTGAAGGACACTACAGAAAATAACAAAACGGATGAAAGCGCCACGGTCGCAGGTACGCCATAAACTATCCAACTGTTATTTTTACTGGCAAGCCAGGAGACCAGCAGGTAGCAAACTAATCCCTGGAGTAATCCGGTAGCAACCATTCCCCTGCGTGTCGCGGGTGAAAGCTCAACGTTTTCCATGTTGGTTATCCAGAATCAAAAGGAGAGGTAATTATCGCATCCAGGCAGGACTAATTTGCTTTTTTCAGAAAGTAATCAAAAAAAGTTAGCGTGGTGAATCGATACTTTACTCATTGAATTTGCATTAATTTCACTCAGGAATGCGATTACACTCACAACATTCTCGCCATATAAACTAAGTTTTAACCTTTTAGGAACATTTTCCACACCTAAAATGCTATTTCTGCGATAATACCAACCGTTTCGTGACAGGAATCACGGAGTTTTGTCAAATATGAATTTCTCCAGATACGTAAATCTATGAGCCTTGTCGCGGTTAACACCCCCAAAAAGACTTTACTATTCAGGCAATACATATTGGCTAAGGAGCAGTGAAATGCGCGTTAACAATGGTTTGACCCCGCAAGAACTCGAGGCTTATGGTATCAGTGACGTACATGATATCGTTTACAACCCAAGCTACGACCTGCTGTATCAGGAAGAGCTCGATCCGAGCCTGACCGGTTATGAGCGCGGGGTGTTAACTAATCTGGGCGCTGTTGCCGTCGATACCGGAATCTTCACCGGTCGTTCACCAAAAGATAAGTATATCGTCCGTGACGATACCACTCGCGATACCTTCTGGTGGGCAGACAAAGGCAAAGGTAAGAACGACAACAAACCTCTCTCCCCTGAAACCTGGCAGCATCTGAAAGGCCTGGTGACCAAACAGCTTTCCGGCAAACGTCTGTTTGTCGTTGACGCTTTCTGTGGTGCTAACCCGGACACACGTCTTTCCGTCCGGTTCATCACCGAAGTGGCCTGGCAGGCGCATTTCGTCAAAAACATGTTTATTCGCCCAAGCGATGAAGAGCTGGCAGGTTTCAAACCAGACTTTATCGTCATGAACGGCGCGAAGTGCACCAACCCGCAGTGGAAAGAACAGGGCCTGAACTCTGAAAACTTCGTGGCGTTTAACCTGACTGAACGTATGCAGTTGATTGGCGGCACCTGGTACGGCGGCGAAATGAAGAAAGGTATGTTCTCGATGATGAACTACCTGCTGCCGCTGAAAGGCATTGCCTCCATGCACTGCTCCGCCAACGTTGGCGAGAAAGGTGATGTTGCGGTGTTCTTCGGCCTTTCCGGCACGGGTAAAACCACCCTTTCCACCGACCCGAAACGTCGCCTGATTGGCGATGACGAGCACGGCTGGGATGATGACGGCGTGTTTAACTTCGAAGGCGGCTGCTACGCGAAAACCATCAAGCTGTCGAAAGAAGCGGAACCCGAAATCTACAACGCCATCCGTCGCGATGCGCTGCTGGAAAACGTCACCGTACGTGAAGATGGCACTATCGACTTTGATGATGGTTCAAAAACCGAGAACACTCGCGTTTCTTATCCGATCTATCACATCGAAAACATCGTTAAGCCGGTCTCCAAAGCAGGCCACGCAACTAAAGTTATTTTCCTGACCGCAGATGCTTTCGGCGTATTGCCACCGGTATCTCGTCTGACTGCCGATCAAACCCAGTACCACTTCCTCTCTGGCTTCACCGCCAAACTGGCCGGTACTGAGCGTGGCATCACCGAACCGACGCCAACCTTCTCTGCCTGCTTCGGCGCGGCGTTCCTGTCGCTGCACCCAACTCAGTACGCAGAAGTGCTGGTAAAACGTATGCAAGCGGCAGGTGCGCAGGCGTATCTGGTTAACACCGGCTGGAACGGCACTGGAAAACGTATCTCGATTAAAGATACCCGCGCCATTATCGACGCTATTCTGAATGGTTCGCTGGATAACGCAGAAACCTTCACTTTGCCGATGTTTAACCTGGCGATCCCAACAGAACTGCCGGGCGTAGACACAAAGATCCTTGATCCGCGTAACACCTACGCTTCTCCAGAACAGTGGCAGGAAAAAGCCGAAACCCTGGCGAAACTGTTTATCGACAACTTCGATAAATATACCGACACCCCTGCGGGTGCTGCGCTGGTAGCGGCTGGTCCGAAGCTGTAATGGTTTGAAGCTGGAGAATATCTATCCAGTATCTTATAGAAAGCAAAACGGGAGGCACCTTCGCCTCCCGTTTTATTTACCCTTCTTTTGTCGCACCCTGCGCCCGCGTTACCGGCAATGGCAGCCAGGCGCGAATGGAAAGCCCGCCCCGCTCGCTGGTGCCAAGTTCCAGCATCCCGTTATGGTTATCGATAATCCGCTGCACAATCGCCAGCCCTAAGCCAGTACCGCTGATAGTGCGCGCGCTGTCACCACGGACAAACGGCTGGAATAGGTGCTTACGTTGCTCCGGTTCAATACCTGGGCCGTCATCTTCCACCTGGAACCAGGCGCGATTCGGCTCTGTGCCGCTGCTGACTTTGATCCAGCCATTGCCGTAACGGGCGGCGTTCACCACCATATTCGCCACCGCGCGTTTGATTGACAGCGGGTGCATTTTCACTTCAATGCTGCCCGGCTCAAGCGCGGTATCAATTTCCCGCTCATAGCCACTTTCGGCGGCAATCACCTCACCAAGCACAGCGTTAAGATCCGCCAACTCCATCGGCATCTCCTGCCCGGTGCGCAGGTAGTCGATAAACTGCTCAATGATGGCGTTGCACTCTTCGATATCTTTATTGATCGATTCTGCCAGATAGCTATCCTGCTCGCTCATCATCTCGGTCGCCAGGCGAATACGCGTCAGCGGCGTGCGCAGGTCATGGCTTACCCCCGCCATCAGCAGCGTGCGGTCATCCGCCAGTTGCTTAACACCAGCCGCCATATGGTTAAAGGCGCGGGTAACCGAACGCACCTCCGAAGCGCCATATTCACGCAGCGGCGGCGGAATAATCCCTTTACCGACCTGCAAAGCAGCATGTTCGAGATCGACCAACGGTCGGTTCTGAATACGAATAAACAGCCACGCACCACCTATCGCTAACAGCATTATCGCCAGCGTATAGCGGAACAGCGGGGAAAAATCGCCCTGATGAATTTCGGTTAGCGGCACACGCACCCAAATATTGGGCGACAGCCAGGTTTTCAGCCAGACGACAGGCGAGCTTTTGTTGACCTCGACGCGAACTTCCGTCGGGCCGCCGAGCTGCTGCGCCATCTGATGGCTTAAGAATTCATAGTGTTGCGCCCAACGCAGCCCGGCTTCTTCGGCGGCTTCATTGGAGTAGAGAGAGATCCCCAGCTCACGGTAGATCTCCCGACGAAAAGCGGGAGGCACAACTAACTGCGTACCGTCCTCCAGTTGCAGTTTGTCAGTCATCAACATACGCACTTCGTACGCGAGGACTTTATTAAACTGCTGGAGACTCGGCAAAATCGCGAAGTTCAGCACCACCAGATAAGTCGTCACCAGGCTGACGAACAGCAAGGTGACGATGAGCAATAACGTGCGTGCAAATGAACTTCGTGGCGAGAAGCGCAATCGCCTCATGCTTTAGAACCGTCCGGCACGAAAACATAGCCCAGACCCCAGACGGTCTGAATGTAACGCGGATGCGCCGGATCTTCTTCCACCATGCGGCGCAGACGTGAGATCTGCACGTCGATGGAGCGTTCCATTGCGGAATATTCACGACCACGGGCAAGGTTCATTAGCTTATCGCGAGAGAGTGGCTCACGCGGATGGCTGACCAGCGCCTTCAGTACCGCAAATTCACCGCTGGTGAGCGGCATCGGCTCATCTTCACGGAACATTTCGCGCGTACCGAGGTTAAGTTTGAACTTACCAAAAGCAATTACTGCTTCTTCCTGTGACGGCGCGCCCGGCAGTTCGTTCGCCTGACGGCGCAACACTGCACGAATACGAGCCAGCAGTTCACGCGGGTTAAACGGTTTTGGAATATAGTCGTCAGCGCCAATCTCCAGGCCAACGATACGGTCTACTTCTTCCCCTTTCGCCGTCACCATAATGATCGGCATCGGGTTACTCTGGCTACGAAGACGTCGGCAAATCGACAAGCCATCTTCACCAGGTAACATCAAATCCAGTACCATAAGATGGAAAGATTCACGAGTCAGCAGGCGATCCATCTGTTCTGCATTAGCGACGCTTCGAACCTGGAAGCCTTGTTCGGTGAGATAACGCTCCAGCAGCGCGCGCAGGCGCATGTCGTCATCGACCACCAGAATCTTGTAGTTCTCTTGCATTCTTTGTACTCCCAAAGGTTCGCAACAATTTGTAAGCGTGTATTCTTAAAAAAGCTTACGTTCGTCACCAGCAAAATCTGGTATGAATTTCAGCCTAAATTGTTACAAAGCATATTAAACAGCAGCTTAAGTATACAATTTATTCGGCGAAACATTATTGATTCTGTTGATATGATCACGTTATACCCAATGTGCGCATTATCAAACAGACAAAGGGAATCAACGAGATGAAAACGCCCCTGGTTACCCGGGAAGGGTATGAAAAACTCAAACAAGAGCTAAATTATCTCTGGCGTGAAGAACGCCCGGAGGTCACAAAAAAGGTGACCTGGGCCGCAAGTCTGGGCGACCGCAGTGAAAATGCTGACTATCAGTATAATAAAAAGCGCCTGCGTGAAATCGACCGTCGCGTGCGCTATCTCACTAAATGCATGGAAAATCTCAAAATCGTCGATTATTCCCCGCAGCAGGAAGGCAAGGTCTTCTTTGGCGCATGGGTAGAGATTGAAAACGACGATGGCGTGACTCACCGTTTTCGAATTGTCGGCTATGATGAAATTTTTGGTCGTAAAGATTACATCTCTATCGATTCCCCGATGGCTCGCGCATTGCTGAAAAAAGAGGTGGGCGATTTGGCAGTAGTGAATACGCCTGCCGGGGAAGCGAGCTGGTATGTTAATGCCATCGAGTACGTGAAACCGTAAGGAAGAGTCTTAACCTCCAGCCTTTGGCTGGCATTTTTGCCAGCCAGTCCGTATAACTATCCCCTGATTTTTGATCCGAAAAGATGAACTCAAACCATGATGAATGATTCGTTCTGCCGCATTATTGCGGGTGAAATTCAGGCGCGCCCGGAACAGGTTGAAGCCGCCGTTCGCCTGCTTGACGAAGGGAATACCGTGCCGTTTATCGCACGTTATCGTAAGGAAATCACCGGCGGTCTGGATGACACGCAGTTGCGTAATCTGGAAACGCGTCTGAGCTACCTGCGTGAACTGGAAGAGAGACGTCAGGCGATCCTCAAGTCTATTTCTGAGCAAGGTAAACTCACCGATGAGCTGGCGAATGCCATCAACGCCACCTTAAGCAAAACCGAACTCGAAGACCTCTATCTGCCCTACAAACCTAAACGTCGTACCCGTGGGCAAATCGCCATTGAAGCAGGGCTTGAGCCGTTGGCCGACCTGCTGTGGAACGATCCGTCACACACGCCAGAAGTCGCCGCTGCACAATATGTTGATGCCGATAAAGGCGTGGCGGATACCAAAGCCGCGCTGGACGGCGCGCGCTATATCCTGATGGAACGGTTTGCCGAAGATGCCGCGCTGCTGGCAAAAGTGCGTGATTATCTGTGGAAGAACGCGCATTTGGTTTCTACGGTGGTGAGCGGTAAAGAAGAGGAAGGGGCAAAATTCCGCGACTATTTCGATCATCACGAACCGCTGTCCACGGTGCCTTCTCACCGCGCGCTGGCGATGTTCCGTGGGCGTAACGAAGGCGTACTTCAGCTTTCGCTGAATGCCGATCCACAGTTCGATGAGCCGCCGAAAGAGAGTTATTGCGAACAAATCATTATGGATCACCTCAATCTGCGCCTGAACAATGCCCCGGCGGATAGCTGGCGCAAAGGCGTGGTGAGCTGGACGTGGCGCATCAAGGTACTGATGCACCTGGAAACAGAACTGATGGGCACCGTGCGCGAACGTGCGGAAGATGAAGCAATCAACGTATTTGCCCGTAACCTGCACGATCTGTTGATGGCAGCCCCAGCCGGATTGCGTGCGACGATGGGTCTCGATCCGGGTCTGCGTACCGGGGTAAAAGTTGCGGTGGTCGATGCAACCGGCAAACTGGTAGCGACCGACACCATTTATCCGCACACCGGACAAGCCGCAAAAGCGGCGATGACCGTTGCCGCTTTGTGTGAAAAACATAACGTTGAGCTGGTGGCAATTGGTAACGGTACGGCTTCCCGCGAAACCGAGCGTTTCTATCTCGACGTGCAGAAGCAGTTCCCGCAAGTGACTGCGCAGAAAGTGATCGTCAGCGAAGCAGGCGCATCCGTTTACTCAGCTTCCGAACTGGCAGCGCAGGAGTTCCCGGATCTCGATGTTTCGCTGCGTGGCGCAGTGTCTATCGCTCGTCGTTTGCAGGATCCGCTGGCAGAGCTGGTGAAAATCGATCCGAAATCTATCGGTGTGGGTCAGTATCAACATGACGTCAGCCAGACGCAGCTGGCTCGTAAACTGGACGCAGTGGTGGAAGACTGCGTTAACGCCGTTGGCGTCGATCTCAACACTGCTTCTGTTCCGCTGTTAACTCGCGTGGCGGGCCTGACGCGCATGATGGCGCAAAACATTGTTGCCTGGCGTGACGAGAACGGTCAGTTCCAGAACCGTCAGCAACTGCTGAAAGTGAGCCGTCTGGGGCCGAAAGCCTTCGAGCAGTGCGCGGGCTTCTTGCGCATTAACCATGGTGATAACCCGCTGGATGCTTCTACCGTCCACCCGGAAGCCTATCCGGTGGTGGAACGCATTCTGGCAGCAACACAGCAGGCACTGAAAGATCTGATGGGTAACAGCAGCGAGCTGCGTAACCTGAAAGCCTCTGACTTTACCGATGAGAAATTCGGTGTGCCGACGGTAACCGACATCATCAAAGAGCTGGAAAAACCGGGTCGCGATCCGCGTCCAGAATTTAAGACCGCTCAGTTTGCCGATGGCGTCGAGACAATGAACGACCTGCAACCGGGTATGATCCTCGAAGGTGCTGTCACCAACGTCACCAACTTTGGCGCGTTTGTCGATATCGGCGTGCATCAGGATGGCCTGGTTCACATCTCTTCTTTGTCGAACAAGTTTGTGGAAGATCCGCACACCGTGGTGAAAGCGGGTGACATTGTGAAGGTGAAAGTGCTGGAAGTGGATCTTCAGCGTAAACGTATCGCCCTGACCATGCGTCTGGATGAGCAGCCAGGTGAAACCAACGCCCGTCGCAGCGGCGGTAACGATCGCCCGCAAAACAACCGCCCGGCAGCCAAACCGCGCGGTCGTGAAGCGCAGCCTGCCGGTAATAGCGCGATGATGGATGCGCTGGCAGCGGCAATGGGGAAAAAACGTTAATCCCCCGACTGGCCTACGGTTCGAATTTGCACGAAATCGTAGGCCAGATAAGGCGTTCACGCCGCATCTGGCAACTCACAACGAGCGCCTTGCCTGACATAAAAATGCCGGAAATTATCTCCGGCATTTTTATTCCACAGCTAAATCCACAATATATTTTTGCTAATATTTATCACTGCATTAACAATTAAAACCTTAATTAAACATTAACCAGCCCTAATAATTCGCCATTCGAGTTATATTTTTGCTCCGATATAACCTTGAGCCACATCAACATTGAGTCAGATTATTATCTAAACCAACATTCGCACACATTTTAAGTATTGCTGATAGAAACCATTCTCATTATCATTGTATTGTTGATTATTTAATCTCTCCTTCGTTGGCAAATCATCTGGTCTCATGTCGCTGTCAAACGCCCCATGAGGTAGTTATCCAGTTAATGAGAAACAAGTAGGCCCTTATGCAATACACTCCAGATACTGCGTGGAAAATCACTGGCTTTTCCCGTGAAATCAGCCCGGCATATCGCCAAAAACTGCTTTCTCTTGGCATGTTACCTGGCTCCTCTTTTAATGTGGTGCGCGTCGCTCCACTCGGCGATCCCATTCATATCGAAACCCGTCGTGTGAGCCTGGTATTACGCAAAAAAGATCTGGCCTTATTAGAAGTGGAAGCGGTTTCCTGTTAATACGGTGAGAATAACAATGAAAAAATTAACCATTGGCTTAATTGGTAATCCAAATTCTGGCAAGACAACTTTATTTAACCAGCTCACCGGTGCACGCCAGCGTGTAGGGAACTGGGCTGGCGTTACCGTCGAACGTAAAGAGGGTCAGTTCTCCACCACCGATCATCAGGTCACTCTGGTTGACCTGCCTGGTACTTATTCTCTGACTACCATCTCATCGCAAACTTCTCTGGATGAGCAAATCGCTTGTCACTACATTCTGAGTGGCGACGCCGATCTGCTGATTAACGTGGTGGATGCGTCTAACCTTGAGCGTAACCTGTACCTGACGCTGCAACTGCTGGAACTCGGCATTCCCTGCATCGTGGCGCTGAACATGCTCGACATTGCCGAGAAGCAAAATATTCGCATTGAAATTGATGCGCTGTCGGCGCGTCTTGGCTGCCCGGTGATCCCGCTGGTTTCCACGCGTGGTCGCGGTATTGAAGCTCTGAAACTGGCGATTGACCGCTATAAAGCCAACGAGAATGTAGAACTAGTGCATTACGCGCAGCCGCTAATCAATGAAGCCGATGCACTGGCGAAAGTGATGCCGTCGGACATCCCGCTGAAACATCGCCGCTGGCTGGGTCTGCAAATGCTGGAAGGCGATATCTACAGCCGCGCCTACGCCGGTGAAGCGTCGCAGCATCTGGATGCTGCCCTCGCCCGTCTGCGTAATGAGATGGACGATCCGGCGCTGCACATTGCCGATGCACGTTACCAGTGTATTGCTGCCATCTGCGATGTGGTAAGCAATACTCTGACGGCAGAACCCAGCCGTTTCACCACGGCAGTGGATAAAATCGTGCTCAACCGATTCCTTGGTCTGCCGATTTTCCTCTTTGTGATGTATCTGATGTTCCTGCTGGCTATCAACATCGGCGGGGCGCTACAGCCGCTGTTTGACGTCGGTTCCGTGGCACTCTTTGTGCATGGTATTCAGTGGATTGGCTACACGCTCCACTTCCCGGACTGGCTAACTATCTTCCTCGCCCAGGGCCTGGGTGGCGGTATTAACACCGTTCTGCCACTGGTGCCGCAGATCGGCATGATGTACCTGTTCCTCTCCTTCCTCGAGGACTCCGGGTATATGGCGCGTGCGGCATTTGTGATGGATCGTCTGATGCAGGCGTTAGGCTTGCCGGGTAAATCCTTTGTGCCGTTGATCGTCGGTTTTGGTTGTAACGTACCGTCGGTAATGGGCGCACGAACCCTTGATGCACCACGTGAACGCCTGATGACCATCATGATGGCACCGTTTATGTCCTGCGGTGCTCGTCTGGCAATCTTCGCAGTATTTGCTGCCGCGTTCTTCGGGCAGAATGGCGCACTGGCTGTGTTCTCGCTGTATGTCATCGGTATTGTGATGGCGGTACTGACGGGACTGATGCTCAAATACACCATTATGCGCGGTGAAGCGACGCCGTTTGTCATGGAGCTGCCGGTCTATCACGTACCACACATTAAGAGCCTGATTATCCAGACCTGGCAGCGTTTGAAAGGCTTCGTCCTGCGCGCCGGTAAAGTGATTATCATCGTTAGCATTTTCCTGAGCGCCTTCAACAGCTTCTCGCTGAGTGGGAAAATCGTCGATAACATCAACGACTCGGCGCTGGCCTCTGTCAGCCGTGTGATCACTCCAGTCTTCAAGCCGATTGGCGTGCATGAAGATAACTGGCAGGCAACGGTTGGACTGTTTACTGGCGCAATGGCGAAAGAAGTGGTGGTCGGTACGCTCAACACTCTCTATACCGCAGAAAACATTCAGGACGAAGAGTTCAATCCGGCGGAATTTAACCTTGGTGAAGAGCTGTTCAGCGCAGTAGATGAAACCTGGCAGAGCCTGAAAGACACCTTCAGTCTTAGCGTACTGATGAACCCAATTGAAGCCAGCAAAGGCGACGGCGAAATGGGTACTGGGGCAATGGGCGTGATGGATGAGAAATTCGGTAGCGCGGCGGCAGCTTACAGCTATCTGATATTCGTCCTGCTGTATGTACCGTGTATTTCGGTGATGGGTGCCATTGCCCGTGAATCAAGCCGTGGCTGGATGGGCTTCTCCATCCTGTGGGGGCTAAATATCGCTTACTCGCTGGCAACATTGTTCTATCAGGTCGCCAGCTACAGCCAGCACCCAACTTACAGCCTGGTGTGCATTCTGGCGGTTGTCCTGTTTAACATCGTGGTTATCGGACTGCTGCGCCGCGCGCGTAGTCGGGTCGATATCGAACTACTGGCAAGCCGCAAAACGGTAAGCAGTTGCTGCGCAGCCAGCACCACTGGCGATTGCCACTAAGGACACGGCAATGGCTTCGCTCATTCAGGTGCGTGATTTGCTGGCGTTACGGGGTCGTATGGAAGCGACCCAGATCAGCCAGACGCTGAACACCCCGCAGCCGATGATTAACGCTATGCTGCAACAGCTGGAAAATATGGGCAAAGCGGTACGGATTCAGGAAGAACCTGATGGCTGCCTCTCTGGCAGTTGTAAAAGCTGCCCGGAAGGAAAAGCCTGTCTGCGTGAGTGGTGGATGTTGCGTTAACCTTGTTCCATCGTTCGTTTTGAAAAGCCCGGTATGCATTAGCTACCGGGCTTTTTTGCGTGCGGCTTTCCATAAAAATGCAACTCTTGCAGCATGGAGTAAGTTCCTCTGAAAGTGTCTCGCAGGGATGAAAACTTGCTGATGCACAGCCGTGGAGTGGCGCGTAAAGTCGCGGCATTCAAAAAAACAGGTGAAGGAACGCCATGAGCAAAAAACAGAGTTCCACCCCACACGATGCGCTGTTCAAACTCTTTTTACGCCAACCGGACACGGCACGCGATTTTCTTGCGTTCCATTTACCGGCCCCCATTCACGCGCTCTGTGATATGAAAACCCTCAAGCTGGAGTCGAGCAGCTTTATCGATGACGATCTGCGTGAAAGCTATTCCGACGTGCTGTGGTCGGTGAAAACGGAGCAAGGGCCAGGATACATCTATTGCCTGATTGAACATCAAAGCACCTCAAACAAATTGATCGCATTTCGCATGATGCGTTATGCCATTGCCGCAATGCAAAACCACCTTGATGCAGGATACAAAACGTTGCCGATGGTCGTACCGTTGTTGTTTTACCACGGCATTGAAAGCCCCTATCCCTATTCGCTGTGTTGGCTGGATTGTTTCGCCGATCCCAAACTGGCAAGGCAGCTTTATGCCTCTGCATTTCCGCTGATTGATGTCACCGTCATGCCTGATGATGAAATCATGCAGCACCGACGCATGGCGCTGCTGGAGTTAATTCAAAAACATATTCGTCAACGCGACCTGATGGGGCTGGTAGAGCAAATGGCTTGCTTATTAAGTAGTGGGTACGCTAATGACAGACAAATCAAAGGGCTGTTTAATTACATACTACAAACTGGCGATGCGGTACGTTTTAACGATTTTATCGACGGCGTTGCCGAACGTTCACCGAAACACAAGGAGAGTTTAATGACTATTGCGGAAAGATTGCGGCAGGAAGGGTTTCAGAAAGGTATACGTGCTATTGCCAAAACCATGCTGGATGCCGGAGTCTCTCTTGAGGACGTTCTGCGATTTACCAGCCTGACGGTTGAAGACCTTGCTGAAATAGATCATCAATAACGTAAAGGATGGTTTTAATGACAGATGCAGAAAGAGAATATCTTATTAGTTACCTGATTGGTTATTTATTGGGTCGACGCCTGGAAGCCTTGGATATCGCCAAAAGAATGCTGTAATCCGGAGTCCCTCTTGCAGATATCATGCGCTTTACCGGGGTGTCAGAAGAAGAGTTGGCTGCGGCGAGTCAGGAAAGTTCTGTCTCGCCATTTCTAAAGCCACCTACACCCTCTGCTTCAACGCTACCAGCTGCTGACAAAACTCGTCTGGATGTGAAATAAACGGCGCATGGGCCGCTTTGGCGAAGATATATGATTCGCTGTGCGGCCAGAGTTCATCCAGCATCGGCACTACTTTGCGCGGCACCAGACCGTCGAGATAACCATACAATCGCAAAAACGGCATTGGTACGTTCTGCAGCGGCTGACGAAGATCGACCGTTTTCAGGATTTCCAGCCCACCATTGAGCACCTCAACCTCCGGCATCGGTAATGCCAGAACGGTTTTCTTCAGCGCCCGCGCATCCTGGCGCGCCGTTTCAGTACCCATGGTTTGTAACGCCAGGAACCGCTCCACTGTACGCTGAAAATCATCACTGAGTTGCTGCTGGAAACCCGCCAGCACGTCCGGTTTTATCCCCGGCCACCCATCGCGGGCACTAAAACATGGCGACGATGCTACAGTGACCAGCGCCTGAACACGCTCGGGACAGGCTAATGCAATCTGACTTGCCACCAGCCCGCCCAGGCTCCAGCCTAACCAAATAGCTTTATCCGGTGACTGTTGCAGCACGACTTCAGCCATGTCAGCAAGCGACATCGCACCAAATCCCTGACTGCGCCCGAAGCCAGGCAGATCAACAAGATGTAACGTAAAATGCGAGCTAAGTTCCTCGTCAATGCAACGCCACACTTCGGCATTCAGTCCCCATCCGTGCAGCAGCACAAGATGAACATTCCCCTGACCTTTGGTCTGCCACCAGATGTTATTCATCCGCTATTGTTCTCTTTTGACTTACAAGGATGAACATATGCTAACAGTACCGGGATTATGCTGGCTATGCCGAATGCCGCTGGCGCTAGGTCATTGGGGGATTTGCTCGGTCTGCTCCCGCGCCGCACGTACAGATAAAATGCTATGCCCGCAATGTGGATTACCCTCTACACACTCACATCTTCCCTGTGGTCGCTGTCTGCAAAAACCGCCGCCGTGGCAAAGACTGCTCACTGTTGCCAACTATGCGCCGCCCTTAAGTCCGCTCATCCACCAGCTTAAGTTTTCCCGGCGCAGTGAAATCGCCAGTGCGCTAGCACGTTTGTTACTATTGGAAGTCTTACACGCCCGTCGCACCAGCGAATTACATCTGCCGGATCGTATTGTCAGTGTCCCGTTATGGCGGCATCGCCACTGGCGTCGGGGATTTAATCAGAGCGATTTGCTGTGTCAGCCGTTATCACGCTGGTTGCACTGCCAATGGGATAGCGAAGCCGTCACACGAACAAGAGCCACTGCAACCCAGCATTTTCTCAACGCCCGTCTGCGCAAGCGCAACCTGAAAAATGCCTTTCGCCTTGAATTGCCCGTGCAAGGTCTCCATATGGTGATTGTGGATGATGTCGTTACCACCGGAAGTACCGTCGCAGAGATTGCGCAGTTGCTTTTACGCAATGGTGCGGCGACTGTCCAGGTCTGGTGCCTTTGTCGAACCTTGTAGAGCCTCGATGATGGGCGTATTATAACCAACTAAAATAGTCAACTATTAGGCCATTACTATGATCCGTATTTCCGATGCTGCACAAGCGCACTTTGCCAAACTGCTGGCAAACCAGGAAGAAGGGACACAAATCCGCGTATTTGTGATTAACCCTGGCACACCTAACGCTGAATGCGGCGTTTCTTATTGTCCGCCGGACGCTGTGGAAGCCACCGACACCGCCCTGAAATTTGACCTGCTGACCGCGTATGTTGATGAGTTAAGCGCACCATACCTGGAAGATGCAGAGATCGACTTTGTTACCGACCAGTTGGGTTCCCAGCTAACTCTGAAAGCACCGAACGCCAAAATGCGTAAAGTGGCTGACGATGCGCCGCTAATGGAGCGCGTCGAGTATATGCTGCAATCGCAGATTAACCCGCAGCTTGCCGGTCACGGTGGTCGCGTTTCGCTGATGGAAATCACCGAAGACGGTTACGCCATTCTGCAATTTGGCGGCGGCTGTAACGGCTGTTCCATGGTCGACGTAACGCTGAAAGAAGGGATCGAAAAGCAGCTGCTGAACGAATTCCCGGAACTGAAAGGTGTGCGCGATCTCACCGAACACCAGCGCGGCGAACACTCTTACTACTAAGTTATCCCCTCTTTTGTAGATTGCCCGATGCGACGCTAAAGTGTCTTATCGGGCTTTCGTTGTTCTTATGGCGCAGCTTTACTCCGTCCCCCTTCGTTTCCCCACGATAATATGACCAACCTCTCATAATTTAAATTTACCCCGCTCTGGTGATTCTCAAGCGCATTATGTTACCCGTATCATTCTCATGGGCACCAAACACACTCATAACATCTGACTACACTAATACGTTTTAGGGGTCATCAGCCGTGGTGCCGTTATATCTCTGTTCCCAGTTGGGACAACCAGGATTTGTCGTCAGAAACCTGACGTTACCCATAACAAATTAAAGGCCAGGTAAATCATGCCATTAGTCATTGTTGCTATCGGTGTTATCTTGTTATTACTCCTGATGATCCGCTTCAAAATGAACGGCTTCATCGCTCTCGTCCTGGTGGCGCTTGCTGTTGGATTAATGCAAGGGATGCCGCTGGATAAAGTTATTGGCTCTATCAAAGCCGGTGTCGGCGGGACGCTCGGTAGCCTTGCCCTGATCATGGGCTTTGGCGCAATGCTGGGCAAAATGCTGGCAGACTGTGGCGGCGCGCAACGTATCGCCACCACGCTGATTGCCAAATTTGGTAAAAAACACATCCAGTGGGCAGTGGTATTGACCGGTTTTACCGTCGGTTTTGCCCTGTTCTATGAAGTAGGCTTCGTGCTGATGCTGCCGCTGGTATTCACCATCGCTGCGGCTGCCAATATCCCGCTGCTGTATGTTGGTGTGCCAATGGCGGCTGCACTGTCTGTTACTCACGGCTTCCTGCCGCCGCATCCGGGCCCGACTGCGATTGCCACCATTTTCAATGCCGATATGGGTAAAACCCTGCTGTACGGTACTATTCTGGCGATCCCGACCGTGATTCTCGCGGGTCCGGTTTACGCTCGCGTGCTGAAAGGCATTGATAAGCCGATCCCGGAAGGTCTGTACAGCGCGAAAACCTTTAGCGAAGAAGAGATGCCGAGCTTTGGCGTCAGCGTCTGGACTTCTCTGGTGCCGGTTGTACTGATGGCGATGCGTGCCATTGCCGAAATGATCCTGCCGAAAGGTCACGCTTTCCTGCCGGTAGCAGAGTTCTTAGGTGACCCGGTGATGGCGACATTGATTGCCGTGCTGATTGCGATGTTCACCTTTGGTCTGAACCGTGGTCGTTCGATGGATCAGATTAACGACACGCTGGTTTCTTCCATCAAAATCATCGCGATGATGCTGTTGATCATCGGTGGTGGCGGTGCGTTCAAGCAGGTGCTGGTAGACAGCGGCGTGGACAAATACATTGCTTCCATGATGCATGAAACCAACATTTCTCCGCTGCTGATGGCGTGGTCTATTGCCGCTGTGCTGCGTATCGCGCTAGGTTCTGCAACCGTTGCGGCAATCACTGCGGGTGGTATCGCTGCGCCGCTGATTGCAACGACAGGTGTTAGCCCGGAGCTGATGGTTATTGCGGTTGGTTCCGGTAGTGTGATTTTCTCTCACGTGAACGATCCGGGCTTCTGGCTGTTCAAAGAGTACTTTAACCTGACTATCGGCGAGACCATCAAATCCTGGTCGATGCTGGAAACCATTATCTCAGTGTGTGGTCTGGTAGGCTGCCTGCTGCTGAATATGGTGATTTGATAACACTGATGGCCGGATATGGCGTGAATGCCTTATCCGGCTGCTCTGATGAGTCGGCCGGATAAGACGCATCAAGCATCGCATCCGGCATCAACCGCACTCTACTTCTTCTTCGCTGCCGCCATGCGCCGTCTGTCTAAATCCTTCAGCAACTTGTTCACACCATCATCAGCAAACATCGACTCAAGTGTTGCGGAAAGCTTACGTCGCCAGTTTTTATACTGGTAACTGGTGCCAGGAATATTTACAGGTTCCGCCATATCCAGCCAGTCTTCTGGCTGTAGCCCTAACAGGGCACTATTACTGTCGGCAATATAGCGTTGCAAGCCACGATTAAGCGTCGGTGTCATCGACATCAGTGATGCCTTATGCCCGGCACGTTTTGGCAGACAGCCATATTTATGCAGCGCATCCAGCAGCCCTTGCTTCGCCAGTTCGCGATCCTGATACAAACCGCGCAGCACCACTTCATCCGGGTACAGCCCCAGCGTTTTGCCCAGCGTTAAATCCCCGCTCTCCCAGTAACCACGCAGCGTAGGCAGATCGTGTGTTGCCGCGACCGCCATTGACTGCTCCGGATACGCTTTTGGTGCGCGGAACGTCTTGTCGTGATCGCTTTCGAAATAGAGCACTTTGTAGGAGTAAACCCCACTACTGCGCAGCTTACCGACAATCTCTACTGGCACCGTGCCAAGATCTTCGCCAATCACCATGCAGCGATGGCGTTTACTTTCCAGCGCCAGAATAGCGAGCAGATCATCCACCGGATAGTGAACATATGCCCCCTGATCCGCCGTTTCGCCATACGGTATCCACCACAAACGCAGCATCGACATTACATGGTCAATTCGCAACGCGCCGCAGTTTTGCATATTGGCACGCAACAGCTCGATAAACGGTTCATAAGCGCGCGCAGTGATGATATGCGGATCCATCGGTGGCAATCCCCAGTTCTGCCCTAACGGACCGAGGATATCCGGCGGCGCGCCAACCGATGCTTTCAGGCAATATAACTCGCGGTCGCACCAGGTTTCCGCTCCGCCTTCCGCTACGCCAACTGCCAGGTCACGGTACAAACCAATCGGCATTTCATAGCCCTGGCTTATCTCCCAGCAGGCGGCAAACTGGCTGTAAGCCAGCCACTGCAACCAGAGATAAAAATCGACGTCATCACGATGTTCTTCGCAGAACTGACGCACTTCTGGTGAATCCACATTCTGGTACGCCTGCGGCCATGCTGGCCAACCCCAGCGCATTTCGTCCTCTTTCACTTGTTGTGCATGTAGCGCGTCAAACGCTGCCTGCCAGAACAAGCTATCGCCCTGCTCTGCAACAAACTGGCGAAACGCTGCCATCTGTTCATCATCACGTTGCGCGAAACCTTTCCACGCCATCCGCAATGCTGTCATTTTTAGGGCGGTAACCGTGGAGTAATCGACCCAGTCGGCATCCCGCGCCTGTTGCAGCGTCTGTTGTGTGGTCGGCATCTGCCACCAGACCTGTGCCTCTTCGCTAAGATGGAAATCTTCGACGGCATTAACGTCGATATAAACCACATTCAGCCAGCGGCGAGAAGACGGGCTATACGGGCTGGCGCTTTCCGGGTTTGCCGGATAGAGCGCATGAATCGGGTTCAAACCGATGAACGACCCGCCTCGTTTTGCCACATCCACCAGCATCGCTTTGAGATCGCCAAAATCACCAATGCCCCAGTTTTTTTCCGAGCGCAGCGTATAAAGCTGAACGCAGGCCCCCCACAGCTTTTGTTTATTCAGCAACGCCTGCGGTTCGTAACAACGTTTCGGGGCGACAATCACCCGGCAATGCACGCGCTGTTCGTCCTGGGTAAGCGTCAGCGTGTGATAACCTTCCGGCAGCTTCGTCGGTAGATTGAACGCTTTACCGCCGCTCACGTGCCCTTTGTACTGAGTACCTTCTTCGGTGGTCAGCAGCCAGCTATATTCGCCGCTGCCTTCTACCGCCATCGGCATTTTTTTGCCGCTGGTATAAACCATGACATTCGGGACTGGCGTTACCGCCACTTTCGTGGCGGTACGTTGATGCATCGCGTCAAGCAAACGCCGTTTGGTTTCGGCGCTAATCGACTGCGGTTTACCGTGGGCATTGATGTAATTGGGGCTGATCCCCGCCGCCAGCGCGGCATTATCCAGACGTTTGCTTTCCATCGAGCTTCCTTAGCGTTTTGCCTGCCAGATACGAGCCTGATAATCGCGAATAGAGCGATCCGAGCTAAACATACCGCAGCGGGCGGTATTGAGGATCGCCGCGCGAGTCCAGGCCTCCTGGTCGCGATACAGCACATCCACCTGCTTTTGTGCCTCTACATAGGCTGCGAAATCCGCCATCACCAGATACGGATCGCCGCCTTGTTTGCCGATACTGTGCAGCATCTGGTCGAAGGCATGTTTATCACCATCGCTGTATTTACCGCTTTCCAGCTCTTTCAACACGGCGTCCAGAACCTTATCTTTCTTCCGCCATTTCACCGGGTCGTAGCCTTTGGCCAGAATTGCCTTCACTTGTTCCACGGTATGACCAAAAATAAAGATGTTTTCTTCACCGACTTTTTCGGCAATTTCAACGTTCGCGCCATCCAGCGTACCCACGGTTAACGCGCCGTTGAGCGCCAGTTTCATGTTGCCAGTACCAGAAGCCTCTTTCCCTGCAGTGGAGATCTGCTCGGAGATATCCGCCGCCGGGATCAGTTTTTCCGCCGCCGAAACGCAATAATCCGGCAGGAACACCACCTTCAGTTTGTCGCCAACTTGCGGATCGTTGTTGATCACGTCAGCCACTTTATTGATCGCAAAGATAATATTCTTCGCCAGGTAGTAGCCAGGCGCCGCTTTCGCGCCGAACAGGAATACGCGCGGTACGCGGTCGGCCTGCGGGTTCTCGCGAATTTCTTTATACAGCGCCAGAATATGCAGCAGATTCAGGTGCTGGCGTTTGTACTCATGCAGACGTTTGATCTGAATATCGAAAATCGCCTGCGGATTGATCTCAATACCGGTACGGGCTTTCACAAACTCTGCCAGACGGACTTTATTCGCCTGTTTGATCTCGCGATATTGCTGACGGAATTTCGCGTCATCGGCGAATTTTTCCAGATGGATCAGTTGATCCAGATCGTTAACCCACTCTTTCTTCAGTGATTTATCCAGCAGCGCCGCCAGTGCCGGGTTGCACTGTTTGATCCAGCGACGTGGGGTAATGCCGTTAGTGACGTTATGGAATTTGTTCGGCCACAGCTGGTGATATTCCGGGAACAAGTCTTTCACCACCAGATCCGAGTGCAACGCCGCCACACCGTTCACCGCAAAGCCGCTTACCACACACATATTGGCCATGCGAACCTGTTTGTCATGCACAACCGCCAGCTTTGCCCACACCGCTTTATCACCTGGCCAGGTTTTTTCTACCAGTTTCTTAAAGCGGTTGTTGATTTCATTGATTATCTGCATATGGCGCGGCAGCAGGGCTTTTACCAGTTTCTCATCCCAGCACTCCAGAGCTTCTGGCATCAAAGTATGGTTGGTGTAAGCGAAAGTTTTGCTGGTGATTGCCCAGGCGTCATCCCAGCTCATCTGGTGCTCATCGATCAGCACGCGCAGCAGTTCTGGAATAGCGATAGTCGGGTGGGTATCGTTCAGTTGAATGACTTCGTAATCTGCCAGTTCGTGCAGTTTACGCCCCGCCAGATGATGGCGACGCAGAATATCCGCCACCGAACAGGCACACTGGAAGTATTGCTGCATCAGGCGCAGCTTTTTACCCGCAGTGTGGTTATCGTTTGGATAGAGAACTTTGGTCAGTTTTTCAGCATTGATGCCTTGTTGTTCGGCACGCAGGAAGTCACCGTCATTAAATTTGGTGAGATTGAACGGATGAGCATGAGTCGCCTGCCATAAACGCAGCGGTTGTGCCACACCGTTGTGGTAGCCCAACACTGGAAGATCCCACGCTTGCCCGGTAATGGTAAATTCCGGTTCCCAGCGCCCCTCTTTCGTCACTTTGCCGCCGATGCCCACCTGCACATCCAGAGCTTCGTTATGGCTAAACCACGGGTAGTTGCCGCGATGCCAGTCGTCTGGCGCTTCAGACTGTTTACCATCGACAAAGGATTGACGGAACAAACCATACTGATAGTTAAGACCATAGCCAGTGGCAGACTGCCCGACAGTCGCCATTGAGTCGAGGAAACACGCAGCCAGACGCCCCAGGCCACCGTTACCCAGCGCCGGATCAATCTCTTCTTCCAACAGGTCAGTCAGGTTGATGTCATAAGACTTCAGTGAATCCTGAACAGCCTGATACCAGCCGAGATTTAACAGGTTGTTGCCCGTCAGACGCCCAATCAAAAACTCCATTGAGATGTAGTTAACATGGCGCTGATTCGCCGCCGGTTTAACGAAAGGCTGGGCTCGCAGCATTTCCGCCAGGGCTTCACTCACTGCCAACCACCACTGGCGAGGGGTCATCTCAGCCGCAGAAGTTAAACCATAACGCTGCCACTGGCGTGACAGGGCTTCCTGAAATTGCTTTTCATTAAAAATGGGTTGTGACATAGGAGTTCCAGTTTTCTTAGATATTAAACACAACGTTATCGTTAGTTTGCCAGGCTCCATGTTGACCTTCCTCATCCTACGGGGGATTAGGCGGGGAGGAGTGACGGGGATGAGCAAGAAAATGTGATCACGACCACTTAAAGGTAGTGCAATCAACTGCAAAAGCATCAGCTCAATGCCAGAGAGCGCAGAAAACCTGCTATTAACAGTAAGAAATGGTCGTTGCGTATTATCAAAAAGCGGAAAGCAACTCTATAAATTAAGTAAAGCGGCGAAATAGTTTCAGTAATGAAATATCCATTGAGGGTCATCTCACTGTTAATAGATTTATTAAGATCAACTTTTTAGATAGACCTTTCATCAGGAATTAAGGCGGTATCGTTGCTTTAATAAGGCTTTTGAACTGAAAGAAAACACCCTAAAATCCAGTATCCACGCTGCATTTGCCTTGTTTTAAGATGAAGTATTAATAAAGATTTGGAATTGTGACAGAGTGCAAATTCAGACACATAAAAAATCGTCATCGCTTGCATTGCACAGGTTTCTGACCGAACTTATAACTATTAATTACGAAGCGCAAAAAAAATAATATTTCCTCAATTTCCACAGTGAAGTGATTAACTATGCTGATTCCGTCAAAATTAAGTCGTCCGGTTCGACTCGACCATACTGTGGTTCGTGAGCGCCTGTTGGCTAAACTTTCCGGCGCGAACAACTTCAGGCTGGTGCTAATCACAAGTCCTGCGGGTTACGGGAAGACAACGCTCATATCCCAATGGGCGGCAGGAAAAAACGATTTGGGCTGGTACTCGCTTGATGAAGGCGATAACCAGCAAGAACGTTTCGCCAGCTATCTGATCGCCGCCGTGCAACAGGCAACCAGCGGGCACTGCGCCATCAGTGAAACAATGACGCAAAAACGGCAATATGCCAGTCTGACGTCACTGTTTGCCCAGCTTTTCATCGAACTGGCGGAATGGCATAGCCCACTTTACCTGGTGATCGACGATTACCATTTGATCACCAATCCGGTGATCCACGAATCAATGCGCTTCTTCATTCGCCATCAACCAGAAAATCTCACTCTGGTGGTGCTGTCACGCAACCTTCCGCAGTTGGGCATTGCCAATCTGCGCGTGCGTGACCAACTATTGGAAATTGGCAGCCAGCAACTGACATTTACCCATCAGGAAGCGAAGCAGTTTTTTGATTGCCGTCTGTCATCGCCGATTGAAGCCGCAGAAAGCAGTCGGATTTGCGATGACGTGTCCGGCTGGGCGACGGCGTTGCAGCTAATCGCGCTTTCAGCAAGGCAAAATACCCACTCGGCGCATAAATCAGCGCGTCGTCTGGCGGGCATCAATGCCAGTCATCTTTCTGATTATCTGGTCGATGAGGTGTTAGATAACGTTGATCTGACCACGCGTCATTTCCTGCTAAAAAGCGCCATTTTGCGCTCGATGAATGATGCGCTAAT
Organism: Escherichia sp. MOD1-EC5433; assembly: GCF_002966005.1. NCBI lineage: Bacteria > Pseudomonadati > Pseudomonadota > Gammaproteobacteria > Enterobacterales > Enterobacteriaceae > Escherichia > Escherichia sp. MOD1-EC5433. The sequence goes on along the minus strand of NZ_PTRL01000009.1, from coordinate 141,800 downwards.
CACCCGCGTGACCGGCGAAGAAAACGGGCAAATGCGTCTTGAGGAGATTGAGCGTCAGGGGCTGTTTTTGCAACGGATGGATGATACTGGCGAGTGGTTCTGCTATCACCCGCTGTTTGGCAACTTCCTGCGCCAACGCTGCCAGTGGGAACTGGCGGCGGAACTGCCGGAAATCCACCGTGCCGCCGCAGAAAGCTGGATGGCGCAAGGTTTTCCCAGCGAAGCCATCCATCATGCGCTGGCGGCAGGCGACGCTTTGATGCTGCGCGATATTCTGCTGAATCACGCCTGGAGTTTGTTCAACCACAGCGAACTGTCGCTGCTGGAAGAGTCGCTTAAAGCCCTGCCGTGGGACAGCCTGCTGGAAAATCCACAACTGGTATTGTTGCAGGCCTGGTTGATGCAAAGTCAGCATCGCTACGGCGAAGTAAATACCCTGCTGGCACGAGCCGAACACGAGATCCAGGGTATCAGGGAAGGCACCATGCACGCAGAATTTAACGCTCTGCGCGCCCAGGTAGCCATTAACGACGGTAATCCGGAAGAAGCCGAACGACTGGCAAAACAGGCACTGGAAGAACTGCCTCCGGGCTGGTTCTACAGTCGCATTGTCGCGACCTCTGTACTTGGCGAAGTGTTGCACTGTAAAGGTGAACTAACCCGCTCGCTGGCACTTATGCAGCAAACCGAGCAAATGGCGCGCCAGCATGATGTCTGGCACTACGCCTTGTGGAGTTTAATCCAGCAAAGTGAAATTCTGTTTGCCCAGGGGTTCCTGCAAACTGCGTGGGAAACGCAGGAAAAAGCGTTCCAGTTGATTAACGAACAGCATCTGGAACAGTTGCCGATGCATGAGTTTCTGGTACGCATCCGTGCGCAACTGTTATGGGCATGGGCACGGCTGGATGAAGCCGAAGCCTCGGCGCGTAGCGGGATCGAAGTTTTATCTTCTTATCAGCCTCAGCAACAGCTTCAGTGCCTGGCAATGTTAATTCAATGCTCGCTGGCTCGTGGCGATCTGGATAACGCCCGCAGCCAACTTAACCGCCTGGAAAACCTGCTGGGGAATGGCAAATATCACAGCGACTGGATCTCTAACGCCAACAAAGTTCGCGTTATTTACTGGCAGATGACCGGCGACAAAGCCGCCGCTGCCAACTGGTTGCGTCACACGGCCAAACCGGAGTTTGCGAACAACCACTTCCTGCAAGGCCAATGGCGCAACATTGCCCGTGCACAAATTTTGCTGGGCGAGTTTGAGCCTGCGGAAATTGTCCTCGAAGAACTCAACGAAAATGCCCGCAGTCTGCGGTTAATGAGCGACCTGAACCGCAACCTGCTGTTGCTCAATCAGTTGTACTGGCAGGCCGGACGTAAAAGCGACGCTCAGCGCGTGCTGCTGGACGCATTAAAACTGGCGAATCGCACCGGATTTATCAGTCATTTTGTCATCGAAGGCGAAGCGATGGCGCAGCAGTTACGCCAGCTGATTCAGCTCAATACGCTGCCGGAACTGGAACAGCACCGCGCGCAGCGTATCCTGCGGGAAATCAATCAACATCACCGACACAAGTTCGCTCACTTTGACGAGAGCTTTGTCGAACGTCTGCTAAATCACCCGGAAGTGCCGGAACTGATCCGCACCAGCCCATTGACCCAACGCGAATGGCAGGTGCTGGGGCTGATTTACTCCGGTTACAGTAACGAACAAATTGCGGGCGAACTGGAAGTAGCAGCGACCACCATCAAAACGCATATCCGCAATCTGTATCAAAAACTCGGCGTTGCCCACCGTCAGGCTGCGGTACAGCACGCGCAGAAACTGCTGAAAATGATGGGATATGGGGTGTGAGTCTGGTCGGGTAACACACCTGATCCGACTTGCTTCTCTGCATCATTCAACGCTAACCCACGTTACGCCATCTGTTTCAGCCAGAATAAACCGCACTGGCAAGAAACGCTCCACCACCGCGATATTGGTCAGCAGATGGCATGAGGGATGAGCAACCGTAAACTCCCCCGCGCCTGCCAGCGCCATCGGCAACACTAACTGGTCTGCGAGATATTCCCCTACCGCAGCCGAACTTGCCAGGTAGCGTTTAACCTCTTTCACCAGTTGGGCGGCAACCACTTCGGCACTGACACGCTTTTCACCAACAGCAAAAAAACGCTCGGTGATGTGTTCGCTGACGACTTCAAGCGAAGCGGTATTTCCTGGCCCCTGCTCGCGCGGCAGACTTTGAATATTCCGCTCATTCAGGGAAAAGCTGGCAGCCAGTACGGACATCTCTCTTTCGCCAACATGATGAGGCACTCCAGCCAGTAACACTTCACTGCACAGTCGCACAATGTTGCCCCGCTCATTCAACGCTAATGCGTTAAGTGATGCCACAGGCGAGACTTCTGTTGTCACCACACCGCCGCCAGCAGGGTAAAAACCATGGCGCAACAGCGTTGTTTGCTGCTGAATCCCCATCCGCGCCAGCAACGGTTCCAGCACACGGCAGATAAAATCAGCGGGCGGTGCAGACGGGTTATCGGTGCCACCGCTGACTTCAACACGCGAAGACCCGTCAGCAAACCACAGCGCGGGCAATACCGTTTGCAGCACCAACATGCAGCTACCTGCGCTACCGATGGCGAAGCGGTAATCGCCGCCGCGCACGATGCCAGGCCGGAAGACCAGGCGCTGCGACCCCAACTCCGCGCCCTCCACCGTCGCTCCGCAAATTTCCGTCGCTGCCTTTACCGCCGTCAGATGTTGGCGCAACAGCCCAGGTTTCGCACGCCCGGCACGAATGCCGGTGATGGTAAATGGCTGGCCGGTTATCATCGACAGGCTCAGCGCCGAACGCAGGATCTGCCCGCCGCCTTCACCCTGTGCGCCATCCAGCGCAATCATCCTTTTCATTATTTATCCTTTTACACACACCACCTGACGCAGGGTGTAGATAACTTCCACCAGATCGCTTTGTGCCGCCATCACCGCATCAATATCTTTATACGCCATCGGGATTTCGTCGATCACTTCGGCATCTTTACGGCATTCCACATGAGCGGTGGCACGAATCTGATCTTCCACGCTAAACAGTTTTTTTGCTTTGGTACGGCTCATCACGCGTCCGGCACCGTGGCTGCATGAACAGAAAGATTCTTCATTTCCCAGCCCACGGACGATAAAGCTTTTCGCGCCCATCGAACCGGGAATAATTCCATATTGACCAGCACGCGCAGACACCGCGCCTTTACGCGTCACGTAGATCTCTTCACCAAAGTGCTGTTCTTTTTGCACATAGTTGTGGTGACAGTTGATCTCTTCCATCGCCAGCGTTTGTGGCTGTCTGACCGTTTTCTGCGTAATGCTCTGCAACGCCGTAACCACGTTTTCCATCATCGCATCGCGGTTAAGGCTGGCAAAAAGCTGCGCCCAGGCCACGGCTTTCAGGTAATCATCAAAGTATTCCGTGCCTTCCATAAAGTACGCCAGATCACGCGACGGCAACGTCTCAAGCGTTTCCTGCATCTCTTTTTGCGCCAGCTCGATAAAGTAAGTCCCGATGGCGTTACCAATTCCGCGTGAACCGGAGTGCAACATAATCCACACCTGGTCCGACTCATCAAGGCAGATTTCAATAAAGTGGTTACCCGTTCCCAGCGTTCCCAGGTGTTTATAGTTGTTAGTGTTAAGGAAACGCGGATATTTTTGCGTTAACCACTGATAACCGGCTTCAAGCTCAGCCCATTTCGCATCGACGTTAACAGGCGGGTTTTCCCATGCGCCTTTATCACGTTTACAACGCCCGGTAGTACGCCCGTGCGGCACGGCAGTTTCAATCGCCTGACGCAGTTCCGCCAGGTTTTCCGGCAGATCTGCCGCCGTTAACGCGGTACGCAGTGCGTTCATTCCACAACCGATATCCACGCCCACCGCTGCAGGAATAATCGCCCCTTTGGTCGGGATCACGCTACCAATGGTGGAACCTTTACCCAGGTGCACGTCAGGCATTACCGCAATATGTTTGAAAATAAACGGCATCTTCGCCGTATTAATAAGTTGCTGACGCGCATCGGCTTCTACCGGCACGCCTTTGGTCCACATTTTTACCGGGGCATTTTCAGTGGTCAGTAATTCGTAATTCATTTTGTTTTTCTCTTTTCGTTGTTTGCTGTCCTGATAATTGCAACCGTCGTGCCAAAAAATTAAATCAGCAAATTAAACTTATAATTAATTGTTTTTATTTAATTAAAGGCACAAAGTCCGTAAACGGAGATTTTCTATAAAGTCACTTACCCGATAATGAAATATCGTCTTTTATAAGGATATCTAAGATGCGTAAAACAGTGGCTTTTGGCTTTGTCGGAACCGTACTGGATTATGCCGGACGCGGCAGCCAACGCTGGTCAAAATGGCGCCCGACGCTCTGTTTATGTCAGCAAGAATCGTTGGTCATCGACCGGCTGGAATTGTTGCATGACGCCCGCTCACGCTCGCTGTTTGAAACGCTTAAACGCGATATCGCCAGCGTTTCGCCAGAAACAGAAGTCGTGGGCGTTGAGATTGAACTGCATAACCCGTGGGATTTCGAAGAGGTTTACGCCTGCCTGCATGATTTCGCCCGAGGTTACGCTTTTCAGCCAGAGTGCGAAGACTATTTAATTCACATCACCACTGGCACCCACGTCGCGCAAATTTGCTGGTTTCTGCTGGCGGAAGCTCGTTACCTGCCCGCCCGACTGGCGCAAACTTCACCACCACGCAAAAAAGAACAGCCCGATAGCCCAGGTGCAGTGACGATTATCGATCTCGATTTAAGCCGTTATAACGCCATCGCCAGCCGCTTTGCCGAGGAACGCCTGCAAACGCTCGATTTCCTCAAATCAGGCATCGCCACGCGTAACCCCCACTTCAACCGCATGATTGAGCAGATCGAAAAAGTGGCGATTAAATCCCGCGCACCGATCCTGCTTAACGGCCCGACTGGTGCGGGTAAGTCATTTCTGGCGCGACGCATTTTCGAATTAAAACAGGCGCGACATCAGTTTAGCGGCGCGTTTGTGGAAGTGAACTGCGCCACTCTGCGCGGTGATACCGCGATGTCGGCGCTGTTTGGTCATGTGAAAGGCGCATTTACCGGGGCGCGGGAATCGCGGGAAGGTTTATTACGCAGCGCCAACGGCGGCATGTTATTTCTCGATGAGATAGGCGAACTGGGCGCAGATGAACAGGCGATGTTGCTGAAAGCCATTGAAGAGAAAACCTTTTACCCGTTTGGCAGCGATCGCCAGGTAAACAGCGATTTTCAGCTTATCGCCGGAACGGTGCGCGATTTGCGCCAGTTAGTTACCGAAGGCAAATTTCGCGAAGATCTGTACGCGCGGATCAATCTCTGGACCTTCACCCTGCCGGGACTGCGCCAGCGTCAGGAGGATATCGAGCCTAATCTGGATTATGAAGTGGAGCGCCACGCCTCGCTGACCGGAGACCGTGTGCGTTTTAACACTGAAGCGCGGCGTGCCTGGCTGGCCTTTGCAACATCTCCCCAGGCGACATGGCGCGGTAACTTTCGCGAACTTTCTGCCAGCGTCACGCGGATGGCCACCTTTGCCACTAGCGGACGCATCACTCTGGACGTGGTTGAAGATGAGATAAACCGTCTGCGCTATAACTGGCAGGAGAGCCGCCCCTCCGCGCTTACGACTTTGCTGGGCGCAGAGGCAGAAAACATCGATCTCTTCGACCGTATGCAACTGGAACACGTTATCGCTATCTGCCGCCAGGCAAAGTCGCTTTCCGCAGCCGGACGCCAGCTTTTTGACGTTTCGCGCCAGGGCAAAGCCAGCGTCAATGACGCGGATCGGCTACGCAAATACCTGGCGCGTTTTGATCTGACGTGGGAAGCCGTGCAGGATCAGCACAGCTCCAGTTGAATATGGTGGTCCGTCAGCACCTGCATTACGCTTACTGGCGGCGGGGCGTCGGTGTAGACGGCATCTACCATGCTGATGCTGCCCATATTAACCATCGCGTTACGGCCAAATTTTGAGTGATCAACAACCAGCATAACGTGGCGCGAGTTCTCAATAATGGCGCGTTTGGTACGAACTTCGTGGTAATCGAACTCCAGCAGCGAGCCGTCGCTGTCAATGCCGCTGATCCCCAGAATGCCGAAATCAAGGCGGAACTGGGAGATAAAATCGAGCGTCGCTTCGCCAATGATCCCGCCATCGCGGCTGCGTAATTCGCCACCGGCGAGGATAATACGGAAATCCTCTTTCACCATCAGCGTGTTAGCGACGTTAAGGTTGTTGGTGACAATGCGCAAATTGCTGTGATTGAGCAGCGCGTGAGCCACCGCTTCCGGCGTGGTGCCGATATCGATAAAAAGCGTCGAGCCGTTAGGGATTTGCTCCGCCACTTTGCGGGCAATACGCTCTTTTTCTTCGGTCTGGGTGGCCTTACGATCGTGCCACGGCGTGTTAACCGAACTGGAAGGCAGCGCCGCGCCGCCATGATGGCGCAGGATCAGATTCTGCTCCGCCAGTTCATTGAGATCGCGGCGAATAGTTTGCGGGCTGACGGAGAAATGCTCTACCAGCTCTTCGGTACTGACATAACCCTGCTGTTTAACCAGTTCGATAATACCGTTGTGACGTTGTGTTTGTTTCATTTATAAATCCCTGGAATCATTTTCGTTTTCGCGCATTGAGCGAATCAACAAAAGCCATCGCTAACCCCACGGCTAACCCGGCGATGTGTGCTCCGTTCGCCATCGACATCCCAAACAAATCAAACCATCCGGCGACAATCCAGATCAGCGCAAAGATAATTAACCCACGTTGCAGGTAAATGCCACTTTGCGGATCGCGCTCGCCGCGTAGCCAGACATAGCCCATCAGCGCATACACCACGCCAGAAAGCCCGCCAAACCACGGCCCGCTGAATTTTTGCTGCACATAGCCGCTTAACAGGGCGCTAATGAGAGTAATGACAATTAGCTTACCGCTACCGAGACGTTTTTCTACCGCACCGCCGAGATACCACCACCAGAGCAGGTTAAAAAGGATATGCATCAACGAGAAGTGCATCAACGCATGGGTGAAGTAACGCCACAGCTCAAATTTCAGTGTTGGATCGAATGGCCAGGCCAGCCATAACATCACTTCTTGATCGCCGATAATTTGCATGGCGATAAACACCACCACGCAGGCGATCATCATCACCCAGGTCACCGGCCCCGCGCGTTCACGCAAGGTGGCAAAGAAAGGAAAACGGCGATAATGCAGACCACTATCGGTATGGCCTGACTGCCAGCTGGCGGCGAGATAACGCGGATCTGCCGGGTTTTCGAGAAAACGCGCCAGCTCCGCCCGCACGCGTTCGGCCTGGGATTCATCCGCCAGCCAGACATCGCTTTGGTTATGTTGTTGAATCGTGAGGATAACACCCTGCGTCGCCATGTAATCAACAAACGCCTGCGCCACGCGGGGGTTAGCAAAAGAGGTAATCATCAACATCGTTGCTGTCGCTTATTCCACACAAAAGGGGACAGTATAAAGCGTTACGCGCCGTACGCCACCTCTGCGGGAAACTGACGCTGCCAGGCTTCAAAGCCGCCGTCAATGCTATAGACCACATCGTAGCCCTGTTGCAGCAGATACTGCGCCGCGCCTTTGCTGCTATTGCCGTGATAACACATCACCATCACCGGAGTGTCAAAGTCGTTATCACGCATAAACGCGCCAAGCGTGTCGTTAGTTAAATGGAAAGCCTGCACCGCATGCCCCATTGCGAAACTCTGTGGATCGCGAATATCGACCAGCACCGCCTCTTTTTCCTGCAACTTCTGGTGCGCGTCGGCAACGTTAATACATTCGAACTGATCCATGCGTCTCTCTTTCTTTACAAACAAGTGGGCAAATTTACCGCACAGTTTACGTCGAAGCGGCAGATAAACGCCATAATGTTATACATATCACTCTAAAATGTTTTTTCAATGTTACCCAAAGCGCGATTCTTTGCTAATATGTTCGATAACGAACATTTATGAGCTTTAACGAAAGTGAATGAGGGCAGCATGGAAACCAAAGATCTGATTGTGATAGGTGGCGGCATCAATGGTGCTGGTATCGCGGCAGACGCCGCTGGACGCGGTTTATCCGTGCTGATGCTGGAGGCGCAGGATCTCGCTTGTGCGACCTCTTCCGCCAGTTCAAAACTCATTCACGGTGGCCTGCGCTACCTTGAGCACTATGAATTCCGCCTGGTCAGCGAGGCGCTGGCTGAACGTGAAGTGCTACTGAAAATGGCCCCGCATATCGCCTTCCCGATGCGTTTTCGCCTGCCGCATCGTCCGCATCTGCGCCCGGCGTGGATGATTCGGATTGGTCTGTTTATGTACGATCATCTGGGTAAACGCACCAGCCTGCCGGGATCTACCGGTTTGCGTTTTGGCGCAAACTCAGTGTTAAAACCGGAAATTAAGCGCGGATTCGAATATTCCGACTGTTGGGTAGACGACGCCCGTCTAGTACTCGCCAACGCCCAGATGGTGGTGCGTAAAGGCGGCGAAGTGCTTACCCGGACTCGCGCCACCTCTGCTCGCCGCGAAAACGGCCTGTGGATTGTGGAAGCGGAAGATATCGATACCGGTAAAAAATATACCTGGCAGGCGCGCGGCCTGGTTAACGCCACTGGCCCGTGGGTGAAACAATTTTTCGACGACGGGATGCATCTGCCTTCGCCTTATGGCATTCGCCTGATCAAAGGCAGCCATATTGTCGTGCCGCGCGTGCATACCCAGAAACAAGCCTACATTCTGCAAAACGAAGATAAACGTATTGTCTTTGTGATCCCGTGGATGGATGAGTTTTCCATCATCGGCACCACCGATGTGGAATACAAAGGCGATCCAAAAGCAGTGAAGATTGAAGAGAGTGAAATCAATTACCTGCTGAAAGTGTATAACACGCACTTTAAAAAGCAGTTAAGCCGTGACGATATCGTCTGGACCTACTCCGGTGTGCGCCCGCTTTGTGATGATGAATCCGACTCGCCGCAGGCTATTACTCGTGATTACACCCTTGATATCCACGATGAAAATGGCAAAGCGCCGCTGCTGTCGGTATTTGGCGGCAAGCTGACGACCTATCGTAAACTGGCGGAACATGCGCTGGAAAAACTAACGCCGTATTATCAGGGGATTGGCCCGGCATGGACGAAAGAGAGCGTGTTACCGGGTGGAGCCATTGAAGGCGATCGCGACGATTATGCCGCCCGCCTGCGCCGCCGCTATCCATTCATTACGGAATCGCTGGCACGTCATTACGCACGCACTTACGGCAGCAACAGCGAGCTGCTGCTCGGCAATGCGGAGGCGATAAGCGATCTTGGGGAAGATTTCGGCCATGAGTTCTACGAAGCGGAGCTGAAATATCTGGTAGACCACGAATGGGTACGCCGCGCCGACGATGCCCTGTGGCGTCGCACAAAACAAGGCATGTGGCTGAATGCGCAGCAACAGTCTCGTGTGAGTCAGTGGCTGGTAGAGTATACGCAGCAGAAATTGTCGCTGGCATCGTAAGGATGATGCCCGGTTGAAGTGCAACCGGGCTATTTGGATTCCTTAGACTATTTATTGTAAATAATTGAATAACGGCCCCTGAGCTAAAATCGCCAAACTTAAGCACGTTACCCACTCACCCCATTTCTGCCTCTGGCTTCTATTTTTGCTACGCCAATGGCAATAATATCCCAATGCAAAACCAACCTGTGCACTAATCGGGCCGACAAAATCAGTCCACGGCTGCGGCCAAAAAGGGGAAAAATTCAGGGGAAGCCAGACAAACGTCAGAAAGAAATTTCGGATATTTTCCAGCAACGCTGATTTCTCTGGAGAAATATAAAGAATGAAATTCGAGAGAATTAACCAGAAATAGACCGGAGAAAAGACCAGCCAGCAATGCAGTCTGTTTTTTAATTCAGGAGGCGTTCTGCGGGAGAATTGCCAACCGATGCCCCACATTACACTGAAAAAAAATGCATATTCAACCATTAACTCAAGTTGTAATTCCTGAAGAGAAATACGCACAACCAGGAGCGGAAAGGAGAATGTTATTTCTGCCAGAAAAGTTAACGTGAATATAAGTACGGCTAAGACAATAACCGTCGGCCATACCAATACTGGCACGATAACAAAACCGAGAATTACAGGGGGAATATAAAGCCGGAATTTAATCATTTTTATTTTCCTGGTGATTCGGATGATGCGTCATACATCGCGCATAAACACTCATCAATCATCCAGTCGTCTTCCCAGATCTGATACTGTGTGCCCTGTTCGGGCTGCTTAAGCGGGTTCTCAATCGCCTGCCGCGCGCGTTCTTTCAGGATGGATTGATTGTTGAAGGCCCAGGCATTGATTTGGGCAGTAATGGCTTTATCGTCATCATCCTGCTCAAAACGACTATTCTGAATATTCTCTTCCCTGTTATGCCACAGCAAACATGCCATCGATACTGTGGGTTGGTAACCGGGTACAGAGATGACGGCATCAAGCAATGGCGAAAGAGCGATATCGGCACGGGAAAACATTTCCAGCATATACTGTAATTCGACAGCCTCATCGCCAGATACCCAATCAGCCATATACTGGCAGGCAAATCGCTGCAATATTGCCCGTTCATCCTCACGCCAGTTTTCTTTACTGGCAAGGTTGATACGCCGTAGAGAAAATACTTCGTGAATATTGTCAAATTGCCTCTGCGCAACAAACTCCAGTAAACGAGGAAGAAAATAACGAACCTCATCGCTGTTTTGCGGATCGGGTCCTGGACTACTATTCCAGGCATTGATTAAGGAATACGGGATCGCTCGTAACGATGTATTCCGTAATGCCTTTTGTTCCTGCTGACTCAGGCAATATTCACAACAAACCACAAATTGCTGCGGCACCGGATAACGACGAAAAATATGATAAACCTGCTCAATTAATGCCTGCATGGCGGGACTGGGTTGCATAATTACCCCCTCTTCCGCTGGTCGCGTGTAAACGGTTGATAAACAAAACGAGCATTCGCCGCATTCAGGCGAATAATGGAACTACGAGAGAGGGAAAAGCTGGGCCGAATGCAATAATTACAATCCCGACAGCTTTCCTCTGTGCAATTTTCCACTGAGTAATGACGCGCGTAGAGTTTCAGTTCAGCCTGCTTATCCCGAAAACCGCGTAAGCTGTTATCGGTATAGAATTTCCATGCTTCTTTAAACACCTGAAAGATATAAACATCCTCAATCCAGTAGTCACATTTTTTAAGCGGGCGCTTTGCTATGATCACCCGCTCATCCGGGTTGAGCATTGCCGTAAAATGAACGGTGAAGTCATTTGTCGTATTCAGGTCACATTGAACATCTGGTACATCACTGATATAGGGGTCAAATCCAAAATCAGCACCACAGGCACAAAGACGACCGATCGTGGCGGTATCGAGGGAAAATCCCGGCCATACATTGCTGGAGGTTAAGCCAATATTTAATGTGACATTATATCGAAGCAATCCCTCAAGACCGTCAGCACCGACGAATTTTTCCCCTTCATCCAGGACCTGATTAATGAGTTGCTGGACAATGCCTTCATCCCAGTATGCCGATTTGCAGTTGGCAATCGTAATATCAACGCCTGTGAAGGGATCAGTACCAGCAAGGCTTGCAAATAATGTATCAACTAATTCCATTTGGTTGTCCTTTATTATTAACTGACAGTTTAAGCTATCAGGATAAACCTATCCTACAGGTGATATTTATTCAAATATCCGTGCGACAAATGATAAAAAACTGTGCAAGGCTATTGAGAATGTCAGGGGTTTGTTGATAAATCCATTATTTCATAACGTTCATTCATTAACGCTATGTAGAAACACAGAAATATGGGACTCTATCCATCGAATCATTTCGTTATGCCTGAAGCAGACATTCTCACCGTTAATTTTCCCACATAAACCAAAACCATCAAAATAGATATCACATTTTTTATTTTGATATGAGGTGATATTCACGCGCCACCTCAGATCAGTAACATTTTCCTCTTGTTCAGCATAATCCACCTGTAATAGCTCAACAATCTTTTTACTTTCTTTATCGTCAAGATGAGTAATTTCAACCTTGTATTTATAAATTTCATTCAGCCGTCCCTCATCAATTGAAACTGGCGAAGTGTATCCCTGCGGATAATTTGTAATCTCTAGTTTATCTACACGATTACCTATGTGGCATAAATCGTTCACTTTGCCTTCGGCAGCTGCGGATCCGACGTAAACCATAAGCAAAACCGTTAAAGCTTTTTGTATTATTTGTTTCATGTATATAAACCTGGTCACTTTTACCCTTTCGATCTTGCCCAGATGATTTGTTCATCATCACCTATAGTAAGTTTATCGATATCTGGTGGCACTATTACACTATAAGAAATTTGACTGGAACTTCCTTTATCCGCAAACATAGGTAATGATAAATAAACATGAATATTTATTGTTGAGCCTTTTGTTCTGAATTGTTCTATCTTCCTGACAACCAATGCACTATTACCATGACTTGCGAAAACTGTGACTAATACTGAATTGTTACCAATATTATCTTCATACACGGATAAATTATACAGATCATCTTTCTCCAGGGATGTGTCAACAACAGAACACCCCGGTACAGATAAAATCAGGATAATAGCAAATAATCGCTTTAGCATAATTCCTGACATTTTTATTGAGTAATATTAACAGAGTCGTTTAGCATTGATTTCTCCCTGTTGCCATCGTCACTCCAGTCAATTGATTTATCGATATTATAATCAGGATAAACTGCATATGCTGTTGAAATATTTAACCTGTCCTCAAACGGACTTTTCGCGCTCACTCTCAATAAAACAGAAATTGATGGTCCTCTGACTTGGTTCTCTATATCCGGGCAACGAAAGGCATAATATTGGTACAAATCAAATTCATTATCCGAATAATACGCAGATAAATTAATCCCGGTATTAGTTTGCTCTCTTTCACAAGCTAAAGTGTAATGCTCGAAAGGTGGTGAAATATTCTGGCATGCAGCATAACTCTCAGGAAAAGAGAGTAAGCAACTGCTGACAAGTAATAATGTCTTCATACTCATATCCATATCTGCATCCTACTTACTTAATTATTTAATATCTAATAACGTTTTATACAGCGGCACATACCCCACATCCTCTACCAATTGTTGTCCCTGCGGGCTTAAAAACCAGTCAACGAATTTCTGCGTTTCCGACGTGGGATTTTCGCGCGTCACCATATAAGCATCCACAATGTATGGATAAGTTCCGTTGCGAATATTTTCCTCAGTTGGGGAGATACCGTTGATTGCCAGTAATTTGATCTGCTTGCGCATTTTGAGCATGTTGTCATTCATACGCGTGACATAATAATGAAAGGTATAACCAACGGAAGATGGTGTATTTTGGTAGTCGGCTACTTCGGTAATTAAACCGCCCATGAGATCAATTACAGTGGATTTTTTAGCTGGCAGCATTGGGGTGTCTTGCATAACCAGTCCCTTCATAACCGTTTGGCTTCCAGAATCCTCTGGCCTCTGCCAGACTTTTATACGTTCGTCACTACCGCCCACTTTATTCCAGCGACTCACTTTACCGCTAAAAATGTCTTTGACCTGCTGTTCGCTAAGTGAATTAACGGGGTTTTTGATATCAACGATAAAGACAAAGGCTTCGCGGGCGAAAGCGGTATATTTCAGCTTAACCCCCGCTTGTTCTGCTCGTTTTTTCTGCCCTTCTGACGGTTGCGCGACAAAAATAACGGTCGCAGTACCTTTAATTAGACTATCGTAGGCTTCTGCTGTTCGGGTTTGCTGCAAACCATACGCCTGCCAGGCACGCGAGGTTCGATCCGCATCTTTCGGCTCGGGTATTAATTGATAATATGCAGAGGCATACAGCGGGTATAAGGCCGTAGCGCCGTACACTCTTGGCCATCTTGACCAATCTTCGCTGTAACGTAATTCAGGTTGACCCTGCAGAGAAGTCAGTCCATGGCTCTCTTCTTCTCTGACGCTGTTATAGTACCCTTCCCTGTCGACACATCCCGCCAGTAATGCCGTGCCTAATAGTAAAACACCGGTGAATTTATTCATCGCGCTGATTCCTTTCTCTCCAGGGTTATTTCATTGTTGGATACATCGGTACATAACCCACATCTTCCACCAGACTCTGTCCTTGTGGCGTTAAAAACCATTCCACCAATTTTTGTGTTTCTGACGTCGTATTTTCCCGCGTCACCATAAAAGCATCGACTATATACGGATATTTGCCGTTACGAATGTTTTCCGCACTCGGAGCAATACCGTTAATCGCTAACAACTTGATATTTTTATCGGCATTCATTTGCGTCGCGTAATAGCGGAAGGTATAGCCAATGGAGTTGTTTGTATTACGGTATTCAGCAACGACTTTAATCATGCCTTCCATCACGCTTGCCACTTCTGTCTCCTGCGGCGAGATCATGCGGACATCTTTCATCACCAGTGATTGCATCACCGTCTGACTGCCTGAGTCTTCCGGGCGTTGCCAGGTCTGGATCTCTTGATCATTACCGCCAACAGTACGCCAGTTGGTAATAGCGCCACTAAAGATGTCACGCACTTGTTGCTCTGTCAGGGAATTAACCGGGTTATCTGCATTAACGATGAAAACAAATGCTTCGCGGGCAAAGGGCGCGTATATCAAAGTGATGCCCGATTCCTCTGCACGCTTTTTCTGCCCACCAGAAGGTTGCGCCACAAAGATAATATCGGCATCGCCCTTAACGATTTTGTTATACGCCTCCGGCGTGCGAGAGTTATCCAGATATTCCCTGACGTGAAAATCTTCCGGTATAACGCTTAACGCATAAAAGGCAGAGGCATAAATGGGGTACGCTGCCGTAGCACCATCGAGTCGCGGCCAATTTTGCGTAAACTGAATTTGTGGTTTACCACGCAGTGGCGTCAGTTGATTATTGAGTTTGTCGGGTCGCCAGGCCCAGGTATCAATATCTTCGCGAACACCGACACCAGGATTAAGCTGTTTATATAAATGAGCCTGATAACCAGCGACAAAACCCAGCAGGAGAAGGATAAACAGAAGTGAATTACGGTAACGTAGCCCGAATGTGCCGGTTAAAGGATGTCTTGTCGGCCAGGCGTATCCCAGCGAAAAACTGATATGCGCCCCAACGGGAATAATGACCATCCACCAGTACTCACCACCGACTAATGTGACTAACAAAACGCCCAGCCAGGGAAGCATAAGATCTGCCAACCAGCCCGAACCCATCTGGCGAAATTGATAATCTGCCAGATGTAGCGTGATTATCCAGCCAACCAGGGTTAATAATGCAGGTAATAAAAAAAGACATTGTCGCCAGACGGCTATTTCTCTGTTTTCTGGGGCGCTATCTCTCGCCCACACTCGACCCGAGAAAAATATCACTATCGCACCCAGCGCCAGCATAAAAACGTTGAGTAAAAGGTAAATTGTTGGTGTGAGGAGTAGATTGCAAAACTCAAGAATAGCGGCAATCCCGGCACCCAGCATGGCAATAACCGCTGCCAAAAATTGCGCCAGTATGGGAATACCGAAAAAAGTCATTACCAGCGAGGTCAAAATCCATTTTCTGTTTTGCATTATTCTTTCCATTCTTTCTGAATGGCGAAATTATACTCCTCCAGTATCCTCGCCCCCGCTGGACACTTTTCCGAAATAAAGGCAAAAAAAAACGGGACCTTTTGGCCCCGTTCTATTTTTGGCGAAATTACAATCTCACCGGATCAATATGCCAGATAAGATCGGCGTACTCTTTGATAGTCCGGTCAGAAGAGAAATAGCCCATATTTGCGATGTTCAGCATCGCTTTGGCTGTCCACTCTTCTGGACGCTCGTACAGTTCGTCAACTTTATCCTGACAATCGACATAGCTGCGATAATCCGCCAGCACCTGGTAGTGATCGCCAAAGTTGATCAGCGAATCAACCAGATCGCGGTAGCGACCCGGCTCTTCCGGACTAAACACACCGCTGCCGATTTGCGTCAGCACCTGATGCAGCTCTTCATCTTTCTCGTAGTATTCACGCGGTTTGTAGCCCTGACGACGCAGCTCTTCCACTTCTTCCGCAGTGTTACCAAAGATAAAGATATTGTCCGCACCGACATGATCCAGCATCTCGACATTCGCACCGTCCAGCGTACCGATAGTCAGTGCGCCGTTAAGTGCAAACTTCATGTTGCTGGTGCCGGAGGCTTCCGTACCCGCCAGCGATATTTGTTCGGAAAGATCGGCTGCCGGAATGATCAGCTGCGCCAGGCTGACGCTGTAGTTCGGGATAAACACCACTTTCAGCTTATCGCCAATCTGTGGATCGTTGTTGATCACTTTCGCTACGTCATTGATCAAATGGATAATGTGCTTCGCCATGTAATAGGCCGAAGCCGCCTTACCGCCAAAGATATTCACTCGTGGAACCCACTTCGCATCTGGATCGGCCTTGATGCGGTTATAGCGGGTGATCACGTGCAACACATTCATCAATTGACGTTTGTATTCGTGAATACGTTTGATTTGCACATCAAACAGCGCCTTCGGATTCACCACCACATTCAATTGTTGGGCGATGTACTCCGCCAGACGCTTTTTGTTCTCCAGTTTCGCCTGATGAACAGCATGATTGACCATCGGAAAATCACAATGCTGTTGCAACTCGTTTAATTGACTCAGATCGGTACGCCAGTTACGACCGAGGTGTTGATCCAGCACGCCTGAAAGCGACGGATTCGCCACCGCCAGCCAGCGACGCGGGGTCACACCGTTGGTAACGTTGGTGAAACGTCCAGGGAAGATCTTCGCAAAGTCAGCAAACAGCGATTGCACCATCAGATTAGAGTGCAACTCCGATACGCCGTTAACTTTGTGGCTGACCACAACAGCCAGCCAGGCCATGCGCACACGACGCCCATTCGATTCATCAATGATCGACGCCCGTCCCAGCAGGTCGGTATCGTTCGGATACTGCTCCTGCAAGGTTTTCAGGAAATAGTCGTTGATTTCAAAGATAATCTGCAAATGGCGCGGCAGAATTTTACCCAGCATATCGACCGGCCAGGTTTCCAGCGCCTCGCTCATCAGCGTGTGGTTGGTGTAGGAGAAGACCTCGCAGCACACTTCAAAAGCGTCGTCCCAGCTAAATTTGTGCTCATCGATCAGCAGACGCATCAGCTCAGGAATCGACAGCACCGGATGGGTGTCGTTGAGGTGAATCGCGATTTTATCCGCCAGATTATCGTAGGTTTTATGCAACTGATAATGGCGACTTAAAATGTCCTGAATGGTCGAAGATACCAGGAAGTATTCCTGACGCAAACGCAGTTCACGTCCGGAATAGGTGGAGTCATCCGGGTACAGCACGCGGGATACGTTCTCAGAGTGGTTTTTATCTTCCACTGCCGCGAAGTAGTCACCCTGGTTAAATTTACCAAGATTAATTTCGCTACTGGCTTGTGCACTCCACAGACGCAAAGTGTTGGTCGCGTCAGTATCATAACCTGGGATGATTTGGTCGTAAGCCACGGCCAGAATTTCTTCGGTTTCAATCCAGCGCGTTTTCTTACCTTCTTGCTGAATACGTCCGCCAAAACGCACTTTGTAGCGCGTATTGTGGCGTTTAAATTCCCACGGATTGCCGTACTCCAGCCAGTAGTCCGGAGACTCTTTCTGACTGCCGTTAACGATGTTCTGTTTGAACATACCGTAGTCATAACGGATGCCGTAACCACGCCCTGGCAATCCTAAAGTCGCCAGCGAATCCAGGAAGCAGGCCGCCAGACGCCCCAGGCCACCATTACCGAGACCTGGGTCATTTTCTTCATCAATCAACTCTTCGAGATTTAATCCCATCGACTCCAGCGCACCCTGGACATCGTCATAAATACCTAACGACAGCATGGCGTTGGAGAGAGTACGACCAATCAAAAACTCCATCGACAGGTAGTAAACCTGGCGAGTTTCTTGCGATAGCTGGGCACGATTCGAGCGTAACCAGCGCTCCACGAGACGATCGCGCACAGCAAATAACGTTGCGTTCAGCCATTCATGTTTATTGGCGACGACCGGATCCTTTCCAATCGTAAACATCAGCTTGTAAGCGATAGAGTGCTTAAGAGCTTCTACGCTTAGCGTGGGCGATGAATATGTAAACGGAGCATTCATATAGGCGTTTCCTGAAAACTATTTCAAGCGATAGTAAAGCTCACGGTACGACTTCGCCGCGACCTGCCAGCTAAAATCCATTGCCATAGCCTGACGTTGCACAAACCGCCACAGTGAAGGGCGAGACCACAGAACAAAAGCGCGTCGAATAGCCCGTAACAGCGACCAGGCATTACTATCTTCAAAGACAAACCCACTGGCGACGCCATCTGCAAGGTTCTCAAGAGAACAGTCAGAAACCGTATCAGCAAGCCCACCGGTACGCCGCACCAGCGGCAGCGTGCCGTACTTCAATCCATAAAGTTGCGTTAAGCCGCACGGTTCAAAACGACTGGGAACCAGAATGACGTCCGCGCCGCCCATAATGCGATGCGAAAATGCTTCGTGATAACCAATCTGTACACCAACCTTGCCGGGATGCTCCGCCGCTGCAGCAAGAAAACCTTCCTGCAATACCGGATCACCCGCACCGAGCAGTGCCAGTTGTCCGCCCTGTTCCAGAAGACCCGGTAAGGCTTCCAGCACCAAATCCAGTCCTTTCTGGCTGGTCAGACGGCTCACCACTGCAAAAAGCGGCACTTTATCGTCAACCTTAAGCCCCATTGCGATTTGCAACTGGCGCTTATTCTCCGCTTTATCCTCCAATGAATCGCGGGTGTAACGCGAGGCTAAAAGTAAGTCCGTCTCTGGACTCCATATTTTCTCGTCCACGCCGTTCAGTACGCCGGAAAGTCGCCCTTCACGATGACGCTGCTGGAGTAAACCTTCCATACCGTAGGCAAACTGTGGTTCAGTAATCTCACGAGCGTAGGTCGGACTAACCGCTGTAATGTGATCGGCGTAATACAATCCGGCCTTCAGGAAAGAGATTTGCCCGTTGAATTCCAGCCCGTGAACATTAAAGAATAACCATGGCAATTGGATGTCATTCATGTGATGTGCATAAAACATGCCTTGATAGGCCAGGTTGTGCACAGTAAACACCGACTTCGCCGGACGCCCGTGTGCCGCCAGATACGCAGGCGCAAGACCCGCATGCCAGTCGTGCGCGTGCACAACATCGGGGCGCCAGAATGGGTCAAGGCCGCTTGCCATCTCCGCTCCAACCCACCCGAGCAGTGCAAAACGCAATACGTTGTCGGTGTAAGCAAATAAGTTGGTATCGTGATACGGGCTTCCGGGACGATCGTAGAGATGCGGTGCATCAATCAGGTAAATGCCAACCCCGTTGTAATGCCCAAACAGCAGCGTGAAATGTCCGGCGAAGGTATCGCGGCGAGATACCACCTTCGCATCGGTCACGCCACGGCGAATATCGGGAAATGCAGGCAACAGTACGCGAGCGTCAACGCCGTCTGCGATTTGTGCTGCGGGTAATGCCCCAATAACATCAGCCAGACCGCCGGTTTTAAGCAGCGGGAACATCTCTGAACATACATGTAAAACCTGCATTATCGCTCCTGTTTATACCCTAACTTCCGTAGCATTTCGCGCGTAACTAGCACAATGCCTTCTTCTGAACGATAGAAACGACGTGCATCCTCTTCTGCATCCTCACCAATCACCATTCCTTCCGGAATGACACAAGCGCGGTCAATGACGCAGCGACGCAGACGGCACGAGCGACCTACCCATACTTCCGGCAGCAATACGGCGGAATCAATGTTGCAGAATGAATTCACGCGAACGCGTGAGAACAGAACGGACTGCACCACCACCGAACCAGAGATCACACAACCGCCGGAAACCAGTGAGTTAAGGGTCATCCCATGGCTACCGGAGCGATCCTGAACGAATTTCGCTGGCGGCAATGATTCATTGTAGGTGCGAATCGGCCAGTTGCGATCGTACATATCCAGTTCCGGCACGACAGAAGCCAGATCCAGGTTCGCTTTCCAGTAAGCCTCCAGTGTCCCAACATCACGCCAGTACGGCTCGGCGTCCGGGTCGGACTGTACACAAGAGAGCGGGAATGGATGCGCATAGGCGAGGCCTGCTTCGGTAATTTTTGGAATCAAATCCTTACCAAAGTCGTGGCTGGAGTTTTCATCACGATCGTCTTCTTCCAGCAATTCATACAGGTACTCTGCATCAAAGACGTAGATCCCCATACTCGCTAAAGATTTGCTCGGATCGTTTGGCATTGACGGCGGGTTAGCCGGTTTTTCAACAAATTCGATAATTTTATCGTTTCCATCAACCGCCATAACGCCAAATGCAGAGGCTTCTTCAATCGGTACAGGCATACAAGCAACGGTGCAACGTGCGCCTTTTTCGACGTGGTCGATAAGCATACGCGAGTAGTCTTGCTTGTAGATATGGTCACCCGCCAGGATCACTACGTACTCCGCTTTATAACGGCGAATAATGTCGAGGTTTTGGGTAACGGCATCTGCCGTACCGCGATACCAGTTCTCCCCTTTCATTCTCTGCTGCGCTGGCAGCAGATCGACAAACTCGTTCATTTCTTCATTGAAGAACGACCAGCCGCGCTGAATATGCTGTACCAGAGTGTGAGACTGGTACTGGGTGATCACGCCCATACGACGGATCCCGGAGTTGATACAGTTGGACAGTGCAAAGTCGATAATACGGAACTTGCCGCCGAAGTGTACGGCAGGCTTTGCTCGTTTATTGGTTAAATCCTTCAGGCGAGTACCGCGTCCCCCCGCCAGAATCAGGGCAACAGACTTCAATGGCAGCTGGCGCGCCAACATTAAGTGATCGTTCTTCTCTAAACTAATCATGACTAACTCCTTTTTTATCATCTCTGGAACACACACAGTCCGTGTGCAGGTCCCGGCCAGACAGCCGTAATCACTGGGTTATCCTCTCCAGCGAATGGGGGAATGGCACGCCACTCCCCAGCAGGTAAAACAATCTCTGTTACCTCAAGCGTGGCGTTTATTGCGATCAAGAAACGATCCGAAAGCAAAATTTGCAGCTGCTTTGGCCCGTTCTGCCACTCATCCGAGCTTAAAGATTGAGCATATCGATTCAGCCAACGGACATTGCCGTCGCCTTCTTCCCACCAGCGATCCTCTGCCAAAGCAGGAATGCGCTTGCGCAGATGGATTAACGCGGCGGTAAACGCGGTTAAGCCACTGCTTGCTTGCGACCAGTCCAACCACGTTAGTTGGTTATCCTGACAGTAAGCATTGTTATTGCCATGCTGGCTGTGACCGTGTTCGTCACCGGCCAGTAACATCGGCGTACCCTGGGAGAGCAACAACGTTGTTAACAGGGCGTGAATGCTGTCGCGCCGCCGTTCAACCAGATCAAGAGTACCGCCTAACCCTTCTTTACCATGATTGTTACTGTAATTGTTGTTGGTTCCGTCGCGATTTTCTTCTCCGTTTGCTTCATTGTGTTTATGGTTAAAACAAACGCAGTCGCGAAGCGTAAAACCGTCATGCGCCGTGACCAGATTAATCGCAGCACTCGGCAGACGGCCATTACGTTTAAAAACATCACTGGAAGCGGCAAAGCGTCCGGCAAACTCCCCCAGCGACAGGTTATAGTGCAGCCAGAAGCGCCGGGCAGCATCGCGGAAATGATCGTTCCACTCGGCAAACAGCGGCGGGAAATTCCCCACCTGATAGCCACCGGGCGCGATATCCCACGGTTCGGCAATCAGCTTCACTTGCGAAAGTACCGGGCAATTCTGAATAGCCGTAAACAGAGGCGCATCCTGACGAAACTCCGGCGTTCGCCCCATGAC
Organism: Escherichia sp. MOD1-EC5433; assembly: GCF_002966005.1. Lineage (NCBI taxonomy): Bacteria > Pseudomonadati > Pseudomonadota > Gammaproteobacteria > Enterobacterales > Enterobacteriaceae > Escherichia > Escherichia sp. MOD1-EC5433. Next base: position 119,803 of record NZ_PTRL01000009.1, on the reverse strand, counting down.
AGTAGCGAGATCGAAGCGGAAGCCATCAACATGACAAGTTTCCACCCAATAGCGTAGACAGGCGCTGGCGTACTCCACCACAGCTGGATGGCTCAAATTGAGCGTATTGCCGCAACCGGTCCAGTTGTGATAATCGCCGTCTTCTCTTATCCAATAATAGCTACGGTTATCGATCCCGCGCAGGGAGAATAACGGGCCGTCGAGATCCAGTTCCGCACTGTGGTTGAGAACGATGTCGAGAATGACCTCAATGCCCGCTTTGTGCAGGGCTTTGACTGCATCGCGGAACTCATCCAACGCCGTGTCGGGCGAGCATGCATACGCCGGATGCAGTGCAAACAGCGCCACCGGGTTGTAACCCCAGTAGTTACTCAACCCCATACGTTGCAAGCGTGGCTCACTGGCAAATTGCGCGATCGGCAGCAGTTCCAGTGCGGTAATGCCCAACTGTTTTAAATAGTTGATCATCACCGGATGCCCCAGGGCTTTATAGGTTCCACGGATCTCGACCGGGATCTCCGGGTGCAAGTAGGTTAAGCCTTTGACATGGGCTTCATAAATGATGGTACTGCCCCACGACGTACGCGGCGGGGCATCATCTTCCCAGTCATAGTGATCCACGACCACTACGCATTTCGGCGCAATAGCAGCGTTGTCGCGATAGTCAGGATCACTATGCCCGGCGTGCAGCAGCGGGTTATCTTTAAATTCCCCGACAATTTGCCGCGCGCAAGGATCAATCAACAACTTCGCCGGGTTAAAGCGATGCCCCATGGCGGGTTGCCATGGGCCATGAACGCGGTAACCATAACGCAAACCCGGGCGCGCATCCGGCAGATAACCGTGCCAGATGTCACCACTTCGTCCTGGCAAATCATACCGATGTTCGATGCCCTGAGCGTCAAACACACACAGCTCTACCCGTTCGGCATGAGCGGAGAAGAGCGTGAAGTTAACGCCCTGACCGTCGTAATGCGCGCCAAGAGGAGCGGGATTGCCAATGGCAAGTTGTGTCATTATCCCTCCCGAACCAGCCAGATAGTGGCCAGCGGCGGTAGCGTAAGGCTTAATGAATGCTGGCGACCGTGGCTGGCGATCTCATCACTGTGTACCGCGCCGCCATTACCGGTATTGCTACCGTGATAGTGCATGGAATCAGTATTGAGGATTTCACGCCATTTACCCGGCTGATTAATGCCAAAGCGATAATCATGGCGCGGCACCGGCGTAAAGTTACTGGCAACGATAATTTCATTACCCTCTTTATCACGGCGAACAAAAATCAGCACCGAACGTTCATGGTCATCCACCACCAGCCATTCAAAGCCATACGCGTCAAAATCCAGCTCGTGCAATGCTTTGTGATAGCGATAAGTGTGGTTCAGATCGCGCACCAGACGCTGGACACCGTGGTGCCAGTTGTCGCCGCCTTCCAGCAGGTGCCAGTCAAGGCTGGCGTCGTGGTTCCACTCGCGCCCTTGAGCAAATTCATTACCCATGAACAGCAGTTTTTTGCCCGGAAACGCCCACATCCAGGCATAGTAGGCTCGCAGATTGGCAAACTTCTGCCATGCATCGCCCGGCATTCTGTCGAGAATCGATTTTTTGCCGTGCACCACTTCGTCGTGCGACAACGGCAGGACGAAGTTTTCAGTGTAGTTGTAGAGCATCCCGAAGGTGAGTTTATCGTGATGGTATTGACGATAAACCGGGTCGAGCTTCATGTAGTCCAGGGTGTCGTGCATCCAGCCGAGGTTCCACTTGTACCAGAAGCCGAGGCCGCCGATATCCTGCGGACGAGAAACGCCAGGGAAGTCGGTAGACTCCTCCGCCATTGTTACCGCGCCAGGAACTTGCTCACCGATAATACGGTTGGTATTGCGTAAAAATTCAATCGCTTCCAGATTCTCGCGCCCACCAAACTCGTTGGGGATCCACTCGCCCTCTTTACGGCTGTAGTCGCGATAAATCATCGAAGCCACCGCATCGACACGCAGCGCATCAATACCAAAACGTTCAATCCAGTACAGCGCGTTGCCAACGAGGAAATTACTGACTTCACGACGCCCATAGTTGTAAATCAGGGTATTCCAGTCCTGATGGTAGCCTTCACGGGGATCGCTGTGTTCATACAGATTTGTTCCGTCAAATTCGGCAAGCGCAAAGTCATCAGTCGGGAAGTGCCCCGGCACCCAGTCAAGAATGACGTTCAAACCGGCTGCATGTGCGGCATCAATGAAATAGCGGAAGTCATCGCGAGTACCAAAACGGCGAGTTGGCGCGTACAGACCCGTCGGTTGATAGCCCCAACTACCATCGAATGGATGTTCGTTAATTGGCAGCAGTTCGAGGTGGGTAAAGCCCATCCATTTAGCGTAAGGCACCAGTTGATCAGCCAGCTCGCGGTAGCTTAACCAGAAGTTGTTGTCGGTGTGACGACGCCAGGAACCCAGGTGAACTTCATAGATAGAGATTGGCGCATCAAACTGATTCGCTTTTTTGCGCTCTTCGGTCTGCACGACCTTTTCAGGCAGTCCGCAAATAAGGGAAGCGGTTTCCGGACGCATCTGTGCTTCAAAGGCATAAGGATCAGACTTCAAACGCAGATTGCCATTGGCATCAATCATTTCGTATTTATAGAGCTGACCGTTATGCGCGCCAGGGATAAACAGTTCCCAGATGCCACTCTCTTTACGCAGGCGCATCGGATGACGACGACCATCCCAGTAGTTGAATTGCCCAACAACCGAGACTCGGCGGGCATTGGGTGCCCAGACAGAAAAACGCGTGCCGGTAACGCCATCCATGGTATCTGCGTGTGCGCCTAAGGTTTCGTACGGGCGCAGGTGAGTACCTTCAGATAACAGCCAGGCATCCATTTCCTGGATTAAAGGGCCAAAACGGTAAGGGTCATCAATCAGATTCTGCTGACCATGCCAGACAACAGCCAACTGATAGCGGAAAAAATTCTTACGCCGTGGAATGACGCCGCTGAAGAATCCACGAGAGTCGAGACACTCCAGTTTAGCGACTTTGCGTCCGGTTTTTGGTTCAATCACCCACACATCGGTGGCGTCAGGTAAAAGGGCGCGGACTTCCAGTCCTGCTGTAGTTTTATGCATTCCCAGTACGGAAAATGGGTCTGCAAAATGGCCTGCAATTAGCGCGTTTATCACGTCTCTATCGATACGAACGGACATGCTTGTCTTCCTGTTTTATTGTGTCACCCCATCCAACTGATTTTTGACATCTGGTTGTGACATTTTTTTGACCTGAACGGCGCAGCACTCTGTGCATCCTCTCTGCGTCGTCCTCCCTTCAGGTAAGGCAGTGAATACTCATGTATTCTGCCACCCTTAAAGAATAGCCAATGCTCTATCTAACTCCCGGTAAATCATGAAACATCTGCGCTTACTCCTGTATTACGCACTAAAAGGGGCGGCATTGCGCCCCAGATTTAATGAATAAAGATTACGCCAGTTGACGAAGCATCCGGCGCAGCGGCTCCGCTGCGCCCCACAGCAACTGGTCACCTACGGTAAAGGCTGACAGAAATTCTGGTCCCATATTCAGCTTACGCAGGCGGCCTACCGGCGTGGTCAGCGTACCAGTAACGGCTGCTGGGGTTAGCTCACGCATAGTGATTTCCCGATCGTTTGGTACGACTTTCGCCCACGGGTTGTGAGCCGCCAGCAGTTCTTCCACGGTCGGAATAGATACATCTTTTTTCAATTTGATGGTGAATGCCTGACTATGGCAGCGCAATGCCCCGACGCGCACGCATAAACCATCTACCGGAATCACAGAAGATGTGTTGAGGATCTTGTTGGTTTCCGCCTGCCCTTTCCATTCTTCGCGGCTCTGACCGTTATCAAGCTGTTTGTCGATCCACGGAATCAGGCTACCCGCCAGCGGAACACCAAAGTTATCCACCGGCAACTCGCCGCTGCGGGTTAAGGTCGTGACTTTGCGTTCAATATTGAGAATAGCAGAGGACGGGGTTGCGAGTTCATCCGCCACATGGCCATACAGTTGGCCCATCTGGGTTAACAACTCCCGCATATGTCGCGCACCACCGCCGGAAGCCGCCTGGTAGGTTGCAACGGAAACCCAATCAACAAGATCATTGGCGAATAAACCGCCTAACGACATCAACATCAGGCTTACGGTACAGTTACCGCCAACAAAAGTCCTGATGCCTTTATTTAATCCGTCAGTAATGACGTCCTGATTGACCGGGTCAAGGATGATGATGGCGTCGTCTTTCATGCGCAGAGACGATGCTGCGTCAATCCAGTAACCTTGCCACCCGTTCTCACGGAGCTTTGGATAGATTTCGTTGGTATAATCGCCGCCCTGACAGGTTACGATGATATCGAGGGCCTGCAGCGCCTCCAGATCAAAGGCATCCTGAAGTGTGCCGGTAGTACCGCCAAAGGACGGTGCAGCCTGACCAGGCTGGGAAGTCGAAAAGAAGACAGGGCGAATGGCGTCGAAGTCGCGCTCTTCAACCATGCGTTGCATGAGAACGGAGCCGACCATACCGCGCCAGCCGATAAAACCAACATTTTTCATAAGCGTTTTTTTCCTGCAAAGATGTGTGCTGTATATATGTGCCGGTGTCCTCGTGGCACATCTTTCACCATACAAAAAGCAGCCAAAGTCGCAAGTGAAATTAATCAATGATAGCGAAGCAATCAGTAATGCGACTTATCCTGCTTTCATAGCACGCAGAAAGTCCAACGCAATTATCAGGGAACTTGAGTTATGAATGAAATCATTTCTGCAGCAGTTTTATTGATCTTGATTATGGATCCGCTCGGAAACCTACCTATTTTTATGTCCGTACTGAAACATACTGAACCGAAAAGACGTCGGGCAATCATGGTGCGAGAGTTGCTTATTGCTCTCCTGGTGATGCTGGTGTTCCTGTTTGCGGGTGAGAAAATTCTGGCATTTCTTAGCCTACGGGCGGAAACCGTCTCCATTTCTGGCGGCATCATTCTGTTTCTGATCGCCATTAAGATGATTTTCCCCAGCGCCTCGGGAAACAGCAGTGGGCTTCCGGCTGGTGAAGAGCCGTTTATCGTGCCATTAGCCATTCCGCTGGTCGCCGGGCCGACGATTCTCGCCACGCTGATGTTGCTGTCTCATCAGTACCCGAATCAGATGGGGCATCTGGTGATTGCCCTGCTGCTGGCCTGGGGTGGCACATTTGTCATCCTGCTACAGTCATCGCTGTTTTTACGTCTGTTGGGCGAGAAAGGGGTGAATGCGCTGGAACGCCTGATGGGATTGATTCTGGTGATGATGGCAACCCAGATGTTCCTCGACGGCGTTCGGATGTGGATGAAGGGGTAAGGTTCAAACAGGTGCTGCACACAACCTGACGCGGCACCTGTTTTATTACCTGAACTGATAATGACCTTCGCCCAATCGGATAACTCTTCCCTCTTCTTCTGCGCGATTCAGCCATACACTAGCTTGTTCGATGGTTAAACCAGTACAAGACGCCAGCCTTTCAATACTTATCGATTCCTTTGCAAGGATCGCCAGTTCCGCTACAAAGAGTTGATAAAAATCGACAGGCGTATGCGCGGGCATTCCTGCGTAATTTGCGTCATCTTCATGTAGTGAAAACAGTTCTGGTTGAGCGTTACGGCGTACTCTGTCATACATCAGCCCAGGAACATCTGGCAGTCTGATCGTCACATTTTCAGCCTGTTCAGCACTCCATGACGCCCCATTTTCTACTAATCGTGAATTGGCTGATTGCTCATCCTGATTTGGTTTAACCAGAACAGGCAGCCACTGATGTTTTAATGCCTCCATCGCCCCAGTTATCGTTCCACCGGTCATTCCCGCACGCACAACCATTGCGCTTTCAGCAAGGCAATAAATATATTTATTCCGCGCCATCGCATTGCCGACGGTGAAACGTACTTCTGGGTAAAACGGCGAAATCAACACCAGATTGCCTGCTATAAGCCCTTCACGCCATTTCACTAACGTGCTCGTTTTTAACAAGCTATCAGCTAATACGCCAACGGCCGTTCCCCCTGCCTCTAGTGCCGACGTCATTGCACATTCATCAATACCTCGCGCACCACCAGAGATAACGCAAATCCTCTGTTGAGCCAGTTTCGCTGCCAGTTGTTGGGTATAGCGCAAATCGGCAGTCGGAGCATCTCGTGAGCCAACAATCGCCATACCTTCCGCTTGCAGTAATGCTTTATTCCCGCAGCCAAATAAAACGGGAGGGGCATCCGTTCGCAATCGGTTTTTCAAGCGAACGGGATAATCGGCATCGCCTCGGGTTAAGATCCATAAACCAGCGCGTTGCCACTTATCTACCGCCAACGCCAGACTATGACCGCGCGCCAGCAAGCCAAGAATACGCTCCTGAGAAATACGCGGATCGCTCCAGCCTGTAAGTTTCTCTTGCGGTTGCGACACCAGAAGATCGGCGGGACTGATACGTTGGTGCTTCAGCCATAATGCAAACTTCCCCCATTCACTATTGCTAAGAGGTTTATGCTCACTCGCCGCCGCGCGAGAAAAATCGCTGGTTAGCAGGAGAGTCGCTTGTGCATTGGCTGAAAGATTCATCAATTTTTTACCGAGGTAGAAGCAAGGGCAAGAGGATAAACCGTCGGGCAACCTGCCTGGCGTAACAGTGCTGTCAGAACTGTCAGCGTCCATGCAGAATCCACGATATCGTCAACCAGCAACGCCGGGCCTGGCATCAAAGGAGGGGTAATCACAAACGCCCCGTCGAGATTTTGACACTGGTGAAAACGGTTTTGCTGCATTTTCTGTGGTGGATTGTCCACGACTTTTCCAATGGCATCAATAAAAGGTAAGCCAAGTTTCGCCGCCAGTCGCCGGGCAAAATCAGGAACCAGGTCGAGGTGCCTTAATGAAGGAACGCAGCATACCCAGGTTGGTTCAGGATGCGGATTCCAGCGTTGGCGAACCATTTCCGCACATGCCTCCACCAGCTCATCACTGAAGCGCCCCATTTTTTTCTCCTGTGCGACCTGCTTTCCCCACCCGGAATCCCCCCAACGAGAAAGGATTCGCCCCGTAGATCCTTGTAAATCCGCAGGTAAGTTCCCTTTAAATCCGTATTGCGTAAAAGCCCCAGATGCCACCTGTTTATTGAGATTTAATGGCAGGTCAGCGTGTTTAATAAATAAATTTGCTGCATGGAGTAAGCCGCTATCAATGTCGGGCGACAACAACGGATGCTGAAGACAACTGCTACATTTACCACAACGTTCGGCACTTGGTTCATCGAGTGCGCGGCGCAGAAATTGCATTTTGCACTCCTTAGTCGTGATATAGCTTTCAACGTCTGCAAGTTCACTTTTTCTCTGATTCATCAAATGGTTAATTCGTTCATGGTCAGGAGAAAAACTGACGATAGTTCTGCGCCATAATTTCTCGGTATACACCACAGGCGATGGATTTTCAGCTACCAATAATTTCAGTGCTTTTTCTATTTGCCCATAACGGAGATTCGTCCGTTGTTCAATGCCTCGTAGAGTAAGACCGTCATTCTCGCTAAGTACGTTGAGTATTTCATGAATTTGTGCCTCCGCAGGAAAGGCGCTTTCACGGAAGAATTGATGAATAGCGCGGTCTTCGCCACCACAAAGCAATATGCCAACTGCGGAATCTATAGCACGCCCGGCACGCCCCACCTGTTGGTAGTAACCAACAATCGACCCTGGCATCTGATAATGAATGACGAAACCTAAATCAGGTTTATCAAACCCCATACCTAATGCCGTCGTCGCGACCAGCACTTTGATTTTATTTGCCAGCAGTGCCTGCTCCAGATATTCCCTGGCAGTATTAGAATCTTTCGCGCCTTCACAAGTCACGCCGCTGTAGTACGCAAATGCACTGATACCATTTTTCCTTAACCACTCGGCGACAAGTTCGGCATCGCGCGTAGTCAAGGTATAAACAATTCCCGATTTGGAAAACTGAGGGATAACCGTCGCTAACCATGCCAGACGGGATGACTGTTCACCTAAGACTAAGGCATCAAGCGCCAAACTTTCGCGAGCCAGCGTTCCACGCTGAATCACAATGTCACCCAATTGCTGACGGATATCCTCAACGACACGGTTATTCGCTGTCGCGGTTGTACCCAGAACAGGGGTATTCGCAGGCAACTGGCGCAAAATATCTAATATACGTCGGTAATCCGGGCGAAAATCGTGGCCCCAATCAGAGATGCAGTGCGCTTCGTCGACCACAAGCAAGCCAATACGATCGGCTATAGGATATAAAACCGTTTCGATAAAGTCCTGGTTTGCCAAACGTTCCGGGGAAACCAGCAAGCAATCGACCTCACCTTGCAGCAAATTATCGCTAATGCGCTGCCATTCTTCCCTGTTTGTAGAATTCAACGTTTCAGCCGTAATACCTAACCGTTCAGCGGCGGCAACCTGGTTACGCATCAGGGCAAGCAAAGGAGAGATGATAATTGTCGGACCAGCGCCGCGATCGCGGAAGATTTTACTGGCGATGAAGTACACGGCGCTTTTCCCCCAGCCAGTGCGCTGTACAACCAGCAGTTTTCGCCGCTGATTAACCACCGCATCTATAGCTTCCCATTGCCCTTCCCTGAAGGTAGCGGTGGTGTTACTTAACATCCGCTGTAACAGCAATTCAGCTCCGTGTTTCTCCATCATCTTCTCCTGCGTCCGTTAACGCAGTGATTAGAACGGATAATGAGCCAGTATTTTTGCGAGAGAGATCAAAAAGATGAAGAGAGGAAAAAAGAGAAATGAATTACTGCGAGCAAGCTCGCAGTAATTTGTCGCGGTAATTAACTCAACAGCTGGAACGCAATCATCCCGACGATAGCACCGACAGTGCCGAGGATGGTTTCCATCATGGTCCAGGTTTTCAGCGTTTCGGCTTCGGTCGCGCCGGTAAATTTACCGAACAACCAGAAACCGGCGTCGTTAACGTGGCTGACAACAATCGAACCACCAGCGATACAAATCGACAGCGCCGCCATTTGCGCACCGGAGTAGTTCAGTTGTTCAATAACCGGCATCACCAGCCCCACTGCCGTTAAGCAGGCAACCGTTGCAGAACCCTGAATGATACGCACCGCTGCTGCCAGCACGAAACAGGTAATCGCAATCGGCAGCCCCATCCCGGTTAACGCTTCGCCCAGTGCCGGACCTACGCCAGAGTCAACCAGCACCTGTTTGAACACGCCACCCGCACCAATTACCAGCAGAATGATCCCCGCCGGTTGCAGCGCGTGACCGCAAATCTCCATCACTTTGTCTTTCGGCATACCCTGACGCATCGCCAGACCATAAATCGCCACCAGACAAGCAACCAGAATCGCGGTAAACGGATGACCGATAAACTCGAACCATTCGTAAGCGGTAGAGCCTTCCGGCACAAAACGCGCGGCAATGGTTTTAAGACCTACCAGCACCAGCGGCAACAAGATTAGCGACAGGCTGAATCCGAAAGATGGCATTTTGCCTTCACCGAGATGCGGTTCGCTGATGTCGTCAGGAATATGCAGTTCCACGTAGCGGCTGATGAAATTACCCCACAGCGGCCCGGCAATAATCATTCCCGGAATTGCCGCACACAGACCGATCAGGATCATCCAGCCAAAGTCGGCGTTCATCTGCGATGCCAGCAGCATTGGCGCTGGCCCCGGCAATAAGAACGCCGCCGCTGCCGCCACGCCGGCGAATAACGGGATAACCAGTTTCACCAGGTTCGTGCCGGTATGGCGCGCCATTGAGAAAGCAACGCTAATCAGCAGAACAATCGCCACTTCAAAGAACAGCGGTAGCGCACAAACCAGCCCCGCAAGGCCAATGGCATAATGCGCGCGGCTGTGACCGAAGGATTTGAGCATTTTGACGGCAATCTGATCGACTGCGCCGGTTTCATGTAAGATCTTGCCAAACATGGCTCCCAGAGCGACAACCACCGCCAGGAAGCCGAGGGTGCCTCCCATCCCTTTTTCCATCGTCGCTGCGATTTTATCGAGCGGCATACCGGAAAAAAGGCCAGCCCCCATAGACACCACCATCAAAGCCAGGAAAGCGTGCATACGCGCTTTCATGACTAAAAACAGCAGCAGTAAAACAGACCCTACTGCTGTTAAAACAAGCGTTAATGTACTCACTACTTATTTGCCTTTTTTAATAACCTCAATGGTGCTTGCCACAACACCTTCCAGCGGTTGATCGATATCCACCACCAGTACATCGGTTTCGTCCGCACCCGGTTCTTGCAGCGTTTCAAACTGCGTCACCAGCATTTGGGTTTTAAAGAAATGGCCTTTACGCGCTTTCAGACGGCTTTCAATTACATCAAAATCGCCTTTCAGGTAGATGAAAGAGAGATTCGGATTACCCGCGCGCAGCAGGTCGCGATAGTGCTTTTTCAGTGCGGAACAGACGATCAGCGACACTTTATTGGTGCGCTGCATAGCAAACGCGGCGTCGTTCAGTGCCTGTAACCACGGTTTGCGATCGTCATCATTCAGCGGTTCACCGGACGCCATTTTTTCGATATTGCGACGCGGATGGAGGAAATCGCCATCAAGAAACGCGGCATGAAGTTGATGCGCCACTTCACTGGCGACCGCAGATTTGCCGCTGCCCGATACGCCCATCAAGACGTAAATGTGGTGATCATGGTTAGTCGTGCTCAAAGTGGTGCCCCCACAATACAAGAATTAAAAATGTTACGGGTAACTGTTATCGGTAACATTGTCCAGCCGGACAAAATCAGAAGCAATATCCATCCGTGCCTTAAGTGTATAAGTGTGAGCTACTTCAAATTTGTGAGCTTAAATAGATCCGCCCGGTGACAAGGTGAAACCTAAATCTAACATTTTCGGTGTCACTGCTTCGCCACGAATACGCGCCAGCAGGCGTTCAGCGCCAATGCTGCCCATCCGCTCACGCGGCGTCAGCACGCTCGCCAGCCGTGGCTCCATCACCTGGCCAATATCATGACCGTGGAAACCGGCAATTGCCATATCGTCAGGGATTTTCAGCCCCAGACGCTGACATTCAAACGCCGCGCCGACAGCCAGGTCATCGTTGGTACAGAATACGCCATCTAACTGCGGATATTCCCGCCGCGCCTGGCGAATCAGTTCGATACCTGAAGAGTAAGAAGAAGATTGTTCAACCATCACGCTATATGGCACCAGGCCGGCATCCAGCATCGCCTGTTCGTATCCCTTCTGTTTGATGATTGTACGTTCGTCGAGACGTGCGCCGAGATAGGCAATGTGCCGATGCCCGCGAGCAATAATGGCGGTGGTCATCTGACGTGCCGCTTCAAAGTTATCAAAGCCGACGGCGATATCGAGGCACGGAGATTTACTGTCCATCAGCTCCACCACTGGAATACCTGCCACTTCAATCATCTTTAAGGTGCGCGGCGTGTGGGTTCGTTCGGTGAGGATCAGCCCGTCAATATTCCATGAAAGCATTGATTCGAGGCGCTCTTGTTCCATTTCCGGTTTATAACCGTAGTGCGCCAGCATAGTCTGATAACCGTGCGCGTCGGTAACGCTTTCGATACCGCGTAATACTTCCGCGAAAACCTGGTTGGTGAGAGAAGGTAACAGGACGCCAATTGCCCGGCTGGTAGCATTTGAGAGGATATCGGGCGCGCGGTTGGGAATATAACCCAGTTCATCAAGAGCGGCGGCAATCTTGCCACGTAAGGCGACGGAGACCTGCTCCGGGTTGCGTAAAAAACGGCTGACCGTCATTTTGGTCACGCCTACACGGTCAGCCACATCCTGAAGTACGGGTCTTTTCTTTTTCATCGTCCTGAAGGGTACAAAAGGGATAGATTCCTTTAGTTTACCACGGACGCATCACAACCTTCCTGATTCCTCAGGAAGGTTTGTGAGATAAATTTAGACTGGCGGCAAATCGAACAGCAGAATTTCACTGTCGCTATCGGCGTGGATGGAGATTGCCTGCTCATCCCAGATTGCCAGACCATCACTGGTCGAGGCTTTTACACCGTTAATGGTGACATTGCCTTTCACTACCTGGATCCAGACGCGGCGTTCAGCGGCAATCTGATGCACCGACTGTTCATCTTTCAGCAGCGCCCAGCGATACAGTTCCATATCCTGATGCACTTTCAACGAACCATCACGCGCATCCGGCGAGAGCACCAGTTGTTTGCCCTGCACGGCATCAAAGCGACGCTGTTCATAACGCGGCGTAATGCCGTTTTCTTCTGGCATGATCCAGATCTGATACAGATGCAGACGCTCGGTGCTGCTGGGGTTGTACTCTGAGTGACGAATACCCGTACCCGCACTCATAATCTGGAACTCGCCCGCCGGAACCTGCTCTTTATTGCCCATGCTGTCCTGATGCTCAACAGTACCTTCCAGCACGTAGGTCAAAATTTCCATATCTTTATGTGGGTGAGTGCCGAAGCCCTGCCCTGCTTCAATCACGTCGTCGTTAATGACACGCAGCGCGGAGAAGCCCATAAAGTTCGGGTCGTAATAGTTGGCAAAAGAGAAAGTGTGCCAGGAGTCCAGCCAGCCATGATTCGCATGACCACGTTCATTTGCTTTGCGTAAGTAGATCATTTGTATTCACCCCCTGAATGTTTTCGATGGGCTTAGTGTGGACCCGATCCGCCTGGGATGATAGAGGGTGAAAATTGACCCCTCTGTTCAAAAAAATTGAACTATTCGAGGAGCCATCAAACTTACTTCGCGAGAGTCACTGTAGAGGGAGAAGCTTGTTCAAAACCGCGTTCAAGGATTTCCAGATTAGTAAGAACTTCAGATTCCTTGACGTAATTTGGAGCACCGGTGGTGATGGTTTGATACAGCGCATCGTAGACGCGTCCGTAGTCGCCCACCTCCAGCTTCATCTCTTCTCTTACCGTCACGCCCTCGTCATTGACATACTCCAGCACACCGACCGAATCATCCGCTGCGAATCCCGGTTCGCCCGGCATAATATTAGCCTTCAGGCTGGTTTCCTGCTGGTCGATACCGTATTTAATAAATGTACCTTTCTTACCGTGAACGATAAATTTCGGATAATCGATTTTCACCAGATGGCTGGTTTTGACGATGGCTTTCAAATCACCATAAAACAGCTGCGCTTCGAAGGTGTCATCCGGGTTGGCTTTATTACGCAGACTGCGAATGTCGTAAGCCACATGATCCGGGCGACCGAACAGCGAGATAATCTGGTCGAGGGTATGCACGCCAAGGCCATAAAATGCGCCATCCTGCGGCAGTCCAGGTTTGGTTTCTGCCACCGGGCGGTAGTAGTCAAAATGGCTTTCCACTTCGACAATCTCTCCCAGCTTGCCGCTTTCAATCGCTTTTTTCGCCGTCAGGAAGCAGGAGTCAAAGCGGCGATTCTGATACGGCGTGACGGTCAGCCCTTTGCTTTTTGCCAGCGCAAACAGCTCTTTCGCCTGCGCAAGCGTCGGGGTGAACGGTTTTTCAACTAGCACATTTTTCCCAGCTTCCAGCGCACGCTTCGCGTACTCGAAGTGGCTGTCAGCGTGAGTGCAGACGACAATCAGCTTAACGTCGGGATCATTTAATACTTCGTCGAGATCGCTGGTGAAATGGATATGCGAGTAGACAGGAGCCTGTTCTTCCGGCTTCGCATGGCGGCGGAAAATATGCGCGACATGCCAGCTATCCTTGCGGTTAAGTACATACGGCAGATGGTAACGGGTGGTGCTTTTGCCGAAGCCAATAAAGGCGCAGTTGATGGCCATGATTTCGTCCTTTTTTAAGGTGGTTAGTTACACCTTAACGCAAAGCGGACGCGGTTCCTATGCCTGTGCTTCAGTACGTCAGATTGTTGGCAAAGTGCACTTTGATCATGCCGGATGCGGCGTGAACGCCTTATCCGACCTACGGTTCAGGACTATTTGTAGGACTGATAAGCGTAGCGCATCAGGCGATTTTGCATTTGTCTCAACACGAGGAACATTCCCCGTGGACAAAATGACAAGCAAAAAAAAGCCAGCACCCGGCTGGCTAAGTAATACTGGAAGCAATGTGAGCAATGTCGTGCTTTCAGGTTCTCCGCGAGGGTCTTCCTGATCGCGAGACAATAATAATCATTCTCATTCGCACTTGTCCAACACTTTTTGCAAAAAAATGCATTTGACTCGCATTTGAAAGTCAATGATGTTGAAAGGGACATTTACCCCAAAGAGGACAGAGGAATGAGTGAGATAGTGATACGCCACGCTGAAACGCGCGATTACGAGGCCATTCGGCAAATTCACGCCCAGCCGGAGGTGTATTACAACACACTACAGGTGCCTCATCCTTCCGATCATCTGTGGCAGGAGCGACTCGCCGATCGTCCCGGCATCAAACAGTTAGTCGCATGTATTGATGGAACCGTCGTGGGTCATCTCACCATTGACGTGCAGCAACGCCCGCGCCGCAGTCATGTTGCCGATTTTGGTATCTGCGTCGACTCCCGCTGGCACAATCGCGGCGTCGCCAGCGCCCTGATGCGAGAGATGATTGAGATGTGCGACAACTGGCTGCGGGTAGATCGCATTGAACTAACCGTATTTGTCGATAACGCCCCAGCAATTAAGGTCTATAAAAAATACGGTTTTGAGATTGAAGGAACTGGTAAAAAGTACGCGTTGCGAAATGGCGAATATGTCGATGCGTATTTTATGGCGCGGGTGAAATAAAGAATTTGCAATCTAAGTTTGTCATTTAAGCCCTCACCTACCGGGAGAGGGCTTAAGATATTAATACCCCGCTGTTAAATCATCCACCGAGCGCGGGTCGGATGCGCCGTATAACTCACCCTCCGGCCCAACCATAATGCTTTGCGTACTGCCCATCGCCTCTTTCAGCGCCACTTTCTGACCTTTTGCTTCCAGCAGCTTGAGCGTATCCGGGCTAAACCCTTTTTCGACGCGCAGCTCGTCCGGCAACCACTGATGATGGAAACGCGGCGCATTGGTCGCTTCGGCGACGTTCATTCCATAATCGATGCTGTTCACTACCATTTGCAGCACGGTGGTGATAATCCGACTCCCGCCTGGGCTACCGGTAACCAGCCAGGTTTTACCGTCTTTCACCACAATCGTTGGTGACATCGACGACAGCGGGCGTTTGTTCGGCCCGACGGCGTTGGCATCGCCGCCTACCAGCCCGTAAACGTTCGGTACACCTGGTTTGGCTGAGAAATCATCCATCTGATTGTTAAGCAGAATACCGCTCTCACCCGCGACAATCCCCGTACCGAAAGTGGTATTCAGCGTATAGGTCACCGCCACCGCGTTACCGTCTTTATCCACCACTGAGTAATGGGTTGTTTGATTACTCTCATAAGGCGCAAGTTTGCCTGGGCGAATTTCGCTGGACGGCTTCGCTTTATTGATATCAATTTGATCGGCAATGGATTTGGCATAGGCTTTATTGGTCAGCGCCTGCCACGGCACTTTGACAAAATCCGGGTCGCCAAGATATTCCGAGCGGTCGGCGTAGGCGTATTTCTCAGCTTCTGCCATGATTTGCATCGCATCGGCGCTGCCAAAGCCATATTTCTTCATATCGAAGTTTTCCAGGATATTCAGAATCTGCACGATATGAATCCCGCCGGAGGATGGCGGTGGCATGGAGTAAACCTGATACCCGCGATAATCGCCGCTAATCGGTGTGCGTTCCACCGCTTTATACGCCGCTAAATCTTCTTTGCTTACCAGGCCGCCGTTTTTCTGCATCTCCTGGGCGATCTGCTCAGCTATCGTGCCTTTGTAGAATTCGTCCGGGCCGTTTTCGGCAATCATCTCCAGGCTCTTTGCCAGGTTCGCCTGCACCAGCTTGTCGCCCTTTTTCAGCGGCTCGCCCTCTTTCCAGAAGATAGCTTTGCTATTTTCGTGATTCGGCAGCACTTCGCTCCCGTAGGTTTTGAGATCGTCAGCCAGCGCGTCGTTAACGATAAAACCATCGCGTGCCAGTTTAAACGCTGGCTGCACCACTTTGTTCAGCGGCATGGTGCCGTACTTCTCCAGCGCCAGCGAGAAGCCTGCGACCGTGCCAGGCGTTCCTGAGGCCAGATGCGAAGTGAGTGATTTTTTGCTGTCCGGGTTGCCCTGATCATCGAGGAACATATCGCGGGTTGCTTTGGCGGGTGCCATCTCACGGAAATCAATAGAAGTCGTATTGCCATCTTTAGTGCGGATCAGCATAAAACCGCCGCCGCCCAGATTCCCCGCCTGCGGATGCGTTACCGCCAGCGCATATCCCACCGCCACGGCGGCATCAACGGCATTACCACCTTCTTTAAGGATATCCACCCCCACCTGAGTGGCAGTAGCATCCACAGACGCCACCATCCCCTGCTTCGCGCGTACCGGATGAAAGACATCTTCCTCCACGCCATACGAGACAGGCGGCGGCGCAGCTGCCGCACTAAAACAACATCCTGAAAGCAAAGCTGTAATCGCCGCCCGGCGTAAAAACGTCGGTTTTATCATCGTTATTCTCCAGTTATGTGTGGGGCAACCCCAGCTAAGCCTGGTATATAACTCTGAATTAATCATCGTTTTGCCGGGAAGCGAGTAAACTTAAAGAATATCTTCAGAGGAGGATACGCGATGAAACGACTTCTGCTTTTGACGGCACTCCTGCCGTTTGTCGGCTTTGCACAGCCCATTAATACTCTGAACAACCCCAACCAGCCGGGATATCAGATCCCCAGCCAGCAGCGGATGCAAACCCAGATGCAGAATCAGCAAATCCAGCAAAAAGGGATGTTGAATCAGCAACTGAAAACTCAGACGCAATTACAGCAGCAGCATTTAGAAAATCAGATTAACAGTAACTCGCAGCGGGTATTGCAGTCGCAGCCGGGGGAGCTAAATCCCGCCCGGCAGCAAATGCTGCCCAACACCAACGGCGGGATGTTAAACGGCAACCGTAATATGGATAGTTCGTTGAATCAGCAGCATATGCTGCAAGAGAGGAGAAACGGCGACATGCTGAATCCGCCCAGCACGCCGCAGCCTGATATTCCATTGAAAACTATTGGGCCGTAAAGTTCGGACCAATCACATCAATCGCATCGGAGCAAATGCAATCCACGCCCCAGCGCAGCAACTCTGCCGCGCGCTGGGGTCTGTTGACGGTATACACCAGAATCCGTAATCCAGCGTCTTTCAACTGCCTCACTCGCGCTTTATCGAGCAACTTATGATTGAGATGAATAGAGACGCAGCCCAGCCGCGTGGTCAGTTCGCGCCAGTCGTCGCGCCATTCATCAAGCAACAAACCGCGCGGCAGTTCCGGTGCCGCCTGTTGCGCAGCTTCTAAAGCATCAATCTCAAACGATGACAGCAGCGGCGGCGTCATACCTGCCCAAAGCTCGCGCGCCGCCAGCGCCACCATTTTGCCCGTTAATGGCCCGGTGCCAGTGGTGGGTTTGATTTCGATATTCGCCATCATCCCGTGTTCACGACAGCGTTCCGCCACCTGCGAAAGCAACGGTAGCGGCTCACCTTTAAACATTTTGCTGTACCAACTGCCCGCATCCACGCGCAGTAAATCCTGCCAGTTCAGTTCACCCGCGACGCCCCAGCCGTTGCTGGTACGTTCGAGATTGTCGTCATGGAGCAGGAAGATCTCGCCATCTTTCGATAACTTCGCGTCAAATTCGATCATCTTATGACCGTATTTTGCCCCGACGTCGATTGCCGCCAGGGTGTTTTCCGGGGCCAGCTTACCGCCGCCACGATGAGCGACGATGCGGGGATAAGGCCAGTTACTCATACTCGTTGTCCTGTTTCACCATCAAAAAGATGTAGCTGATTTTCCGGCAGATGCAGCCACAGCGTGCTACCTGCCGTCGGGCGCTCCTGATGCGCCAGTCTTACCACCAGCTTCTGTTCGCCCCAGCGTCCGTGCGCCAGGTTATCAGCGCCGAGGATCTCCAGCGTGTCCATCACCAGCGGTACGCCGCCTTCTGTTTGTGAGCTTAACGCAATATGTTCCGGGCGAATACCGAGGGTCATTTTACGTCCTGCATACTGACGGCAGCCACCATTTAGCGGTAGCGCGATCCCCCCGTCCAGTTCGAAATGCGAGCCTTCGTTATTCACACGTCCTGTCAGCAGGTTCATCGCCGGGCTGCCGATAAAACTCGCCACAAACAAGCTGGCGGGCTTTTCGTAGACTTCAACCGGTGTGCCAATCTGTTCCGCAACGCCACCGTTCATCACCATCACCCGCTGGGCGAGTGTCATCGCCTCAACCTGATCGTGAGTAACGTAGAGTGAAGTTGTTTTCAGGCGACGGTGCAACTGTTGCAGCTCAAGGCGCATCTGCACGCGCAGCTTGGCATCAAGGTTAGAGAGCGGTTCATCAAACAAAAATACCGCCGGATCGCGCACAATCGCGCGCCCCATCGCCACGCGCTGGCGCTGACCGCCGGAAAGCTCGCGCGGGCGGCGCTTGAGCAGGCCGTCCAGCTCCAGAATACGCGCCGCTTCTTGAACGCGCTCGGCAATTTGCTGCTTGCCCATGCCGCGAATTTTCAGCCCCCACGCCATGTTTTCTTCGACGCTCATATGCGGATAAAGCGCGTAGTTCTGGAACACCATCGCAATCCCGCGATCTTTCGGCTCCATTTCGGTCACACGCTCATTGTTGATCCAGATATCGCCTTCCGTCACCCGCTCCAGCCCGGCAACCATGCGCAGCAGCGTCGATTTCCCGCAGCCAGAAGGCCCGACCATCACGATAAATTCACCATCCGCCACATCAAGGGTCAGCGGTTTAATGACCTGGGTTTTGCCATCCCAGCTTTTGGTTACTGCCTGTAATTTCAGTCCTGCCATCTTATTTCTCACTATCGACCAGGCCGCGCACGAAGGCACGCTGCATCACTAAAACAATCACTACTGGTGGGATCAGGGTTAACAACATCGCCGCCATCACCGAGTTCCATTCCGTTGTGCCTTCGCCAGTAGCGATCATCCCTTTAATCCCTGCCACGGTGGTGCCGAGATCAACGTCGGTAATAATCAACAACGGCCACAGATACTGGTTCCAGCCGTAAATAAAGGTGATCACAAACAGCGCCGCCAGATTGGTTTTCGACAACGGAAAGACAATGTCGCAAAAGAAGCGCATTGGCGACGCGCCGTCGATCCGCGCGGCTTCCACCAGCTCATCCGGCAGCGTCATAAAGAACTGGCGGAACAGGAAGGTGGCGGTCGCCGAGGCCATCAGCGGCAGCGTTAAACCTGCATAGCTGTCGAGCATCTTCAGATTGGCGATCACTTCTACCGTCGGGAAGATACGCACTTCAACCGGCAGCATCAGGGTGATAAAAATCATCCAGAAGAAGAGGTTACGCAGCGGAAAACGAAACCAGACAATGGCAAATGCCGAGAGCATCGAGACGGTAATTTTGCCGAGCGTAATGCTGAACGCCATCACAAAGCTGTTAAGCAACATCCGCCAGAACGGCGCGCTATTCGTGCCTACCCCGTTTACCCAGATGTTGTGGATGTTTTCCAGCAGATGCGTGCCGGGGATGAGCGTCATCGGCGCGGCGTAGACGGCCTGTTTATCCAGCGTCGCCGCGACAAACGCCACGTACAGCGGGAAGAGGATCACCGCGATCCCGAGGATCAGCATGGTATGGCTGAATATCGTCAGCCACGGACGGTTCTCAATCATTGGTAACGCACCTTGCTTTCAACATAGCGGAACTGCACCACCGTCAGCACGATGACGAGGAACATCAACACCACCGACTGCGCGGCAGACGAAGCCAGATCCAGTCCGGTAAAGCCTTCGCGGTAAATTTTATAAATCAGCGTCGTGGTGGCCTGTACTGGCCCACCGGACGTGGCGGCGTCGATTACCGGGAAGGTATCGAAGAAGGCGTAGACCAGGTTCACCACCAGCAGGAAGAAACTCACCGGGGCGATAAGCGGCAGCGCGATCTTAAAGAAGCGGCGAATCGGCCCTGCACCGTCGATGGCTGCGGCTTCAATCAACGAACGGGGAATGGATTGCAGCGCGGCATAGAAGAACAGAAAGTTGTAGCTGATTTGCTTCCACACCGAGGCAAACACCACCAGGAACATCGCCTGACCGCTGTTTTGCGCGTGGTTCCAGTCGTAGCCGAACTCAGCGAGAAAATGAGTGATCAGCCCACGGCCGGGGTTAAACAGGAAGATCCACAATACGGCGGCAACGGCGGGTGCCACAGCGTAAGGCAGCAGCATTAAGGTTTGATAGAAACGGCTGCCGCACACGATGTACTCCACCAGCGCCGCGAAGAACAGCGACACCAGCAAACCGCTGACGGTGACAAAGGTGCTGAATTTTATCGTCGTCCAGAAGGAGTCGAGATAGTAGCTGTCATGAAACAGCGTGACGAAGTTATCCAGGCCGACAAACTGGCTGGAGAAACCAAACGGATCGACGCTTTGCAGCGAGTACCACAACGCTTCGCCCGCAGGCCAGATAAAAAAGATAACGGTGATGATGAGCTGCGGCGCGACCAGCAAATAGGGCAGCCAGCGCGAGCGGAACACCGGACGGGATGATGACATAAATAAACTCTTCGTGTTGTGTTCCCCTCACCCCGGCCCTCTCCCCAGAGGGGCGAGGGAGAAAGGCGGTGCATACTTTTCCACCGAGCAAAGTTGCAAACCGACACGGTACTTTTCCACCACGCCGATCGGTCCCCTCTCCCTTTGGGAGAGGGTTAGGGTGAGGGTAAGAGAATTAAGACTTCGTAGACTGCTCAAAGCGGCGCAGTAACTGATTCCCACGCTCAACGGCGGTATCCAGCGCCTGCTGTGGCGTCTTCTTGCCGGTCCACACGCTCTCCAGCTCTTCATCCACAATCACGCGGATCTGCGGCATGTTGCCCAGACGCAGCCCTTTGGTGAACGGCAACGGCGGCTTGTTCAGCATCTGACGCGTCGCGGTATCCGCCCCAGGGTTTTTCTCGTAAAAGCCCTGCTCACGGGTCAGGTCATACGCCGCTTTGGTGATCGGCAGATAACCGGTTTTCTGATGCCACTCAGCAGCGTTTTCTGGCTTCGCGAGGAAGTCGAGGAACTTCGCCACACCTGTATAAGTTTCTTTATCTTTGCCCTGCATCACCCACAGGCTAGCCCCGCCGATAATGGCGTTTTGTGGCGCATCTTTCGCATCGGCGTCGTAAGGCATCATGCCTACGCCGTAGTTAAATTTGGCGTACTCGCGAATGTTGGCAAGAGAACCGGAAGAAGCGGTCGTCATCGCACAATCACCGTTATAGAACTTCTCGGTGGATTCATCCTTACGCCCGACATAGCTGAAATCGCCCTTCTTGTTCATCTCTTCGAGCATGGCGATGTGTTTCACCTGCTCCGGCTTGTTGAACTCCAGCACCGCATCTGTGCCGTCAAAGCCGTTGTTTTTGCTGGCAAACGGCAGACCGTTCCATGCGCTAAAGTTTTCCAGTTGGATCCAGCCCTGCCAGCCGCTGGCGTAGCCGCACTTCATGCCGGAGGCTTTCAGTTTCGCGGCATAGTCCGCCAGATCCTGCCAGGTTTTTGGCGGCTGTTCCGGGTCTAAACCCGCTTTCTTGAAAGCGTCTTTGTTGTAATAGAGAACGGGAGTCGAGCTGTTGAACGGCTGGGAGAGTAAGTGGCCGGTTTTGCTGTCGGAGTAGTAACCTGAAACCGTCGGCACAAACTGCGACTCATCGAAGTTAATCCCCGCCTCTTTAAACACGTCATATACCGGTTTAATGGCTTTCGACGCCATCATGGTAGCGGTGCCAACTTCATAAACCTGCAAAATAGCCGGCGCGTTGCCGGTACGAAATGCGGCAATCCCCGCGCTTAAATTCTGTTCGTAGTTGCCTTTATAGGTCGGTACAATTTTGTAATCCGGGTTTTCGGCGTTAAAACGTTGAGCCAGAGAATCCACCTCTTTACCCAGTTCCCCTTCCATAGAATGCCAGAACGGAATGGTCGTCACTGCCTGTGCATTCCCCATTAACGCCAGTCCGAGCGCCAGTGCTGAAGCTGTATAATGTAACGGTTTCATCGTTTATCTCTCTTGTTGTACCGAATGTGCGAATTCACGCGTTTTATGCTCGCGGGGTAACATGACATGCTCGAATTACAGAAAAATAACTTTTTTGTTACATTTGTAAGATAGTAAGGTGTCAGAAAGATGACAAGGCAGTGACGGCGCGGGTGAGGGAAAATGGGAGATGGGACACGGATAAGCGGGAAAATATAGAAGGCCTGAATCAAACTCTACAGATTGCTCATCGTTTCATGCCAGATGCAGCGTAAACGCCTTATCAGGCCTACAAGATCGTGCAAATTCAACATATTGCCACTCACCCAGTAGGCCTGATAAGCGCAGCGCATCAGGCAATTTTACATTTGTCACCTGTCTCAAAGGAGTCTTTTGACTCCCTATCAATCAACGTGTTATTACCCGCCTAAATACGCACTTCTCACCGCTTCATTCGCCAGTAGTGCATCACCAGTATCGGAGAGCACCACATGGCCGTTTTCCAGCACGTAGCCGCGATCCGCCAGCTTTAGCGCCTGGTTAGCGTTCTGCTCGACGAGGAAAATAGTCATCCCCTGCTCGCGCAGTTGCTCGATGGTGTCGAAGATTTGCTGGATGATAATCGGTGCCAGTCCGAGCGAGGGTTCATCAAGCAGTAGCAAACGCGGGTTGCTCATTAGCGCACGACCAATCGCCAGCATCTGCTGCTCACCGCCGGACATGGTGCCTGCCCGCTGAACACGGCGCTCATGCAAACGCGGGAACAGCTCATACACCCACTTTATGCGCTCCTGAAACTGGTCGCGTTCGGCAAAAAAGCCACCCATTGCCAGGTTCTCTTCCACCGTCATCCGCGAGAAGACACGACGTCCTTCCGGGACAATCGCTACCGCTTCACGCATGATTTTCGCCGTCTGCCAGTCGGTAATGTCTTTATCATCAAACACAATTCGCCCGCTGGTGGCGCGCGGATCGCCGCATAACGTACCAAGCAAGGTGGTTTTCCCCGCCCCGTTCGCGCCAATGAGGGTGACAATCTCGCCCTGATTGATATGCAGGCTCACCTCATGCAGCGCCTGGATTTTGCCGTAGTGGGCGCTGACTTTGTCAAAAGACAACATGACTTTTTCCATCTTATGCCTCACCTAAATAGGCACGGATCACGTCCGGGTTATTACGGATCTGTTCCGGCGTGCCGTTTGCCAGTGGCGTCCCCTGATTGACCACGTAAATTCTGTCTGAAATACCCATCACCAGCTTCATATCGTGTTCAATCAACAAGATAGTGGTGTTGTGATGGTTACGAAGCTCGGCAATCAGCTCATCCAGCTCTTTGGTCTCTTTCGGGTTAAGACCTGCCGCAGGTTCATCGAGCATTAAAATCTCCGGCTGCGTCACCATGCAGCGGGCGATCTCCAGACGGCGCTGGTCGCCATAAGCCAGGTTGCTCGCCTGACGGTTAGCGTGTTCCAGCAAACCAATGCGTTCCAGCCAGGTTGCGGCTCGGTCGAGCGCCTCACTCTGGGCGCGACGGAAAGAAGGCGTTTTCAACAGGCCGGAGAACAGCCCGGTTTTCAGTTGCTGATGCTGCGCCACCAGCAGGTTTTCAATCACCGTCATTTCACGGAACAGACGCACATGCTGGAAGGTGCGCACCACGCCCATGCGGGCAATTTGCTGACCCGGCAAACCTTCCAGATGCTGATCGCGCAGTAAAATGGTGCCGCCGGTGGGTTTGTAGAATCCGGTCAGGCAGTTAAAGACCGTGGTTTTTCCGGCTCCGTTAGGGCCGATTAACGAGACGATCTCCTGCGGGTACAGTTCGAGATTGACGTTGTTCACCGCCAGCAGGCCGCCGAAGCGCATCATCAGGCCGTTAACAGATAATAAGGGCTGATTCATGCCTGCTCTCCTTTCGCTGCGCCGTTCTTCAGCTTGAGTTGCGGGCGCGTCATGGGCAGCAAGCCCTGCGGACGCCAGATCATCATCAGCACCATCAAGCCACCGAGCATTAACATGCTGTATTCGTTGAAATCACGCATCAACTCGCGCGATACCACCAGCAAAATTGCCGCCAGAATCACCGCGAACTGCGACCCCATGCCACCGAGCACCACTATCGCCAGTACAAAGGCTGATTCGGCAAAGGTGAAGGATTCCGGGCTGACAAAGCCCTGACGCGCCGCAAACAGCGTTCCGGCAAAACCCGCAAACGCGGCGCTGATGGTAAAGGCGGTCAACTTGATACGGCGCGGGCTTAAGCCCAGCGAACGGCAGGCGATCTCGTCTTCACGCAACGCTTCCCACGCACGCCCCAGCGGCATCCGCAGTAAGCGGTTAATGACAAACAGGCTTAACACTACCAGCAGCAACGCCACCAGGTAGAGGAAGATGACGCGATCGGACGGATCGTATTTCAGGCCAAAGAAATTACTGAACGTATCCCAGCCACCTTCGCGGGCGGTACGGCTGAACTCAAGGCCGAAGAAAGTGGGTTTCGGGATCTGACTGATGCCGTTCGGACCGCCGGTAATTTCGGTGTTATTGAGCAGCAATATGCGCACAATTTCGCCGAAACCGAGGGTAACGATCGCCAGATAATCACCACGCAGACGCAGCACCGGAAAACCGAGCAGGAAGCCCGCCGCCGCTGCCATTAACCCGGCAATTGGCAGGCAGGTCCAGAAGCCCAGACCGTAATAGTGATTGAGCAGCGCAAAGGTGTAAGCGCCGATGGCGTAAAAACCGCCGTAACCCAGCACTAGCAGGCCAGACAGCCCCACCACCACGTTTAGCCCGAGGCCGAGGATAATGTAGATCATGGTCAGGGTGGCGATATCCACCGTCCCGCGTGAGACCATAAACGGCCACGCCACCGCAAGCACCAGCAACGCCACGAGGAACAGTTTCTGCTTCACCGTGGAGCCATCAATCGCAGGCAAAATAAACTTCGGCCCGGAAACGCTTTTCAACCCCTTCTGGAAAGCAGGTCGCACAAGCTGGAAGAAAAAGACCACCGCCGTACCGATAAATACCCACTGCCAACGGATATCTGAAGCACTGTCGACCACCAGTTTGGTGCCATCCAGCTCCAGTTGCACGCCCATAAAGACGCCCGCCAGAACAAAGAACATCGCAGCAGAGAGCAGCGCCATTGCAATATGCATCGGTTTCATACTTTCTCTACCTCCGGGCGACCCAGAATACCGGTCGGCATCACCAGCAGAACCAGAATCAGCAGGGCAAATGAGACCACATCTTTATATTCCGTACTCAGATAGGCAGAAGAGAGCGCCTCCGCAATCCCCAGAATCAACCCGCCAATCATCGCCCCCGGAATACTGCCAATCCCACCGAGCACCGCTGCGGTAAAGGCTTTCATCCCGGCCATAAAGCCGATGTAGGGGTTAATCACACCGTAGAACTGACCGAGCAGAACGCCCGCCACCGCCGCCATCGCCGCGCCAATCACAAAGGTCAGCGCAATCACTCGGTCAGTGTTGATGCCAAGCAGGCTCGCCATTTTCAGGTCTTCGGCGCAGGCACGACAGGCGCGCCCCATGCGCGAATAACGGATGAAAATCGTCAGCGCCAGCATGGCGAGGAAGGTGACAATCCAGATCACCGCCTGCATGGTGGTAATAGACGCAGAGAAGTTTTCGCTATTACCCACCACCCACTGACCGTTAAACAGGCTGGGCAGCGCCACATCGCGCGAACCTTCGGTCAGGCTGACGTAGTTTTGCAGGAAGATGGACATGCCGATTGCCGAGATGAGCGCAATCAGGCGCTTAGAGTTACGTACCGGGCGATAGGCCACCCGTTCGATACTCCAGCCGTAGGCGCTGGCAATGACGATTGCGCCGACAAATCCCGCCGCCACCAGCAGCCAGCCGGTATCAATGCCCATCATCATCAGCGCAGCGATGATCATAAAGGAGACGTAGCTGCCAATCATGTAAACCTCGCCATGGGCGAAGTTGATCATGCCGATAATGCCGTAAACCATGGTGTAGCCGATGGCTATCAGCGCGTAAGTACTGCCCAGCGTGACGCCGTTAAACATCTGCTGCAAGAAATACAAAAACTGCTCAGACATAAGGTAACCTTTCTAAACCCGCCCGCATTTCACGGGCGGTGGGATTTTCACTTGGCTGCCGTGGATGAACCGTCGGCGTGCCACTGGAAGACACCAAAATCAAATCCCTTCAGATCGCCTTTTTCATCCCAGTTCAGCGGCCCAATCACGGTGTTTGCACCGTTAGCTTTTAAATCTTTCACCAGCGCCAGCGGCTCATCGCTGCCGGTACGCTCAAGGGCAGTCGCCAGAGATTGCACCGCCGCGTAAGTGATCCAGACATAAGGCCCGGACGGATCTTTCTTGTCTGCTTTCAGCGCATCAACGACGCCCTGGTTTGCCGGATCCTGGTCATAGCGTTTTGGCATAGTGACCAACATACCTTCGGCAGCATCGCCAGCAATATTCGAAAGCGACGCATTACCGACACCTTCCGGCCCCATAAACTGAGTTTTCAGGCCAACGGAACGCGCCTGGCGCAGCATCTGCCCCATTTCCGGGTAGTAACCGCCGTAGTAAACGAAGTCGATGTTTTCTTTTTTCAGGCGGGCAATCAGCGCGGAGAAATCTTTCTCACCAGCGGTAATGCCGTCGAAAAAGACGACGTTAGCGTTAGCCGCTTTCAGCCCGTCCTGCACCGAACGCGCCAGCCCTTCGCCATATTGTTGTTTGTCATGAATGATGGCGATGCGCTGGGGCTTCACCGTCTCAAGAATGTATTTTGCTGCCGTTGGCCCCTGGGAAGAGTCCAGCCCGGCAGTACGCATGATGTGTTGATAACCGCGCTGAGTCAGCTCCGGGTTGGTCGCTCCCGGCGAGATCATCAGGATACCTTCGTCTTCGTAGATATCCGACGCAGGTTGGGTAGAAGAGGAACACAGATGCCCAATAACGTATTTAATGCCGTCGTTAACGATTTTGTTGGCGACCGCAACGGCTTGTTTTGGGTCGCAGGCGTCGTCATATTCCACGCCAACCAGCTTATCGCCTTTAATTCCCCCTTTAGCATTAATGTCTTTAATCGCCTGACGCGCGCCGTTAAATTCCATATCGCCCCACTGGGCAATCGGGCCGGACATCGCGCCGACAACGGCAACTTTAATATCGTCGGCTAAAGCAGTGTGTGAAATTGCCAGTGCAATCATCCCTGCGATGATAGTTTTCGCATTCCGTTTCATAGTCAAAAATCCCCACTCGTAATGTTGTGTTGCTTTGTTTTTTATGTGTTAACAAATCAGACTGTTCTTTTTTATACTGCGCTGTTTTTGCCTGTCCGATTAAGGGTTTAGCGCAGTTTTTTGTGATGATATCGATTAAAATCCCTATTTTTCAGTCGATTAAGAACAGATAATATTCTGAATTAATTGATAGATAAACAGAAAAAAGCGCAGTTGTCAGCATAAAATAACGGTACAAAGGGCGGAATAATTCACTACCATTCAGGGGATTATGCTGGACAATTTTCATTCTATAATGTTTTTAATTTGTAATTATTGCTGAAAAAAAATTAATCACCTGCCAAAAGAAATAAAAAAGAGAAAGCCTCCGATTAAATTATTTCGCTACACTGGTTCCACTTTTGTGATTTGTACGGGTTCCCCATGAAGCTGACCATCATTCGATTAGAAAACTTTAGCGACCAGGATCGGATTGACCTGCAAAAGATCTGGCCGGAGTATTCTCCTTCCTCTTTACAGGTTGACGATTCCCACCGTATTTACGCCGCGCGTTTTAACGAGCGCCTGCTCGCTGCCGTGCGAGTAACCTTAAGCGGCACCGAGGGAGCGATGGATTCCCTGCGAGTGCGGGAAGTCACCCGGCGGCGCGGCGTAGGGCAATATCTGCTGGAAGAGGTGCTGCGTAACAATCCTGGCGTTTCATGCTGGTGGATGGCGGATGCAGGCGTGGAAGATCGCGGTGTGATGACAGCGTTTATGCAAGCACAGGGGTTTACGGCACAGCAGAGCGGCTGGGAGAAGCGTTAATCGCTCTGTGTAAAAAGCAGTTCTATGGATTTGGTTGGGAAAAATAACGCATTTTCGTTTTCTCCGACCAACGGGATAAAGCCCAGCGACTGATAAAACGTATGGGCTTTTTCATTCAGCGCCTCGACAAAAAGACCGTGAATACCTACCGCTAAAGAGGCTGACCAGACGACTTTCATGGCATGAGCAACTAGTGTTGCTCCCCATCCCTGCCCCTGTATTGAACGATCAATTGCCAGACGCCCAAGAGTGACGCTGGGAATATTTTTCTGTTTCGATTTCGAGGGCAATGCGGCTCGTTCAAAACAACTGCCGGATAATGTGTAATATCCCAGTATTTGACGTTCAGGGGTGTTGGTACGAAGAATGTACGCTCGCAGAATTTTATTGCGATGTTGACGAACCAGATGTGTCGTCAGAAAGAGATTTAAGGCTTCCTCGCCGCAGTCGAATCGCAGTAGATCATAATCTGCATCATCAGTCAGAATCTCTATCGTCAGCTCATCCATAAATTATTACATTCCCTGAAGACGTTTTGCCGCACGTTTTAGCTTTTCACCTGGTGACGGCGGATTACTCAGCGCATCCATCACCCGCGTCCAGGACTCCTCATTAAGGATCACTCGCCGATGCTGTTCAATCACTTCTGCAGCCCGCTGCGAGGCACTATTCAACATAAATTGGCTGACGGACTGATTAGATATCGCCGCCGCTTCCTCAATTAGACTTTTGTCATCGTCAGTTAAACGCAGATCGATACGCTGCTTTTTAACAGCAGACATGTAAACTCTCCTGCTACTTATAAATATGTACGGAATTCTACCGTACATTAAGCATATCCTGGATTGTTTAATCTTTCTACAACCATTTCGACAAACACAAAAAAACCCGATGGCGGTTCAGCTCATCGGGCATTTTCATTTATCTATCTGTTACTTCGCATCGGTCGCCGTGCCGTTGGCGTGCCAGTCAAATACGCCGAACTCAAAGCCTTTCAGGTCACCTTTCTCATCCCAGGTCAGCGGTCCCATCACCGTATCAACCGAGTTCGCTTTCAGGTATTTAGCGATCTCCGCCGGATCGTCAGACTGATTCAGCCCCGCCTGCAAAGATTGCAGCGCCGCGTAGGTGGTCCAGACGAACGCGCCGCTTGGATCCTGTTTTTTCGCTTTGATCGCATCAACAATCGGTTTGTTCGCCGGAACCTGATCATAGTTCTTCGGCTTGGTCACCAGCAGTCCTTCCGCTGACTCGCCCGCGATATTAGACAGCGAAACGTTAGCCACACCTTCCGGCCCCATAAACTGAGTTTTCAGCCCCGCCGCGCGCGCCTGACGCAGGATCTGCCCCATTTCCGGGTGATAACCACCGTAGTAAACGAAGTCGATATTCTCTTTCTTCAGACGTGCCACCAGGGTAGAGAAATCTTTTTCCCCGGCGGTGATGCCATCAAAGAACACCACGTTAGCATTGCCTTTCTTCAGGCCGTCCTGCACCGCACGCGCCAGACCTTCGCCGTACTGTTGTTTGTCGTGGACGATAGCAATACGCTGCGGTTTCACTTTCTCAAGAATATATTTTGCCGCCGTCGGCCCCTGGTCGGAGTCCAGACCGGTGGTGCGCATAATCAAGTTATAGCCACGGGCAGTCAGCTCTGGCGCGGTTGCCGCTGGGGTGATCATTAAAATGCCTTCGTCTTCATAAATGTCAGACGCTGGCTGCGTTGATGAAGAACAGAGGTGACCAATGACATATTTAATGCCGTCGTTAACCACTTTGTTTGCCACCGCAACCGCTTGTTTCGGGTCACAGGCATCGTCATATTTTACGATTTGCAGTTTGTTGCCTTTAACGCCGCCTTTGGCGTTGATATCCGCAACCGCCTGTTCTGCGCCAGTAAACTCCTGGTCACCGTACTGAGCCACCGGGCCGGACATTGCGCCCACGACCGCGACTTTAATATCTTCTGCCAAAGCCATATTGCTGAATGCCAGCGCGATACATCCTGCCAGTAACGCTTTACCCTTTATATTCATCCTGAGAATCCCCATTCTTCTGGTTATTACGTGTGTTGTGATGTTGTTGTTCAGCACTTTATTTCGTTTTATGCATAGCCACCCGTGCTTTAGCAGCATACTCTGCTAAAACATACCCCATTTTTATGATATTGGAATAGATATTTTGACAGTTTATTAACAATCTGCGCGTGGGTTGGCTTTTGCCAGAAGGGAAAATTGATTATTGCAGAGGCCAAAAAACAAAAACCCCGGACTCTCATCCAGGGTTCTCTGCTTAACAGCGGAAATTACGCTTCAATAGCAGCGCGAAGTTTTTTCATCGCGTTCTTTTCAAGCTGACGCACACGTTCAGCGGAAACACCGTAACGGTCGGCCAGTTCCTGCAACGTAGATTTGTTGTCTTCGTCCAGCCAGCGCGCGCGGATGATGTCCTGGCTACGTTCGTCCAGACCCTGCATCGCATCGGTCAGTCGGTTTGCCGCCTGCTCTTCCCAGTTATCGTCTTCAATGCCGTCGGCAAAGTTAGATGATTTATCCTGCAAATAGAGCACCGGAGCCATCGGCTGGCTGTCGGAATCGTCGTCGGAAGACATGTCAAAAGTCATGTCCTGTGCCGCCATACGCGATTCCATCTCACGGACGTCTTTGCTGGTTACGCCCAGTTCGCGAGCCACCATTTCGACTTCATCCTGGTTAAACCAGCCCAGACGCTGCTTGGTTTTACGCAGGTTAAAGAACAGCTTGCGCTGCGCTTTGGTGGTCGCAACTTTGACGATACGCCAGTTACGCAAAACGTATTCGTGGATCTCTGCTTTGATCCAGTGAACGGCGAAGGAGACCAGGCGCACACCCACTTCCGGGTTGAAACGGCGCACTGCTTTCATCAGGCCGATGTTACCTTCCTGAATCAAATCCGCCTGTGGCAGGCCATAGCCCGCATAATTACGAGCAATATGAACAACAAACCGCAGGTGAGACAGGATCAGCGTTTTAGCTGCTTCCAGATCGCCATGGTAATGCAGCTTTTCAGCCAGCGCCCGCTCCTCGTCAGCCGACAACATCGGCCACGCGTTAGCTGCCCGGATGTAAGAATCCAGGTTGCCAACAGGGGCTAAAGCTAAACTTTGCATTTTGTCAGTCATTCAAATCCTCTCAATCGATATCTTCTGGCGCTTCAGTGGTAGCAACAACTGTGCCAGAGCTTAAGAGCAACGAGATTATCATTCACAGTTTTATCAGACCGTGATTTTATCCACAAGTTCAATGCTGGCTTGTGAATAAATTACGCACAAAATGTGACATAGAGATGAAATACCGGGAAGAGACAACGGGGTCTCTTTCCCTGCTACGGAACCCATTGCAGGGAAAGAGTATAACACGCTTTTATTATTCCGGCGTAAAGTGCCGTAAATGTTGTACCGTGGCAAGCCATGCTGCCACCCAGCCAATCATCGAACACACCAGCAGCAACAACAAGCATTCATCGAACGATAACCCATTGATATCAAACTTCGTTCCAAATACCTGCGCCACTTCCGCAACTGCCGATGACAAACGCAGCACCAGAATTTCGGACAAAATTAATGACAGCAATGCGCCAGAAAATCCCAGCAGCGCGCCTCCGTACAGGAACGGACGGAGGATGAAACCATCCGTCGCACCAATCAGTTTCTGCACGTTGATGGAGTCACGACGGGCAAATATGCTCAGACGCACGCTGTTGCCGATAACCAGGAACACCGCCGCCACCATCAGCACGCCAATCATCGCCGAAACGCGCCCTACCAGCCCTGTCAGTGCGGTCAGACGGGCAAACCAGCTATCGTCCATTCGTACTTCATCGATGCCGTTAATTTGCGTGATGCGATCACGCAACGTATTCAGCGACTCCGTACCCTGGAAATCGAGTTTTGGGATCACCACCGCCACTGCCGGAAGCGGGTTTTCCTCCAGCATGTCCAGCGCGCCGCCAAAACCAGACCAGTTACGGAACTCGCCCAACGCGTCTTCGCGAGAAAGATAGTTCACTTTCTCCACGCCCTGTTCGGCCTGTAGCTGTGCCACCACGCCCGCAGCGGCGTCATCGTCCAGCGTTTTTTGCAGATAAACGGTGATTTGCGGTGAGGGATAATACTGCGTCGCCGCCTGGTTAACGTTTTTGTACACCATATAGCAGACGCTTGGCAGCGTCAGGGAGATGGCGATGACCATCACCGTTAAAAACGTGGCGAACGGTTTACTTTTGAGATCCTGCAAAGCGCCGTGGAACGCATAACGCACCTGTTCGTTGAAAACGTTGGTTTTGCGATTTACCGGTTTTGGCGAGGATTTCGCGCGTTTCGGCGCATTACGACCACCGTCGCCAGAACCGCCGACCGATTTACGGAAGCGATCCAGACGTCCGCCAAACTGCCGGATATGATTGATTGCATCGCGCTTATTCATGGCCCACGCCTCCATGCAAGTGACCATCGCTCAGGGTGAGCATACGATAGGAACGCCGCGAAATCAGGTTGATGTCGTGCGTTGCCATCAATACCGTTACCCCAACGCGGTTAAACTCTTCAAACAGACGTAAAATTCCTTCCGACAGCGCGTCGTCAAGGTTACCGGTCGGTTCGTCCGCCAGCAGTACCGCAGGTTTGTTAACCACCGCGCGGGCAATGCCAACGCGTTGTTGTTCACCGCCAGAAAGCTGAATCGGAAAGTTCTTCGCTTTGTCCAGTAGCCCGACTTTATCCAGCGCCGCCGATACACGACGACGAATATCGTCACCGCTGGCACCGGCGATAATCAACGGGATCGCCACATTATCGTAGACAGTACGATCCATCAGTAGATGGTGATCCTGGAAAATCATGCCAATCTGGCGGCGCAGAAACGGAACTTCACGGTTTTTCAGACGCGTGATGTCATGGCCGCTAAACCAGATTTTCCCGGCGCTGGGCCGCTCAATCCCACAGATCAGCTTCAGGAGGGTACTTTTCCCTGCACCGGAATGACCGGTCAGAAACGCCATCTCACCCGGCTGCATATGGAACGTAACGCCCTGCAGCGCCTGTCTCCCACCGAGATAAGCCTTGCTGACATGTTCAAAGCGAATCATTGTTAATCCTCTCGGGCAAAAAGTGCCTCTATAAAGTCGTCCGCCTTAAACGGACGCAAATCCTCAATACGCTCGCCGACACCAATATAGCGAATAGGAATACCAAACTGGTCAGCCACCGAGAAAATTACTCCGCCTTTCGCCGTGCCGTCCAGTTTCGTTAACGTGATGCCGGTTAAGCCGACTGCTTCATGGAACAGTTTGGCCTGGCTTACCGCATTCTGCCCGGTGCTGGCATCGATAGTCAGCATAACTTCATGCGGAGCTTCAACGTCGAGTTTCTTCATCACACGGACGATTTTCTTCAGCTCTTCCATCAGGTGCGATTTGTTCTGCAAGCGTCCGGCGGTATCGGCAATCAGGACATCAACATTACGCGCCTTAGCGGCCTGAATGGCGTCGAAGATAACTGAGGCGGAGTCCGCGCCGGTATGCTGGGCAATCACCGGAATATTGTTGCGCTGCCCCCAGACCTGAAGCTGCTCAACTGCTGCCGCACGGAAAGTATCACCTGCCGCCAGCATCACCGATTTACCTTGCTGTTCAAACTGACGCGCCAGCTTACCGATAGTCGTGGTTTTACCCACGCCATTGACGCCTACCATCAGGATTACGAACGGTGTTTTGCCTTCGACGTTCAGCGGTTCATCGACCTTCGCCAGAATATCACCCATCTCTTCTTTCAGCAGACCGTAGAGCGCCTCAGCATCGCGAAGCTGTTTGCGGGTCGCGCCTTCAGTCAGATTGGTGATGATTTTGCGCGTGGTTTCCACGCCCACATCGGCGATGAGCAATTGCTCTTCCAGCTCTTCAAACAGATCATCGTCGATTTTTTTACCACGGAACAGGCTGATAAATCCGGAACCGAGGTTTTCTTTGGTTTTCAGCAGGCTGCGTTTCAGGCGCGCGAAGAAACCTTCTTTGGTTGGTTTTTCCTGCTCCTGGGCTACCTCTTCCACCGGCTGATCTTCTTCTGCCGGAGGAACGACCATCACCGCCTCTTCTGCCGCTTCAGCGGCCAGCGCCTGTGCTTCCAGCTCTTCGTCGGTGATTTCTTCTTTCGCTGCTTGTTCTTCCGCCGCTTCGACAATCTCCACGGTTTCTGCTTCAGCCTGCCACTCTTCTGGCGAAACTTCTTCGACTTTAACGTCTTCCGGCAGCGGCAGCTCTTCACGCTCGATAGCCACTGGCTCTGGCGTAACTTCAGGTTCAACTACCGACGCTGGCGTTTCTTCAACTATCGGTTCCGGTTCTGCAATAACTTCCGGCTCGACAACCGCTTCAGGTTGCGTTTTTTCACTTTCAACAACCTGTTCAGTGACTTCCACAACGTCGGCAGCAAAAGTTTCCGCCTCAGCTTCAGTATGCGCCTTCGGCTGTTCTTCAACGGGTTGTTCAGCAACTTTCTCAGGCTCTTGCGCCTGGGCGGTTTCTTCTACAACCGGTTGTTCGTTTTGGGTTTCTGTCTCTTTTTCCGGGGTCTGCTCTTTTTGACCAAAGCCCAGCCAGGAAAAAAAGCCACGTTTTTTTTCTTTCGCCATCTGCGACTACACTCCTCGCTGTTGCTTCATGGCACAGCGTTAACGCTATGTACATAGCAGCTAAAAAAATGATGAAATAGTCTACCACTTAACTTAATCCACATCACCGCCTGCAAGTATGTGTTATCTGGCGGATTGAGCAATTTACCATGAAAAAACCGAATCATTCCGGCAGCGGTCAAATCCGCATTATTGGCGGGCAGTGGCGAGGCCGTAAACTCCCGGTTCCTGATAGCCCAGGTCTACGCCCTACCACCGATCGCGTGCGCGAAACGCTGTTTAACTGGCTGGCGCCGGTCATTGTTGATGCGCAATGCCTGGATTGCTTCGCAGGTAGCGGTGCGCTGGGGCTGGAAGCCTTGTCACGCTACGCTGCGGAAGCTACGCTGGTTGAGATGGATCGCGCGGTATCTCAGCAGTTAATCAAAAATCTGGCGACGCTGAAAGCGGGCAATGCGCGAGTCGTGAACACCAATGCGATGTCTTTTCTAATGCAAAAAGGAACGCCGCATAATATTGTGTTTGTTGACCCTCCGTTCCGCCGTGGCTTGCTGGAAGAAACCATTAATTTACTGGAAAACAACGGTTGGCTGGCTGATGAAGCCTGGGTATATGTTGAAAGTGAAGTAGAAAATGGCCTGCCCGCCGTTCCTGCCAACTGGTCGTTATATCGCGAAAAAGTGGCTGGTCAGGTCGCTTATCGGCTGTATCAGCGTGAAACACAAGGAGAAAGTGATGCTGATTAATATTGGTCGTTTGTTAATGCTCTGCGTTTGGGGATTTTTAATCCTCAACCTGGTGCATCCCTTCCCACGCCCGCTGAATATTTTCGTTAACGTGGCGCTGATTTTTACCGTGCTGATGCATGGTATGCAGCTGGCGCTGTTGAAATCGACCTTGCCGAAAGATGGCCCGCAGATGACCACTGCCGAAAAGGTGCGAATTTTCCTTTTCGGCGTGTTTGAACTGTTGGTCTGGCAGAAGAAAATTAACCCCAAAAAGTAGCATTATTGTTCGCCAACAAAGCTGACAAAGCGCGTTCCTTTATAGCTCAACGTACCTTTATCACCCACCGTCAGGGCATGGTACTGTTGAGCGTCGAGGCGGAATGTCTGCTCCAGTCCACCGCTTTGCGGTTTGAAACTCGCCTCATAACGCATACTGGTGCCCGCCGGAGTCACTTCCTGCTGGCGCGAACGACGATCGTTAATCGGTTTTTCCCGCTTGCTACTCACCACTACCAGCTTTTGCTGGAGCGGCGCCATATCATTATCAGCTTTTTCCCGTCGTTGTTGCATAAAACGAAACGATGCGGCGACGATGATTAAGCCAATGATAACAATAAAGAAAAGAGGTGGTTTGCTCATCTTTATCCCTCATCGGAAAATGCGGAAATAAGCATACCCTGCCAGTTATGGTGTTGTCATCCGTCCACCGTCGCCACTAAACTGATTAGCAAGACCGTAGGCATTCCGCTTACGAAAAAATAACGAATTCAAGGAACTAAGATGCTTTGGTCGTTTATCGCTGTCTGTCTTTCCGCATGGTTATCTGTGGATGCATCGTATCGTGGGCCAACCTGGCAACGCTGGGTGTTTAAACCGTTAACCCTTCTTCTCCTGCTGTTGCTGGCCTGGCAAGCGCCGATGTTCGACGCCATTAGCTATCTGGTGCTGGCGGGGCTGTGTGCCTCACTGCTGGGCGATGCGCTAACCCTGTTGCCACGTCAACGTCTGATGTACGCCATCGGCGCGTTTTTCCTCTCGCACCTGCTGTACACCATCTATTTCGCCAGCCAGATGACGCTCTCCTTTTTCTGGCCGTTGCCGCTGGTACTGCTGGTTCTGGGCGCGCTATTGCTGGCCATTATCTGGACGCGTCTCGAAGAGTTCCGTTGGCCTGTCTGTACTTTTATCGGTATGACGCTGGTGATGGTGTGGCTGGCAGGTGAACTGTGGTTCTTCCGCCCGACTGCTCCGGCACTCTCTGCCTTTATGGGCGCTGCACTGCTGTTTATCAGTAACTTTGTCTGGCTGGGTAGCCACTATCGCCGACGCTTCCGTGCGGATAACGCCATTGCTGCGGCTTGCTACTTTGCAGGACACTTCCTCATCGTCCGCTCGCTGTATCTCTGATAAAACTTGACTCTGGAGTCGACTCCAGAGTGTATCCTTCGGTTAATGAGAAAAAACTTAACCGGAGGATGCCATGTCGACTCCCGACAATCACGGCAAAAAAGCCCCTCAATTTGCCGCGTTCAAACCGCTAACCACGGCACAGAACGCCAACGACTGTTGCTGCGACGGTGCATGTTCCAGCACGCCAACACTTTCTGAAAACGTCTCCGGCACCCGCTATAGCTGGAAAGTCAGCGGCATGGACTGCGCCGCCTGTGCGCGCAAGGTAGAAAATGCCGTGCGTCAGCTTGCAGGCGTGAATCAGGTACAGGTGTTGTTCGCTACCGAAAAACTGGTGGTGGATGCTGACAATGACATCCGTGCGCAAATTGAATCGGCGGTGCAAAAAGCGGGCTATTCCCTGCGCGATGAGCAGGCCGCTGAAGAACCACAAGCATCACGCCTGAAAGAAAACCTGCCGCTGATTACGCTTATTGTGATGATGGCAATCAGTTGGGGGCTGGAGCAATTTAATCATCCGTTCGGGCAACTGGCGTTTATCGCGACCACGCTGGTTGGGCTGTACCCGATTGCTCGTCAGGCATTACGGCTGATCAAGTCCGGCAGTTATTTTGCCATTGAAACGTTAATGAGCGTGGCCGCTATTGGCGCACTGTTTATTGGCGCAACGGCTGAAGCTGCGATGGTGTTATTGCTGTTTCTGATTGGCGAACGACTGGAAGGATGGGCCGCCAGCCGCGCACGTCAGGGCGTCAGCGCGTTAATGGCGCTGAAACCGGAAACCGCCACGCGCCTGCGTAACGGTGAGCGGGAAGAGGTGGCGATTAACAGCCTACGGCCTGGCGATGTGATTGAAGTTGCGGCGGGTGGACGTTTGCCTGCTGACGGTAAACTGCTCTCGCCGTTTGCCAGTTTTGATGAAAGCGCCCTGACCGGCGAATCCATCCCTGTGGAACGCGCGACGGGCGATAAAGTCCCGGCAGGCGCCACCAGCGTTGACCGTCTGGTTACGCTGGAAGTGTTGTCAGAACCGGGTGCCAGCGCCATTGATCGTATTCTGAAACTGATTGAAGAGGCCGAAGAGCGCCGCGCACCGATTGAGCGTTTTATTGACCGTTTCAGCCGTATCTACACGCCGGCAATTATGGCCGTCGCCCTGCTGGTGACGCTGATGCCACCGCTGCTATTTGCCGCAAGCTGGCAGGAGTGGATTTATAAAGGGCTGACGCTGCTGCTGATTGGTTGCCCGTGTGCGTTAGTTATCTCCACGCCTGCGGCGATTACCTCCGGACTGGCGGCGGCGGCGCGTCGTGGAGCGTTAATTAAAGGCGGCGCGGCGCTGGAACAGCTAGGTCGCGTTACCCAGGTGGCGTTTGATAAAACCGGAACGCTGACCGTCGGGAAACCACGCGTTACCGCGATTCATCCGGCAACAGGTATTAGCGAATCTGAACTGCTGGCGCTGGCGGCAGCAGTAGAACAAGGTGCAACACATCCGCTGGCACGAGCCATCGTTCGTGAAGCGCAGGTTGCTGCACTCGCCATACCTGCCGCAGAGTCGCAGCGGGCGCTGGTCGGCTCTGGCATTGAAGCGCAGGTCAACGGAGAGCGGATGCTGATATGCGCTGCCGGGAAACATCCTGCCGATGCATTTACTGGTTTGATTAATGAACTGGAAAGCGCCGGACAAACGGTAGTGCTGGTAGTCCGTAACGATGAAGTGCTTGGTGTCATTGCGTTGCAGGATACCCTGCGCGCCGATGCCGCCACTGCCATCAGTGAACTGAACACCCTGGGCGTCAAAGGGGTGATCCTCACCGGCGATAATCCGCGTGCAGCGGCAGCCATTGCCGGTGAACTGGGGCTGGAATTTAAAGCAGGATTACTGCCGGAAGATAAAGTCAAAGCGGTGACGGAGCTGAACCAACATGCGCCGCTGGCGATGGTCGGCGACGGCATTAACGACGCACCAGCCATGAAAGCCGCCGCCATCGGGATTGCTATGGGCAGTGGCACAGACGTGGCGCTGGAAACCGCCGACGCAGCATTAACGCATAACCACCTGCGCGGTCTGGTACAAATGATTGAGCTGGCACGCGCGACTCACGCTAATATCCGCCAGAACATCACCATTGCGCTGGGGTTGAAAGGGATCTTCCTCGTCACCACGCTGTTAGGTATGACCGGCCTGTGGCTGGCGGTGCTGGCAGATACAGGTGCGACGGTGCTGGTGACGGCAAATGCGTTAAGGCTGTTGCGCAGGAAGTAACGGTGTTGCCTGATAGCCTCTGGCTATCAGGCTTAGTGCTGAGCCGGGAACGGTGGCATGGTCAGGAAAGCGTAATATAGCGCCAACATCAGAATGATGGAGATAACACTGAATGTAACAACCAGGCGGGATGCTAATGATGGTCTTTTGAACATCATCCACAGTGCATAAGCAAACCCGACACCGTTAAGTAAAGGTAAAAAAATCATTAGCCAGAGCCAACCCCAGCCAAATACCCCCAGCCATCCCACCGCAACGATAAAAACAGGGAGCAGCCAATTGGGAGTGAATATCGCGAGTAATCCCAGCAATGCCAGACAAACTGGAATTAAATAATCCATTTTTGCATTCCATTACGCTTACATGCCGTATACCAGATGCGGCGTAAACGCCTTATCCATTTTACAAACCAATTGCAAGCCTCAAAATTGAGCGCGATCGGTCCCCTCGCCCCTCTGGGGAGAGGGTTAGGGTGAGGGGAAAAGGCGGCATCGAAGCCAATCTGCCCCATCAACCACCTTTACGAATCAAATAGCGATAAGGCAGCCCATCCGTCTCTTTGGCGACCAGTTCGTGTTCCATAAAGGTACAAAACCCAGGAATATCGCGGGTCGTTGCCGGATCATCAGCAATAATCAGCAACGTTTCGCCAGGCTGCATATTGCGCACGGTTTTGCGCACCATCATCACCGGTTCCGGGCAGCGCAGGCCAAGAGCGTCAAGAGTGTGGTCAGGGCTGGAAAAGAGATCGGTCATTTTCTTCTCACCATATAAAAAAACGGCGCTAGTTTACGCTCTGTACGTCCGTTAGCAAACAAGGTTAACGATTGCGTGAAAATTAACCATTGCATTGTCAACATAAAGCAGTATCATGCGGCGGCTCGAAAAAAGGGTAAGCACGTTACTATCTCACTATAAAATAGCGTGTCGTACGTATTGGGTTCCCTCACCCCAATGGCTAATCAAAAAGGTACAATATGAACGCTTTCTCACAAACGCAACGCTATAAAGCGTTGTTCTGGTTATCGTTATTTCATCTTCTGGTGATCACCTCCAGTAACTATCTGGTACAGCTTCCAGTCTCCATTTTTGGTCTTCATACCACCTGGGGCGCGTTTAGCTTTCCGTTTATTTTTCTTGCTACCGACCTGACCGTGCGTATTTTTGGCGCGCCGCTGGCTCGTCGCATCATCTTTGCGGTAATGATCCCCGCGTTGCTGATCTCCTACGTCATCTCATCACTGTTTTATATGGGTTCATGGCAGGGATTCGGCGCTCTCGCCCACTTCAACCTGTTTGTCGCCCGTATCGCTACCGCCAGCTTTATGGCCTACGCGCTGGGGCAGATCCTCGACGTGCATGTCTTTAACCGCTTGCGTCAGAGTCGTCACTGGTGGCTGGCACCGACGGCTTCCACACTGTTTGGTAACGTCAGCGATACCCTGGCCTTCTTCTTCATTGCTTTCTGGCGCAGCCCGGATGCCTTTATGGCTGAGCACTGGATGGAAATCGCGCTGGTTGATTACTGTTTCAAAGTGTTAATCAGCATCGTTTTCTTCCTGCCAATGTATGGCGTATTACTCAATATGCTATTGAAAAGACTGGCAGATAAATCCGAAATCAACGCTTTGCAGGCCAGTTAAAGGTTCGTTATCAGAGTTGTGATAAGATGGACGAATGAGCCGTTATGGCCGTTTATCGAAAGGAAGAAGTCAATGCGCAATCTGGTTAAATATGTCGGAATTGGCCTGCTGGTTATGGGGCTTGCGGCCTGTGATGATAAAGACACTAACGCTACGGCGCAGGGTTCGGTCGCAGAAAGTAACGCTACCGTGAATCCCGTCAACCTGCTTGATGGCAAGTTAAGTTTCTCGCTGCCAGCGGATATGACCGACCAGAGCGGTAAGCTGGGAACGCAGGCCAATAACATGCACGTCTGGTCCGACGCCACCGGGCAGAAAGCAGTCATCGTCATCATGGGCGACGACCCGAAAGAAGATCTGGCTGTGCTGGCGAAACGTCTGGAAGATCAGCAACGTAGCCGCGATCCGCAACTGCAAGTGGTGACCAACAAATCTATTGAGCTGAAAGGTCACAAAATGCAGCAGTTAGACAGCATTATCTCCGCGAAAGGCCAGACGGCGTACTCTTCCGTCATTCTGGGTAACGTGGGTAATCAACTGCTGACCATGCAAATCACGCTGCCTGCTGACGATCAGCAAAAAGCGCAAACCACCGCAGAAAACATCATTAATACGCTGGTTATTCAGTAAGTTTTAAGATGATGAGACGGTCTCCGGTACTTCCACCGGAGGCCGTTTTTTTAATCGCCACGTCAGCAATAACGCGATTGCTACCAGCCCCGCCGCTGCCAGATAAATCACCGGCACTCCAGCCCAGCTCATCACCAGCCCAGCCAGTGGTCCGGTCACGCCCAGCGATAAATCCATAAACACAGTGTATGTTGCCAGCGCCGCCCCCTGATTCTGCTGCGGAACTGCTTTTACGGCCACCACGCCCAGTGCCGGAAACACCAGCGAAAACCCAGCGCCAGCCAGCAAGACGCCGATTTTCGCCATCCACGGTACGGTGGCTACGCCAACCAATAGCAGGCCGATTATCTCAACGCTAAAGCAGATCATCGCCACGTTTAAGCCGCCGATACGATTAATGCCGTTAGGGAATAACAGTCGCGTACCGACAAACGCACAGCTAAACAGCGTCAGCGCGAAAGCCGCACCGTCCCAGCCCTTAGCATCATAAAACAGTGTGATAAAGGTGGCGATGACGCCAAATCCGGCAGAAGCCAGTGCCAGCGCCATGCCGTACAGCCAGACGCGCCCAAGCACCGCGCGAAACGGCAGTGGCTTGCCTTTGCTGGCTTTCACCGACGGACGCGGGAGCGCCAGCAGAATCGCCACCAGCGCCACACCCATAATGATTAATGCCAGCGTCTGCAACCCGCCCCAGTGATAAAACAGCACGCCCAACGGCGCGCCCATCGCCATCGCCCCGTAAGTGACAATGCCGTTCCACGAAATCACCCGCCCGATATGCAGTGAGCCAACCACACCAACGCCCCACAGTGTCGATCCGGTTCCGGCAAAACTTTGCCCAATGCCGAGGATCACGCGCCCCAGGCACAGTAATAACAGGCTGATGACGGGCAGACTGGCGGTTAATCCTGCGGTCAGATAACCCAGCCCGCTCAAAAAACAGCCGCACAAACCGAAGACGACTATCTTTTTTGGCCCCAGCAAATCAGCATAACGCCCGGCATGTGGGCGACTCAGCAAGGTGGCGAAATATTGCAGGCTGATAACCAGCCCCGCCCAGAAGGCACTATATCCCATCACATCATGGACATAGCCCGGCAATACGGCGAGCGGCAACCCGATGGTGAGGTAGCTGGCGAAGTTAAACATGACAATGGAGACAATGCGCAGATTAAGGCGCAATCCATTTAGCGCGGGTTCGGGCATGGGGATCACCACATTTTTACAACAGTGTTTCATTTTTACCACGGGCTGGCGTGGAAATCAGCAGTAAGAATCAGAATATTGCTGGCGTGACTCCCGCTACACTTAATACAAAAAGTCACAAGGAAGCCCCAATGGAAACCCTTCAACCGGATAAAACAGGAATGCATATTCTGCTCAAGTTGGCCTCGCTGGTGGTGATCCTCGCCGGCATTCACGCAGCGGCAGATATCATTGTGCAACTATTACTGGCGCTCTTTTTCGCTATCGTCCTCAATCCGCTGGTCACATGGTTTATTCGTCGGGGAGTACAACGCCCCATAGCCATTACCATTGTGGTGGTGG
Source organism: Escherichia sp. MOD1-EC5433 (assembly GCF_002966005.1). NCBI lineage: Bacteria > Pseudomonadati > Pseudomonadota > Gammaproteobacteria > Enterobacterales > Enterobacteriaceae > Escherichia > Escherichia sp. MOD1-EC5433. Next base: position 76,742 of record NZ_PTRL01000009.1, on the reverse strand, counting down.
TGATGCTGATAGCACTTACTGCGCTGGTCGGCGTACTGGCGGCATCGTTTAACGAATTTATCTCTATGCTGCCGAAATTTAATAAGGAACTGACCCGTAAGCTCTTTAAATTACAAGAGATGTTACCGTTTCTTAATCTGCATATGTCGCCGGAACGAATGCTCCAGCGGATGGATTCGGAAAAAGTTGTCGCCTTCACCACTGCGCTAATGACCGGGCTTTCCGGGGCAATGGCGAGCGTGCTTCTGCTGGTGATGACCGTAGTTTTTATGCTGTTTGAAGTACGCCACGTGCCTTACAAAATGCGTTTTGCGCTAAATAACCCACAGATTCACATCGCCGGACTACACCGCGCCTTAAAAGGTGTTTCGCACTATCTTGCATTGAAGACGCTGCTCAGTTTATGGACAGGCGTCATCGTCTGGCTGGGGCTGGCGCTAATGGGCGTACAGTTTGCGCTGATGTGGGCGGTACTGGCATTTTTGCTCAACTACGTTCCCAATATTGGCGCGGTGATCTCCGCCGTGCCGCCAATGATTCAGGTGTTGCTGTTTAATGGCGTTTACGAATGTATTCTGGTTGGCGCACTGTTTTTAGTTGTCCATATGGTCATCGGCAATATTTTAGAGCCACGGATGATGGGGCATCGACTGGGGATGTCCACCATGGTGGTGTTTCTGTCGTTGTTGGTTTGGGGATGGTTACTCGGTCCGGTTGGTATGCTGCTTTCGGTGCCATTAACCAGCGTCTGTAAAATCTGGATGGAAACCACCAAAGGCGGCAGCAAACTAGCGATTTTACTGGGACCGGGACGACCGAAAAGTCGGTTACCGGGATGAGGCGACAAGTGATACGATACGCACTTTCCTTTTCCATTAAACGTTGGCCCTGATATGTATCGGATAGTTCTGGGGAAAGTTTCGACCTTAAGCACAGCTCCACTGCCACCGGCTTTACGCGAGCAAGCACCGCAAGGTCCACGACGCGAACGCTGGCTGGCGGGGCGTGCATTGCTTTCGCACACGCTTTCCCCGCTACCGGAGATCATCTATGGCGAACAAGGCAAACCGGCATTCGCGCCGGAAACGCCGCTATGGTTCAACTTAAGCCATAGCGGTGACGATATCGCCCTGCTGTTGAGCGATGAAGGCGAAGTCGGCTGCGATATCGAAGTGATTCGCCCGCGCGCCAACTGGCGCTGGCTGGCGAACGCCGTGTTCAGCCTCGGGGAACACGCTGAGATGGACGCCGTGCATCCCGATCAGCAACTAGAAATGTTCTGGCGCATCTGGACGCGCAAAGAAGCCATCGTTAAACAACGTGGCGGCAGCGCCTGGCAAATCGTCAGCGTAGACAGCACCTATCACTCCTCGCTGTCAGTCAGCCATTGTCAGCTAGAAAATTTAAGTCTGGCGATCTGCACCCCTACCCCCTTTACGCTCTCCGCCGACAGTGTGCAATGGATCGATTCAGTTAACTGATCCGCCCACCCGACTGCCCATCTATTGATCCAGAACAGGTAATCAGTATGACGAATACTTAAAATCGTCATACTTATTTCCGCCATCTATTTTAATCCATTGGGGTTACCATGCTCTCCACACTCCGCCGCACTCTATTTGCGCTGCTGGCTTGTGCGTCTTTTATCGTCCATGCCGCTGCACCAGATGAAATCACCACCGCCTGGCCGGTGAATGTCGGGCCACTAAACCCGCACCTTTACACGCCTAACCAGATGTTCGCCCAGAGCATGGTTTATGAACCGCTGGTGAAATATCAGGCAGACGGTTCGGTGATCCCGTGGCTGGCAAAAAGCTGGACTCATTCAGAAGATGGTAAAACCTGGACCTTCACCCTGCGTGATGACGTGAAATTCTCCAACGGTGAACCGTTCGATGCCGAGGCGGCGGCAGAAAACTTCCGCGTAGTGCTCGATAACCGTCAACGTCACGCCTGGCTGGAGCTGGCAAACCAGATTGTTGATGTTAAAGCACTTAGTAAAACGGAGCTGCAAATCACCCTGAAAAGCGCCTACTATCCTTTCCTGCAAGAACTGGCCCTGCCCCGTCCTTTCCGCTTTATCGCCCCCTCGCAGTTTAAAAACCATGAAACCATGAACGGAATTAAAGCACCGATTGGCACCGGACCGTGGGTTTTGCAGGAATCGAAACTGAATCAGTACGATGTCTTCGTCCGTAACGAAAACTACTGGGGCGAAAAGCCGGCGATTAAAAAGATCACCTTTAACGTCATCCCGGACCCGACTACCCGCGCGGTGGCGTTTGAAACTGGCGATATCGACCTGCTGTACGGAAACGAAGGGTTATTACCGCTCGATACCTTCGCCCGCTTTAGCCAGAACCCGGCTTACCACACCCAACTGTCACAGCCGATCGAAACCGTGATGCTGGCGCTTAATACTGCCAAAGCCCCCACCAACGAGCTGGCAGTGCGGGAAGCTCTCAATTACGCGGTGAACAAAAAATCTCTGATTGATAATGCGTTGTATGGCACTCAGCAGGTCGCCGACACCCTGTTTGCCCCTTCCGTGCCCTACGCTAATCTCGGCCTGAAGCCGCGCCAGTACGATCCACAGAAAGCGAAAGAATTGCTGGAAAAAGCAGGCTGGACGTTGCCTGCGGGAAAAGACATCCGCGAGAAAAACGGTCAGCCGCTGCGCATTGAACTGTCGTTTATCGGCACCGATGCGTTAAGCAAATCAATGGCGGAAATCATTCAGGCCGATATGCGCCAGATTGGCGCTGATGTCTCGCTGATCGGCGAAGAAGAGAGCAGTATCTATGCTCGTCAACGCGACGGTCGTTTTGGCATGATTTTCCACCGTACCTGGGGAGCGCCTTACGATCCACACGCCTTTCTGAGTTCGATGCGCGTACCGTCGCACGCTGACTTCCAGGCTCAGCAAGGATTAGCCGACAAGCCGCTGATTGATAAAGAGATCGGCGAAGTACTGGCGACCCATGATGAAACGCAACGTCAGGCGCTGTATCGCGACATTCTGACCCGTCTGCATGACGAGGCGGTTTACCTGCCTATCAGCTACATCTCAATGATGGTGGTATCGAAACCGGAACTGGGCAACATCCCCTACGCGCCGATCGCCACCGAAATTCCGTTCGAACAGATTAAACCGGTGAAACCTTAATGTTGCGTTACGTATTACGCCGCTTTCTGCTGCTGATCCCGATGGTGCTCGCCGCCTCGGTGATCATTTTTCTGATGCTGCGCCTCGGCACCGGCGACCCGGCGCTCGACTATTTGCGTTTATCTAACCTGCCGCCGACGCCGGAGATGCTGGCCTCTACCCGCACCATGCTGGGACTGGATCAGCCGCTGTACGTCCAGTACGGCACCTGGTTGTGGAAGGCGCTGCATCTTGACTTTGGTATCTCATTCGCCAGCCAACGCCCGGTACTGGACGATATGCTGAACTTCCTGCCTGCCACGCTGGAGCTTGCAGGTGCGGCGCTGGTATTAATTCTGCTCACTTCCGTACCGCTCGGTATCTGGGCGGCGCGCCATCGCGACCGTCTGCCGGATTTCGCCGTACGTTTCATCGCGTTTCTCGGCGTCTCAATGCCTAACTTCTGGCTAGCGTTTTTGCTGGTAATGGCGTTTTCAGTGTATCTGCAATGGCTGCCCGCGATGGGTTACGGCGGTTGGCAGCACATCATTTTGCCGGCGGTTTCCATCGCCTTTATGTCGCTGGCGATTAACGCGCGGCTGCTGCGCGCCAGTATGCTGGACGTCGCCGGTCAGCGTCACGTCACCTGGGCGCGGCTGCGCGGTTTGAACGACAAACAGACCGAACGCCGTCACATCCTGCGCAATGCCTCGCTGCCGATGATCACCGCCGTGGGGATGCACATCGGCGAACTGATCGGCGGGACGATGATTATCGAAAACATCTTTGCCTGGCCGGGCGTCGGGCGCTATGCGGTATCGGCGATTTTCAACCGTGACTATCCGGTGATTCAATGCTTTACGCTGATGATGGTGGTGGTTTTTGTGGTCTGTAATTTGATTGTCGATTTGCTCAACGCCGCGCTGGATCCGCGCATTCGTCGTCATGAAGGAGCGCACGCGTGAACTTTTTCCTCTCTTCCCGCTGGTCGGTACGCCTGGCGCTGATCATTATCGCCCTGCTGGCGCTGATTGCGCTCACCAGCCAGTGGTGGCTGCCGTATGACCCACAGGCGATTGATCTGCCGTCGCGCCTGCTCTCGCCGGATGCGCAGCACTGGCTGGGCACCGATCACTTAGGGCGTGATATTTTCTCGCGGCTGATGGCGGCGACCCGCGTGTCGCTCGGCTCGGTAATGGCCTGCCTGCTGCTGGTGCTGACATTAGGGCTGGTCATTGGCGGCAGCGCCGGGCTGATTGGCGGGCGTGTTGATCAGGCCACCATGCGCGTCGCCGATATGTTTATGACCTTCCCGACCTCGATTCTGTCGTTCTTTATGGTTGGCGTGCTTGGCACCGGGTTGACCAACGTCATTATCGCCATCGCCCTGTCACACTGGGCGTGGTACGCGCGCATGGTGCGCAGCCTTGTGATTTCGCTGCGCCAGCGCGAGTTTGTGCTGGCATCACGGCTTTCTGGCGCGGGCCATGTGCGGGTGTTTGTTGATCATCTGGCAGGCGCGGTGATCCCCTCGCTGCTGGTGCTGGCGACGCTGGATATCGGCCATATGATGCTGCACGTCGCGGGGATGTCCTTCCTCGGCCTCGGCGTGACCGCTCCGACCGCCGAATGGGGCGTGATGATTAACGACGCGCGTCAGTATATCTGGACTCAGCCGCTGCAAATGTTCTGGCCGGGGCTGGCGCTGTTTATCAGCGTGATGGCCTTTAACCTGGTGGGTGACGCACTGCGCGATCATCTGGATCCTCATCTGGTGACGGAGCACGCACACTAATGCCGCAACAGATTGAACTACGTAATATCGCGCTACAGGCCGCGCAGCCGCTGGTACACGGCGTATCGTTAACTCTGCAACGCGGGCGTGTGCTGGCGTTAGTCGGCGGTAGCGGCAGCGGGAAATCACTGACCTGCGCCGCGACGCTGGGCATTCTGCCCGCTGGCGTTCGCCAGACGGCGGGGGAAATTTTAGCCGATGGCAAGCCGGTTTCGCCTTGTGCGCTACGCGGGATAAAAATTGCCACCATCATGCAGAACCCGCGCAGCGCCTTTAATCCGCTGCACACCATGCACACCCACGCGCGGGAAACCTGCCTGGCGTTAGGGAAACCCGCCGATGACGCCACGCTTACTGCTGCCATAGAAGCGGTGGGGCTGGAAAACGCCGCGCGTGTATTGAAGCTGTACCCGTTCGAGATGAGCGGCGGCATGTTGCAGCGCATGATGATTGCGATGGCGGTGCTGTGTGAATCACCGTTTATCATCGCCGATGAACCGACCACCGACCTCGACGTGGTAGCACAGGCACGCATCCTCGATCTGCTGGAAAGCATTATGCAAAAACAAGCGCCGGGAATGCTGCTGGTCACCCATGATATGGGCGTAGTAGCACGTCTGGCGGACGATGTGGCGGTGATATCACAAGGTAAAATTGTCGAACAGGGCGATGTAGAAACGCTGTTTAACGCCCCCAAACATACGGTGACGCGCAGCCTGGTTTCCGCTCATCTCGCCCTCTACGGTATGGAGCTGGCATCATGACCTTACTTAACGTCTGCGACCTTTCCCATCACTATGCCCACGGTGGATTTAGCGGAAAACATCAACATCAGGCGGTGCTGAATAACGTTTCCCTGACCCTGAAAAGCGGTGAAACCGTCGCCCTGCTGGGACGCAGCGGCTGCGGAAAAAGCACCCTCGCACGGCTATTGGTAGGTTTAGAATCTCCCTCAAAGGGAAATATTAGCTGGCGCGGCGAACCGCTGGCGAAACTTAATCGCGCCCAGCGTAAGGCGTTCCGCCGCGATATTCAGATGGTGTTTCAGGACTCCATCAGCGCCGTTAACCCACGCAAAACCGTGCGCGAGATCCTGCGTGAACCGATGCGCCACCTGCTATCGCTAAAAAAATCCGAACAACTGGCGCGCGCCAGCGAAATGTTGCGCGCGGTCGATCTCGACGACAGCGTGCTCGACAAACGCCCACCGCAGTTAAGCGGTGGCCAGCTCCAGCGCGTCTGCCTGGCGCGCGCACTGGCGGTCGAACCGAAACTGCTGATTCTGGATGAAGCCGTTTCCAATCTTGACCTCGTATTACAAGCGGGCGTCATTCGTCTACTGAAAAAGCTGCAACAACAGTTTGGCACCGCCTGCCTGTTCATCACCCACGACTTACGCCTGGTGGAACGCTTTTGCCAGCGGGTGATGGTGATGGACAACGGGCAAATCGTCGAAACCCAGGTGGTGGGAGATAAATTAACCTTTTCCTCTGACGCCGGACGTGTGCTACAAAACGCGGTATTACCCGCATTCCCCGTGCGCCGTCGCGCCACTGAAAAGGTTTAACGCAAATGCAACGAGTCACCATCACGCTTGATGACGATTTACTGGAGACGCTGGACAGCCTGAGCCAGCGTCGTGGTTATAACAACCGTTCCGAAGCTATCCGCGATATTCTGCGTAGCGCCCTGGCGCAGGAAGCTACCCAGCAGCACGGCACACAAGGTTTCGCGGTGCTGTCGTATGTGTATGAACACGAAAAACGCGACTTAGCCAGCCGTATTGTCTCCACCCAGCATCATCACCACGATCTCTCGGTCGCCACGCTGCATGTGCACATTAATCACGACGACTGTCTGGAAATCGCCGTTCTGAAAGGAGACATGGGCGACGTACAACATTTTGCCGATGACGTTATCGCCCAGCGCGGCGTGCGGCACGGGCATTTACAGTGCCTGCCGAAGGAAGATTAACCCCGTAATCACGCCATTGTCCCAATCGTCTTCCTGAATCGCAGCAGCGCGATGGTGAAAAACGCGCCGCCAATTGCCATCAGCGTAAGGAACTGCGGCCAGACGATTTCGAATCCGGCACCACGGTAGAGAATGGCTTGCGCGAGGCTAACAAAGTGTGTCGTCGGCATGGTCAACATAATGTCCTGCACCATCTGCGGCATACTTTCGCGCGGCGTGGAGCCACCGGAAAGCATTTGTAGCGGTAGCAGCACCAGAATCACCAGCAGCCCCAGTTGCGGCATTGAGCGCGCTATCGTCCCCATAAAAATACCGATTGACGTGGTAGCAAACAGGCTGAGCGCCACGCCCAGCATAAACAGCGGGATCGAGCCTTCAATCGGTACACCCAGTACGCCTTTCACCATCAGCACCAGCGATAATCCCGACACCACCAGCACCACCAGCCCCATCGACCAGACCTTTGCCATCATGATCTCAAACGGCGTTATCGGCATCACCAGTAAGTGTTCCACCGTGCCGTGTTCACGCTCGCGGATCAGCGCCGATCCGGTCAGCACAATCGCCAGCATGGTAATGTTGTTGATGATCGCCATCACCCCGCCAAACCACGCGGGATCGAGATTCGGGTTAAAGCGCATCCGGGTTTCCAACGATACCAACGGTTCGCTGTTATCACGGTAGCGCGCGACAAAGCTGTTCACTTCACTGTTGATAATATTCTGGATATACCCGTTGCCGGTAAATGCCTGGCTCATGCGCGTGGCATCGACGTTCACCTGAATATCCGGCTGGCGTCCGGCGAGGACATCACGCTGAAAATTAGGCGGAATATTTATCGCGAAGGTATAGCGCCCGGCGTCCAGCCCGGCATCCATCTCATCGGCGGTGATCATCTCCGGTGGCAAAAACCACGGGCGATAGAAGCTGTTAACAATCCGGTTCGATAACTGCGATTGATCCATATCGGCAATGGCGATCGGTGCCAGGTTCAACGATCCTGGCGTAACGGTTGCCGACGAGTACACCGACACCGTAAACGAGAAAACAATCAGCGTCAGCATCGCTTTATCACCAAGCAGACTGCGCAACTCTTTGATACCCAGATTAAAAATATTGCGTAAATGGCGCATCATCCCTCCTGTTTTTTCAGCAGCAGGATGCTTAAGCCCATCACCAGCGGTATGGCTATCAGCAACGGGATAAAAAGTTGCCATAAATCAGTCAGATCCAGCGCCTTCGAAAACGTCCCGCGCGCGATAGTCAGAAAATGACTGGTGGGGTAAACCTCGCCGATCCAACGCCCCGGCCCTTCCAGCGATGCCACCGGATCGATCATCCCGGAAAACTGCGTCGCCGGAATCAACGTGATAATCGCCGTACCGAAAATGGCGGCAATCTGGCTTTTCATAAAGGTGGAGATCAGCAGCCCCATTCCGGTGGCGATGATGATATACAGCAGCGCCGCCAGGGTGAGCGTCAGGAAGCTGCCTTTATGCGGTACGCCAAACACAAACACCGACAAGGCGCAGAGCAGGAAAAAGTTCAGCATCCCCAGCGCGATGTACGGCAGCTGTTTGCCAAGCAAAAACTCGCTACGGGTGGTGGGGGTCACGTAAAGGTTGATAATCGACCCTAGCTCTTTTTCCCGCACCACGCTAAGGGCGCTTAGCATTGACGGGATCATCATCAGCAGAAGCGGGATCACCGCCGGAACAATCGCTGGCAGGCTTTTTACGTCCGGGTTATAGCGATAACGCGTCTCAATATTCATCAGCCCGCTTTGGCTGGCGGGCGTGGATTGTCGGCTCGCTACATCCTGTAACCAGCTCTGGTGCATAGCCTGCACGTAGCCTTTTACCGTTTCGGCGCGGCTCGGCATCGCACCATCGATCCAGACACCGAGTTCCACGGGTGTACCACGCGCGATATCGCGCCCGAAATTGGGTGGGATCTCAATTGCCACCGTGATATCGCCCGCACGCATCCGGCGATCCAGCTCGTCATAACTGGTGAGCGGTGGTTGTTCGATAAAGTAACGGGAACCGGAGAGATTGAGCGTCCACGCCTGGCTACTGACGGTCTGGTCGCGATCGAGCACCGCAAAGCGCAGGTTTTCCACATCCATACTGATGCCGTAACCCATTATCAGCATCAGGATCACTGTTCCCATCAGCGCCAGCGTCGAACGCACCGGATCGCGGCGCAATTCCAGTGCTTCGCGGCGGCTGTAGCTAAACAGACGGCGCAGGCTAAATCCCTGACGCGGGGCGTGGGTGGTGTCGTGTATCACGGGCGGCGCTTCGGCTTCGTTGCTCTGCCCTGCCGCCTCCTGCAAACAGGCGATAAATGCCTCTTCCAGACTGGCGGCTCCACGTTCCTCAACCAGCTCCTGTGGCGTGCCGCTGGCGAGCACTTTTCCGGCGTGCATCAGTGAGATACGGTCGCAGCGTTCCGCTTCGTTCATAAAGTGGGTGGAGATGAAAATAGTCACTTTGTCCTGGCGCGAGAGATCGACCATCAACTGCCAGAACATATCCCTCGCCACCGGATCGACGCCAGAAGTAGGCTCATCGAGGATTAACATCTCCGGGCGATGAATCACCGCTACCGCCAGTGAAAGCCGCTGACGAATGCCGAGCGGCAATGACTCAGGCAGCACATCTTCGACGTCGTTGAGCTTAAAACGCTCGCTCATTTCAGCAACTCGCGCGGGAATTTCCGCTTCCGGGATGTGAAACAAACGAGCATGTAACTCAAGGTTTTGCCGCACGGTGAGTTCGTTATAGAGCGAAAACGCCTGCGACATATAGCCAACCCGACGACGGGTATCAATATCTTTTGGATCAACCGGTTGCCCAAACAGCCACGCCTCACCTTCGCTGGCGGGCAGCAGTCCGGTAAGCATTTTCATGGTGGTAGATTTACCGCAGCCGTTCGAACCGAGGAAGCCAAAAATCTCCCCGCGTGGAATGCGGAAATTGACGTGATCAACGGCAACGAAGGAACCAAAACGCATGGTCAGATCGCGCGCTTCGATGGCAATCTCTGCGTTTTCAGGTTGATACGGTGGGATCACTACCGCCTGATGCGCCTGGCGTTGCGCTTGCGGTAACAGATTAATAAATGCTTCTTCCAGCGTGGCGCTTTGTGTTTGCTGACGCAGTTCTTCGGCGCTACCGGTCGCCAGCACTTCTCCGGCATTCATCGCCACCAGCCAGTCGAAGCGTTCGGCCTCTTCCATATAGGCGGTGGCGACCAGCACGCTCATATTGCTCTGCCGCTGGCGAATACTGTCGATGAGATCCCAGAACTGAGCGCGAGAGAGCGGGTCAACCCCCGTCGTTGGCTCATCAAGAATCAACAGTTCCGGGTCGTGGATTAACGCACAGCACAGCCCAAGTTTTTGCTTCATCCCGCCGGAGAGTTTCCCTGCCGGACGATCGCGAAACGGAGCTAACCCGGTGCTGGTCAGCAGCTCATTAATTCGTACTTCCCGCTCCGCTTTGTCGTGACCGAACAGGCGGGCGAAAAAATCGACGTTTTCATACACCGACAAGGTGTGGTAGAGATTTTTTCCCAGCCCCTGCGGCATCCAGGCGATACGCGGGCAGACGTCGCGGCGATGCTTTGGGTCGCGCATATCGCCGCCCAATACCATCACGTTGCCCCGCTCAATGACGCGGGCACCGGAAATCAGCGATAACAAACTCGACTTCCCGACGCCGTCCGGGCCAATCAGCCCGACCATGCAGCGAGCCGGTATATCGAGAGTGATATTGTTCAGCGCAACGGTTTTTCCATAATGCTGGCTCACGCCCGCCAGTTGCGCGACAGGCGGAACGGGAACCAGTTCCAGATGCGTCATTGCGGCAACCTCACCACCAGGTCTTCAGGCCACGGACGTTCTTCGTTCACCCGCACCCACGCCACGCCCGGTAAACCGGTTTTGACATATTCCAGATGTTGCTGGAGTAATTCCGGTGGGATACGCGCTTTGACGCGGAACATCAGTTTCAGCCGTTCATCGCTGGTTTCGACGGTTTTTGGCGTGAACTGGGCGACGCTGGCGACAAAACTGATGGTCGCAGGAATACGCAAATCTGGCGCGGCATCGAGGATCAGCCGTGCTTCGCCGCCAAGTTTCAGCGTGCCCGCCTGTTCGGTTGGCAGGAAGAAGGTCATATAAACGTCGCTCAGATCGACCATATTCAGCACCCGACCGCCTGCCGCCAGCACTTCGCCTGGCTCAGCAACCCGATACTGCACGCGTCCATCGCGCGGGGCTTTTAGTTCACTATCGTCGATATCTGCCGCAATACGCCGTTCAGTGGCTTGCGCAGCTTCTACACGAGTTTGTGCCTGAATGATATTGGTACGTGCCGCTTCAATAGCGGCTTTAGAAGCCGAAACCTGGGCCTTTGCCGACTCCAGCGCAGCACGGGCGCTTTCGGCAGCGGCGCGGTCGTCATCCAGTTGTTGCGCAGAAATAGCCCCACTATGGGCGAGCGAGCGGGAACGCGTATGACGTTTGGCAACGGAGTCCAGTTCAGCTTGCCGTTGATTAACCAGCGACTGTGCGGCACGAGTTTCACTTTGCCGCTGTTCCAGCAAAGCCTGCGCGGCGGCAACGGCACTTTGCGCCTCTTTGATTTGCGCGATGGCTTCCAGTCGCTGCTCCTGCAACACACGAGTGTCCATCTTCGCCAGCACTTCGCCTTCGCGGACAAACTGGCCTTCTTTCACCAGAATGGTGTCGATACGCCCGGCAATTTTACTGGCGATATCCACTTCCGTCGCTTCAATGCGACCATTACTGACGGCAAAACCCTCCGGTACACCTGCCGGACGCAATAACCACCACGCCAGGGCGGCCGCAACCGCCAGTAACCCGACAACCCACCACGCCAGATGGCGCTTAATCTTATCCATAATCGACCCGCCATAATCCCTGTAATTAAACGACGCGTGTTACAGCAGCCGCCGAACGATGTTCAGCGAATTCTTCCATCCGGGATGAGAAGGAAACGGCATATACGACCAGGGCGCCGCAAGATGAGCGCCAACGGGGAAGGCTTAGTGAAAACGGGTAGTAATGTTGTCATCATCAGCATTCCTGGCCGTAAATGAAACACGCATACTCATAATTGAAATCAATTAAATACTAACAGTTATATTCATGTTGTCTATTTGATTACAATCAGCTTGTGATACATCACGATGTTCTACATTTCGATTACGTTTTTAACCCAAAATATCCTTAACAGGAACGGTGACTATCACACAGCGTTATTATTCTCTTGTGTACAAATATCTTAACGAAAGGTAATAGGGTATTTTTGCGAAAAGAGGGTGGATGAGAAAAAGCAGCATTTTAAGCGACGATGAAAAATAAGGAAAAGATATTAATTCAGAATTAGCTGTAGGATAAATATTTATTTGCCAGCATTAACTCGCCTATAAAATTCAATACTCAGAACAATAAATCCGGTTATAGTAAAGTTACTTTTTACAATTAGTGGTATCTCATTGTTATATTTAAGTGACTAAAAATACTACTTACACGCTTTCTGACATTAGCGGAAACGTATATGGAGATTGAGATGAACATATATATCGGATGGTTGTTTAAATTAATCCCTTTGATAATGGGTATAATATGCATCGCGTTAGGTGATTTTGTATTAGCAGGTTCAGGGCAAAGTGAATATTTCGTTGCAGGACATGTTTTAATTTCTCTTTCTGCAATATGCCTGGCGTTGTTCACTACAGCATTTATTATCATCTCTCAGTTAAATCATGGTGTGAATAAATTCTACAACACGCTATTTCCTATTATTGGTTATGCAGGTTCCGTTGCAACGATGATTTGGGGATGGTCTCTGCTGGCAAGCGATAATGTGATGGCGGATGAATTTGTTGCCGGGCACGTTATTTTTGGTGTTGGGATGATTGCCGCCTGCGTATCAACCGTCGCGGCATCTTCCGGGCATTTTCTGCTCATCCCGAAAAACGCGGCAGGGAGTAAAAGCGATGGAACTCCGCTTCAGGCTTATTCTTCGTTTATTGGTAATTGCTTAATTGCCGTGCCACTACTTCTGACTCTCTTTGGTTTCCTCTGGTCAGTTACTCTTTTGCGTAGTGCAGATATTACAGCGCATTATGTTGCAGGCCATGTACTCCTGGGGCTAACGGCAATTTGCGCTTGTCTTATTGGTCTGGTCGCCACCATTGTTCATCAAACGCGGAACACATTCTCAGAGAAAGAACATTGGCTCTGGTGCTATTGGGTTATTTTGCTCGGCTCACTTACCGTTATTCAGGGTATCTACGTATTAATCAGTTCAGATGCAAGCGCCCGTCTGGCACCCGGCATTATTCTCATTTGTCTGGGTATGATCTGCTACAGTATTTTCTCCAAAGTGTGGTTGCTGGCGTTGGTCTGGAGACGCACCTGTTCGTTAACCAACAGAATACCAATGATACCGGTATTTACCTGTCTGTTTTGCCTGTTCCTCGCGGCGTTCCTTGCTGAAATTGCGCAAATCGATATGGCTTACTTTATTCCCTCGCGGGTTCTGGTAGGCTTGGGTGCAGTATGTTTTACGCTGTTTTCAATCGTTTCTATATTAGAAGCGGGTTCTGCGAAAAAATAATGGCTCTCGCCGGGTTGTGGTTATGCTACAGCCCGGCGAATATTAATACTTCCCGTTATTCACGCAGCACTCTTCACGCAGAAAACTAATAATCCCTTCCAGAACATCATATTGCGAGACACACATCAACGTGCGACTTTCGCGGTTTTGCTTAACCAGACCAACGGAGACCAGCGCCGAGATATGGTGGCTTAAGGTCGATGCGGGGATCGCAAGCTCCTTCTGTAACTCGCCTACCGGCATCCCGCGCTCTCCCGCTTTGACCAAATGACGAAAAATAAACAAACGGGTCGGATGACCTAATTCTTTCAGCGCCTTAGCGACATCTTCCAGTTCCATAAGTAGTTTCTCCGGTTAATTGATATTTCGATGATACCAGAAATATCTTGCTCATCGTTCATCATTTCGATAATTTTAGAAATATAGTTTTATAGAGGATATAAAATGTTTGAATGGTTACCAGGGCTGCGCGACGCCGCCGGGATGTTCCTGTTCTTAGCCGTAGAGCTATCGTTACTTTTTCTTCTTATCAGTGCTGGTGTCAGCGTAATCCGTCAGAAAATCCCGGATCATAAGATCCAGAAAATGATGGGTGCGCGTAAAGGGCGCGGTTATTTGCTGGCAGCAATGTTAGGTGCAGTGACTCCGTTTTGCAGTTGCTCAACCATTCCCATGCTTCGCGGTCTTCTTTCTGCAAAAGCGGGATTTGGCCCAACGCTCACCTTTTTGTTTGTTTCACCATTACTCAACCCGATTATCGTCGGGCTAATGTGGGCAACATTTGGCTGGAAGGTAACGTTGCTGTACGCCGTTATTGCGTGCGGCGTTTCACTGACCGCCAGTTTGTTACTGGATTTTGTTGGCTTCGAACGATATGTCATACCGGCGAAGGGGAGCAACGCGAGCTGCTGCAAACCGGTGTCCGATAAACCCGTTATTAACTTGCGCTCCTCGACGTTTACGCCGCAAACCACATCTTGCTGTACCGCAAAACCTGCTGTTAATTGCTGTAGTGCAGCCAAAACGGCTCCCCCCAGCCTGCTGACTCAGGCAATAAAGGATGCATGGCTGCAATTTAAAGAAGTGCTGCCCTACCTGTTAATTGGGGTACTAATTGGCTCATTTATTTACGGCTTTATTCCAGCGCAATGGATTGCAGCACATGCCGGAACGGATAATCCACTGGCCATCCCCTTGAGCGCGGTTATAGGTATCCCGCTCTATATACGTGCAGAGGCCGTAATTCCCCTCGCCTCGGTATTAATGACCAAAGGCATGGGGATGGGAGCTGTAATGGCACTCATCATCGGTAGCGCGGGTGCCAGCTTAACAGAAGTTATTTTGCTGAAATCGATGTTTCGCACGCCGATGATTATTGCCTTTCTGATGGTAATTTTAGGAATGGCAGTGGTCATGGGATATGTAACGCAAACGTTATTCTGAGGCTGTAGCGTTAAAAAAAGTTTCAATATTTGACATGAAAATAATGTCACTAAAAATACAACAAATTGATATGTAACGATATCTACATGTGACAAAAAACAAATTCAGAGAACCGGATAATCCAGATATCCATCTTTACCGCCGCCAAAGAATTTCTCTTTGATGGGCGCATTCAGCGGTAAATCGTTTTCCAGACGATGCGGAAGATCCGGGTTGGCAATAAACGGACGACCAAAACCAATCAGATCAGCCCAGCCGTTAGCCAGCGCCTCTTCGGCGCGCGCTTTGGTGTATTTACCGGAGTAAATCAGCGTGCCGTGGAAAATTATGCGCAGCGCTTCTTTAAAGGCCGCAGGCATCACCGGCGCATCTTCCCAGTCGGCTTCGGCAATATGGATATAGGCAATCCCCAGCTCGTTCAGTACGCTTGCCGCCGCGAGGTAGGTCGCTTCCGGCGTATCGTCTCTGGAGCCCATCAGCGTAGTCAGCGGCGCGAGACGAATTCCTACACGCTCTTTACCAATCGCCGAAGAGACAGCTTCCACCACCTCTTTCATAAAGCGCAGACGATTTTGCAGCGAGCCGCCGTATTCGTCATCACGCAGGTTGGCCTGCGAGTCAATGAACTGGTTAATGAGATAGCCGTTCGCGCCGTGCAACTCAATACCGTCAAAGCCAGCGGTAATCGCATTACGCGCCGCCTGTGCATAGTCATCAACGATTGACGGGATCTCTTCCAGCGTCAGTGCACGTGGCATGTCATGCTGAACCATCTCGCCAACGCCGTTCTCGGGACCACGGCCTTCCACATCGACAAACACTTTTACCCCTTCGGCCTGAATCGCCGAAGAGGACACCGGTGCGGCGCCGTTCGGTTGCAGCACGGTATGAGACACGCGACCGACGTGCCACAGCTGAGCAAAAATTTTACCACCTGCGTGATGTACCGCATCGGTCACTTTTTTCCAGCCAGCAATCTGCGCCTCAGAATAAATACCCGGCGTCCAGGCATAACCCTGCCCCTGCTGGCTGATTTGCGTACCTTCGCTGATGATAAGTCCAGCACTGGCACGCTGCGCGTAATAGTCCGCCATCATGTCAGTCGCAATGTCACCCGCACCGGCGCGGGAACGCGTCATCGGTGGCATTACAATACGGTTTTTTAATGGCAACGCATTCAGCGCATATTTAGCAAATAACATAATGGGTTCCTCGCGCGATTATTTATACAGTTCGGCACTCATGGTGACGGTATTGCCCATGCGAGCGCTGGTAATTTTGTATTCGGAGGCGTTCATCTCTTTCGCTTTCTGCGCAATAACCGCTTCCGCAGAATCCAGTGTTGTACCGGTTGCTGTCACGCTTTGCGCCGATGCGTTAAACGCCGCGACAGAGAAAAGAGAAGCCGTAAAAATTGCGATGATCGTTTTCATGTTTATATTCCAGAGTGTCTTAATTGTTTGGCGTTTATTAACGCGATGGGGAGAGAATACGCCTGCCGTCTGATAACATAAATGATACAAATGACAATAGACTATTCTGTTTTTGTTAATAATCAGACGCCGGACATTCCGACGCCTGTCGATCGCATCAGGCAACAAAGTTGTCCTTCAGCGCCTTGAGACCATCCCGATAGATGCCGGTAAACAGCGCCTCGGCCTCTTCGTTCGTCACATTCACCGGGGTGAATTCACCGAACCATTCCACACGGGAAACCTGGCTGTCGGCGGTTTCATGAACGGTAATGGTGGAGAGGTAATCCACCACCGGGAACGGTGCCTGAATAATGGAATAGGTATAACTGCGTTGACGGTTATCAAACGCTTCCAGACGTTCAACCACAGTGCCGCCGTCAGAGGTTGTCAGCGAACGAACGCGACCACCTTCTGTCACCACGCTTTTCGGGATGAATGGCAGCCAGTCTGGCAGCGCATCAAAGCCGCCCATCAATTGCCATACGGCGTCGGCAGAAGCCGGGATTTCGATCGATACAGTTGTTTTAGCCATGATAATTTTCTCTTAATTTATAGGGTTACATAGTCAGGGTGTCGACGACGCCGCCATCGACGCGCAGGGCTGCCCCTGTGGTTGCCGAGGAAAGTGGTGACGCGAGATAAACCGCCAGATTCGCCACTTCTTCCACATCCGCCGCACGCTGGATGATGGAGCTTGGACGCGAGGTTTTAACAAACTCATCGGCCTGTTCACGCGCACTGCGTCCCGACTGTGCAGCGGCATCCGCCAGCATCTCTTTCAGGCCATCGGTAAAGGTTGGCCCTGGCAGAATGGCGTTGACGGTCACACCGGTTCCCGCCAGTCGTTTCGCCAGACCATGAGAGACCGCCAGATTCGCGGCTTTGGTGACGCCGTAGTTGATCATGTCGCCAGGGATTGCCACGCCGGATTCAGACGAGACAAAGATAATCCGCCCCCAGCCCTGTTCCGTCATGCCTGGCGCATAGTGACGCGCCAGACGAACGCCGGAGAGGACGTTGACGTTATAGAAGTGCATCCACTCATCATCCGGCACGCTAAAGAAATCTTTATCGTTGAAAATACCCAGATTATTGACCAGCACATCAGCCGTTGGGACTGCAGCGATCAGCGCAGCCACGCCGTCTTCGGTGCTGAGATCGGCCACCACGCCGCGCAGTGACGCTGTGGGAGTTTGTGCCGCAATCGCAGCCATGGCGTTATCAACGCCGCTCTGTTTACGGCCGACGACAACCACCGTTGCGCCTGCTTTTGCCAGTCCGGCGGCGATACCCTGCCCAATGCCGGAGGTTGAGCCGCTGACCACCGCGACTTTACCTGTCAGATCCAGTTTCATCGTTTTCTCACCAGGTTGCTTAACGGGTCGGCAGCGGAGCGTTTTCCGCAACCAGATTTTGACGGCGCATTTCTGCCCAGAATTCAGCCGGAACAGGCGCATTCAGTGCAGCCAGATCTTCTGCCATACGGCCAGGACGGCTGGAGCCAGGAATAACCGCCGCAACGGCCGGGTTTGCCAGCGCAAACTGCAGCGCAGCTGCTTTAACGTTCACATTGAAACGTGTGGCAATGGCGTTAATTTGCGCCACTTTCTGCTGGATGGCCGCAGAGGCTTTCTGATATTCAAAGTGCTCGCCGCCTGCCAGTACGCCAGAGCTGTACGGACCGCCCACAACAATATCCACATTCTGTTCCAGTGCTTCTGGCATCAGGCGTTGCAGCGCACGTTCGTGATCAAGCAGGGAATAACGCCCCGCCAGCAGGAACGCATCTGGCTTCGGTTCGTCCAGCGCCAGCGTCAGTTCGCAAGGTTCGACGCGGTTCACACCCAGTCCCCAGGCTTTAATCACACCTTCGTCACGCAAACGTGTCAGCGCACGAAACGCACCGGTACGAGCAATGTTGAACTGCTCCAGCCAGCTGTCACCGTAGAAGTCCTGCGCCGGGTCGTGGATCCAGACAATATCCAGACGGTCTGTTTTCAGGCGTTTCAGGCTGTCTTCAATCGAGCGCAGCGTGGCGTCAGCAGAGTAGTCATTCAGAATTTTGTTTTTCAGGCCGTGTTCGAACAGGCCACCTTTTTCACCGAAATCACGTTTTGCCGGATCTTCCATTTCGTCCAGCATGATGCGGCCGACTTTGCTGCTCAGAACGTATTCATCGCGTGGATACTGAGACAGCGCTTCACCCATGCGGATTTCAGAAAGGCCAGAGCCGTACAGCGGCGCGGTATCGAAGTAACGCACGCCCAGGTTCCAGGCTTCGCTCACGGTGGCGTGGGCCTCTTCTTCCGGAATGGCACGGAACATGTTGCCGAGCGGTGCGCCGCCTAAGCCAATTTTGCCGGGAAGTAAATTTTTGATACTCATAAGATGTCCTCAATTATTCGGTTTGGGTTCGGGCGTTTTTTGCTATCGCCCTGTGACGTGGATCACATTACCTTGCGAGGTTGTGACTTGATAGGACATAATTCGTCTGACTTAAGTCCTTTGAGGTCTAACATGATTGATTTACGCCAACTGAAGTACTTCGTGGTGGTCGCAGAAGAAGAGCACGTGGGACGCGCAGCCGAGCGATTACATATCTCGCAATCACCGCTGAGCCGCCAGATTGCACAACTGGAAGAACGGCTGGGGCTGATGCTGTTTGAGCGTAATCAGCAGCGCATTCGCCTGACCGCTGATGGACAGACATTCCTTGCCGAAACACGTTCGTTGCTGACACACGCCAACCGTCTGGAGTCGTTAGGCAAACGCCTGGGACGGGGGGAAGATGGTGGCTTGTGTATTGGCTATATTGAAAACGCCATGCATTCCGGGGTGCTTTCTACGGCGCTACGTACGTTACGTGTATCGCGTCCGAATGTGCATATCGCACTTTACAGCCAACCACCGGCCACCCAGATTGAAGGCCTGCGCCAGCGCAGTCTCGATTTTTCTCTGGTCGATACGCCGCCCGCCGACAGCGAGCAGGATCTGGAATATATTCAGGTTCTGGATGATCGAATGTTGTTGGCCTTACCGCAAAATCATCCTCTGGCGCAGGAGGAAAACCTTGTCGCGTCACAACTTGGCGATGAGCAGTGGATTGCGGTGATTCATAACGACGATGCGCATTCTCGCGATCATTTTGTCGCCGCCTGTGTTAACGCCGGGTTTAATCCTGATATTCGCCTGGAAGCGGGTGAACCACTCACGGCATTAGGTCTGGTCGCTGCGGGATTAGGTCTGGCCTTAATTCAACATAGTCTGCGTCATAATGCGCCGGAAGGGGTGGTATTACGTGAATTGCCGTGGATGAATTATTCAACGCAATTATGGGCAGCATGGCATAAAGCCAACCAACGTCCGCTGGTTTCCCATTTCCGCCAGATTTTGCGCGGTGAATAAAACGTTAAGCGGGAACCATTAGTTCCCGCTTCCCGGTCTTGATGTTGATAACGGCGCCGAATTTTTATTATTTATTCACAGCCGCCAAATCCTGTGCACAAGCCCATGCGCTCGACCACGCCCACTGGAAGTTATAGCCCCCCAGCCAGCCGGTGACGTCCATCACTTCACCGATGAAGTACAGCCCCGGCTCTTTGCGCGCTTCCATTGTCCGTGAAGAGAGTTCGTTGGTGTCCACACCGCCGAGCGTCACTTCGGCGGTACGATAGCCTTCGGTGCCGTTGGGTTGTACGCGCCAGTCGGTCAATGTGGTAATAAGCGCCTGTTGATCACGCACGTTGAGCTGTTTTAGCGAGACATCCGGGATTTGCCCCAGTTGTTGTAACCGTTCAACCAACCGTTTCGGCAGATGAACCGCCAGGGTGTTCTTCAGGCTCTGGTTTGGATGTACGTTACGCTGCTCATTAAGGAAGGTTTCGAGATCCACATCCGGTAGCAGATTGATGCTGACAAATTCGCCCGGCTGCCAGTAGCTGGAAATCTGTAATACCGCAGGGCCGGATAAGCCACGATGAGTGAAGAGTAAGTTCTCGCGAAATACGGTGCCGTTTTCAGCGGTGATCACCGAAGGCACCGCCACGCCCGCCAGCACCTGTAACTCTTCCAGCAACGGTTTATGCAGGGTGAATGGCACCAGGCCAGCGCGGGTTGGCAACACGTTGAGGCCAAATTGTTCGGCAATTTTATAACCGAACGGCGATGCGCCCAGACCAGGCATCGAGAGGCCTCCGGTGGCAATGACCAGTTTATCGCAGCCGACGGTCATACCGTTCAGTTCAAGCGTAAACCCCGTTTCATCCTTTGCCACACTCAGCACTTCGCTGCGCAATCGGAAGGTCACATTACCCTTTTCACACTCATCCACCAGCATGTCGACAATCTGCTGTGCAGAGTCATCACAGAAGAGTTGTCCTAACGTTTTCTCGTGCCAGGCGATGCCGTGTTTATTGACCAGATCAATGAAATCCCACTGGGTAAAGCGGGCGAGAGCTGACTTACAAAAATGCGGATTCTGGCTCAGATAGGCGCCAGGTTCGACATAAAGGTTGGTAAAGTTGCAGCGCCCACCGCCAGACATGAGGATTTTGCGCCCCGGTTTTTTACCATTATCAATCAGCAAAACTCTGCGTCCCGCCTGACCTGCCAGCGCAGAACAGAACATACCAGCCGCACCAGCGCCTATAATAATGGCATCAAACCTTTCCACGTTGCGCTCCTCTTAGAAAAAACGGGCGTGAATTGTAAAGATTCCTCAGTGGTCGCACCAGCATCAATATTACTTAGGGGAAGTATTTACCTGAATTATATAAGATAATTATTTTTTGGGTAAAAATCATACAGGAGGCAAATCAAAAAAATCTATATTTCACTTTGCCCGCGCCGCGAAAGTCACTGATAATGCGCCGCGTTCATGTCCTCAAAATGGCGTAACGTCCTATGCTACATTTGTTTGCTGGCCTGGATTTGCATACCGGGCTGTTATTATTGCTTGCACTGGCTTTTGTGCTGTTCTACGAAGCCATTAATGGTTTCCATGACACAGCCAACGCTGTGGCAACTGTCATCTATACCCGCGCGATGCGTTCTCAGCTCGCAGTGGTTATGGCGGCAGTGTTCAACTTCCTGGGTGTTTTGCTGGGTGGTCTTAGTGTTGCCTATGCCATTGTGCATATGCTACCGACAGACTTGCTGCTTAATATGGGATCGTCCCATGGTCTCGCCATGGTGTTCTCTATGTTGCTGGCAGCGATTATCTGGAACCTGGGTACCTGGTACTTTGGTTTGCCTGCATCCAGCTCCCATACGCTGATCGGCGCAATCATCGGTATTGGTTTAACCAATGCGTTGATGACCGGTACGTCAGTGGTGGATGCACTCAATATCCCGAAAGTATTAAGTATTTTCGCATCTCTGATCGTTTCCCCTATTGTCGGCCTGGTGTTTGCTGGCGGTCTGATTTTCTTGCTGCGTCGCTACTGGAGCGGCACTAAGAAACGCGCCCGTATCCACCTGACCCCAGCGGAGCGTGAAAAGAAAGACGGCAAGAAAAAGCCGCCGTTCTGGACGCGTATCGCGCTGATCCTTTCCGCTGTCGGCGTGGCGTTTTCTCACGGTGCGAACGATGGTCAGAAAGGCATTGGTCTGGTTATGCTGGTGCTGATTGGCGTCGCACCAGCGGGCTTCGTGGTTAATATGAATGCCTCAGGCTACGAAATCACTCGTACCCGTGATGCAATCAACAACGTGGAAGCTTATTTTGAGCAACACCCTGCACTGCTGAAACAGGCGACCGGTGATGATCAGTTAGTACCGACTCCGGAAGCAGGCGCAACACAACCTGCGGAGTTCCATTGCCATCCGTCGAATACCATTAACGCGCTCAATCGCCTGAAAGGCATGTTGACTGCTGACGTGGAAAGCTACGACAAGCTGTCGCTTGACCAACGTAGCCAGATGCGCCGCATTATGCTGTGCGTTTCTGACACCATCGACAAAGTGGTGAAAATGCCTGGCGTCACAGCAGATGATCAGCGTCTATTGAAGAAACTGAAGTCCGATATGCTGAGTACCATCGAGTACGCTCCGGTGTGGATCATCATGGCGGTCGCGCTGGCGTTAGGTATCGGTACGATGATTGGCTGGCGTCGCGTGGCAACGACTATCGGTGAGAAAATCGGTAAGAAAGGCATGACCTACGCTCAGGGGATGTCTGCCCAGATGACGGCTGCGGTGTCTATCGGCCTGGCGAGTTATACCGGGATGCCGGTTTCCACCAC
The DNA here is from genome assembly GCF_002966005.1 of Escherichia sp. MOD1-EC5433. Taxonomy (NCBI): domain Bacteria; kingdom Pseudomonadati; phylum Pseudomonadota; class Gammaproteobacteria; order Enterobacterales; family Enterobacteriaceae; genus Escherichia; species Escherichia sp. MOD1-EC5433. The sequence goes on along the minus strand of NZ_PTRL01000009.1, from coordinate 54,012 downwards.
TCACGTACTCTCCTCTTCCGTAGCGGGGACGATGGTTGTTGATGGTGGCGGCTTACAGCGTAAAACAGTAACCAGCATTCTGATGGCGTGGGTGTTTACTCTCCCGGCTGCGATACTGCTCTCCGGCGGGCTGTACTGGATCTCCTTGCAGTTCCTGTAATCGCACGCACCAAAACGAGCGGGTCAGTTTTCTGACCCGCTTTTTTTATGCGTTATTGCTGTGGTACTTAATGCCAGATCATCAATGCAATCAGGCTTACCACGACCAGACCACACAAGGCGCTGGTCAGAATAAACTGCCGACGCACACGCTCGCAGCGACGAATAAATTCATCATCGTGATGATCGCGATACCTCTGAGCATAGATATACCAAACGAGACGCACCTGTTTGTTAGGTTGGCCATGTGAGGTAAAAAAGCCCCCTCCATCTACATATTGATAGAGCAATGGATCGCAATTACGCAGTACCACTAACAACGCGCGTAGTGATGAGAAATAGCGCGCCATGTTAACAATGCAAACGACACATAAAGCCCAAAATAATGCGACGGTGCTTATCATACCTCCTCCCCGGCGACCGGCCCACGGAGTTCCACTCCGGGGCTACCGCTCCCGATACGCTGCCAATCAGTTAACACCAGGTCCTGGAGAAACCGCTTTTGTCGTGACACACATCCGAGCGGCTCTATAGATAGTGTAGGAGATCAGCTTGTTTTTTTTCCATAAGGTTAACCACTATCAATATATTCATCTCGAAAATTTGATTATCTGATTGGTAAGCAAGGCGGATTGACGGATCATCCGGGTCGCTATAAGGTAAGGATGGTCTTAACACTGAATCTTTACGGCTGGGTTAGCCCCGCGCACGTAGTTCGCAGGACGCGGGTGACGTAACGGCACAAGAAACGCTAGCTGGCCAGTCATCGACAACTTTATGGAAGGAGTAACACTATGGCTTATAAACACATTCTCATCGCGGTCGATCTCTCCCCGGAAAGCAAAGTTCTGGTAGAGAAAGCAGTCTCTATGGCTCGCCCCTACAATGCGAAGGTTTCTCTGATCCACGTAGATGTAAACTACTCTGACCTATACACCGGGCTTATTGATGTGAATCTGGGTGATATGCAGAAACGCATCTCCGAAGAGACTCATCACGCGCTGACCGAGCTCTCCACCAACGCAGGTTACCCAATCACTGAAACCCTAAGCGGCAGCGGCGATCTGGGTCAGGTTCTGGTGGATGCAATCAAGAAATACGATATGGATCTGGTTGTTTGTGGTCATCACCAGGACTTCTGGAGCAAACTGATGTCTTCCGCGCGTCAACTGATCAACACCGTTCACGTTGATATGCTGATTGTTCCGCTGCGCGACGAAGAAGAATAATCATCCCCTCCCGACTTGCTCCCGACGCCCGCTTATGCGGGCGTTCTGCTTTTGCGCACTCCTGGTCTGCAGGCTCATAGATACATAGAGCTATCCAAATTTTCAGCACATCAAAAAACAGAATGTAAAACTATCTTACTTCAAACAACCAGCATGATTATCTGGTTATTTTCTATAGAAATAGTGCATATAACTATTTACCACATCAATATTAAAAATCTTAGACATCTGTAAAATCTTTCGCGCGCAATCAATTACGCATTCATACTTTTCAGGATGGTATTGGAAGGTTAATAAATATGAATACAACAACACCCACCGGGATGCTGCAACAACCTCGCCCATTTTTCATGATCTTTTTTGTCGAATTATGGGAGCGATTCGGCTACTACGGCGTGCAAGGCGTGCTGGCGGTTTTCTTCGTTAAACAGCTCGGATTCTCACAAGAGCAGGCCTTTGTCACCTTTGGCGCTTTTGCTGCGCTAGTCTATGGACTTATCTCCATTGGTGGCTATGTCGGCGACCACCTACTTGGGACTAAACGCACCATTGTTCTTGGGGCTATTGTGCTGGCGATTGGTTACTTCATGACCGGAATGTCGCTACTTAAGCCCGATCTGATTTTCATCGCCCTGGGCACTATTGCCGTCGGCAACGGCTTGTTTAAAGCCAACCCGGCAAGCCTGCTTTCTAAATGCTATCCACCGAAAGACCCGCGTCTGGATGGTGCTTTCACTCTGTTTTACATGTCGATCAATATTGGTTCATTGGTGGCGCTGTCGCTGGCACCAGTGATTGCCGATAGATTTGGTTATTCCGTTACCTATAACCTGTGCGGGGTAGGTTTGATTGTCGCGCTACTGGTCTACATCGCCTGTCGCGGGATGGTGCAAAATATTGGTTCAGATCCAGACTTCCGACCACTGAACTTCGGCAAACTGTTGTACGTGTTGATTGGCAGCGTAGTGATGATCTTCGTCTGTGCATGGCTGATGCACAACGTAGAAGTCGCCAATCTGGTACTGATCGTCCTCTCCATCGTTGTCACCATTATCTTCTTCCGCCAGGCATTCAAGCTGGATAAAACCGGGCGCAATAAAATGTTCGTCGCCTTTGTGCTGATGCTCGAAGCGGTGGTGTTTTACATCCTCTACGCCCAGATGCCAACGTCGCTGAACTTCTTTGCCATCAACAACGTGCATCATGAGATTCTCGGTTTTTCCATCAACCCGGTCAGCTTCCAGGCGCTTAACCCGTTCTGGGTGGTACTCGCCAGCCCAATACTGGCGGGCATTTACACTCATCTGGGTAACAAAGGCAAAGACCTCTCGATGCCGATGAAATTTACTCTCGGCATGTTTATGTGCTCGCTGGGTTTTCTGACTGCCGCCGCTGCGGGGATGTGGTTTGCTGATGCGCAGGGGCTGACGTCACCGTGGTTTATCGTGCTGGTTTACTTGTTCCAGAGCCTGGGTGAACTGTTTATTAGCGCCCTGGGGCTGGCAATGGTTGCTGCTCTGGTGCCGCAGCATTTGATGGGTTTTATTCTGGGGATGTGGTTTCTGACGCAGGCTGCCGCGTTCTTGCTCGGCGGCTATGTGGCAACATTTACCGCAGTGCCAGACAATATTACCGATCCGCTTGAGACGTTACCTGTCTACACCAACGTGTTTGGTAAGATTGGTCTGGTCACGCTGGGCGTTGCAGTAGTGATGTTGATGATGGTGCCCTGGCTGAAACGAATGATTGAGACACCGGAAAGCCATTAATTTTTTTGCAGAAAAACGGGTAGCTATAACGCTACCCGTTTTACTTTTACTCCGGCGTACCCGCATAAATATCAAAGCGATGCCCTTTGGTAACAACCGCGTTCGGTGTGGCGACATTCGCCAGCGGCGGCGCATAGTCCGGGCGCTTCACCACCACGCGTTTGGTCGCCAGCAACCGCGCAGGCTCCAGCAACCCATCGGCATCGAGATCCGGCCCCACCAGCGACTGAAACACACGCATCTCTTTCTTCACCAGCGCGCTTTTCTGCTTATGTGGGAACATCGGGTCAAGATAGACCACCTGCGGGCGCGGAGTAATATCGGTCAGCGCCGTCAGACTGGAAGCATGAATCAACTGCAACCGTTCCTGCAACCAGCCGCCGATTTCCGCATCGGCATAGCCACGCGCCAGGCCATCGTCGAGCAATGCGGCAACCACTGGATTACGTTCCAGCATCCGCACGCGGCAGCCGACCGAAGCCAGCACAAAGGCATCGCGCCCCAGCCCTGCGGTGGCGTCGACGACATCCGGCAAATAATCGCCTTTAATGCCCACCGCTTTTGCTACCGCCTCACCGCGACCACCGCCGAATTTGCGTCGGTGCGCCATTGCCCCGCCGACAAAATCAACGAAAATGCCGCCAAGTTTCGGCTCATCACGCTTACGCAGTTCCAGATGCTCCGGCGTTAATACCAGCGCCATCAGGTTGTCTTCATCATGTTCCAGCCCCCAGCGGGTCGCCAGAACAGATAAGGCGCCGTCTCCGGCGCCCGATTCATCAATTAAACAGATTTTCACTGACTAATCAGTCCTTAATACCGTAGTGCTCCAGCATCGCATCCAGTTGCGGTTCACGACCACGGAAGCGTTTGAACAGCTCCATCGGCTCTTCTGAACCGCCACGGCTCAGAATGTTGTCGAGGAAAGACTGTCCAGTATCACGGTTGAAGATCCCCTCTTCCTCAAAGCGCGAAAAGGCATCCGCCGCCAGCACATCGGCCCACAGGTAGCTGTAGTAACCTGCGGCATAACCACCGGCAAAGATATGGCTGAAAGCGTGCGGGAAACGGCCCCAGGATGGAGACGGTACTACGGCAACCAGTTTCTTGATTTCTGCCAGAGTTTCGAGGATTTTCGCTCCCTGATCCGGGCGGAACTCTGCATGGAGGCGGAAATCGAACAGACCGAACTCTAATTGGCGCAGAATAAACAGCGCCGCCTGGTAGTTCTTCGCCGCCAGCATTTTATCCAGCAGCTCTTTCGGCAGCGGTTCGCCGGTTTCATAATGACCGGAGATAAACGCCAGCGCCTCCGGCTCCCAGCACCAGTTTTCCATAAACTGGCTCGGCAGTTCGACCGCATCCCACGGCACCCCGCTGATCCCGGAAACACCGGCAGTTTCGATGCGGGTCAGCATATGATGCAGACCATGACCGAACTCGTGGAACAGGGTAATCACTTCGTCGTGAGTAAACAGTGCCGGTTTACCGTTCACCGGGCGGTTGAAGTTACAGGTCAGATACGCGACCGGTTTTTGCAGCGAACCGTCGGCTTTGCGCATCTGGCCTACGCAGTCATCCATCCACGCCCCGCCGCGCTTGTTCTCACGGGCATACAGGTCGAGGTAGAAGCTGCCGCGCAGTTCGTTGTTCTCATCATACAGTTCGAAGAAACGTACATCCGGGTGCCAGACATCAACATCTTTACGCTCTTTCGCGGTGATGCCGTAAATACGTTTCACAACTTCAAACAGCCCGTTAACCGCTTTGTTTTCCGGGAAGTACGGACGCAGTTGTTCGTCGCTGATGCTGTAGAGGTGCTGTTTCTGTTTTTCGCTGTAGTAAGCGATATCCCACGGCTGCAACTCATCGACGCCAAATTCGGCTTTGGCGAAGGCGCGCAGCTGCGCCAGCTCTTTTTCACCTTGCGGACGCGCGCGTTTTGCCAGATCGGTTAAGAAATCAAGCACCTGCTGCGGGTTTTCTGCCATTTTAGTGGCAAGGGATTTAAAGGCGTAGTTTTCAAAGCCCAGCAGTTGCGCCAGTTCGTGACGCAGGGTGAGGATCTCTTCCATCACCTTGCTGTTGTCCCACTTACCGGCGTTCGGGCCTTGATCGGAGGCGCGGGTGCTGTAAGCGCGATACATCTCTTCGCGCAGAGACTGGTTGTCGCAGTAAGTCATTACCGGCAGGTAGCTTGGGATATCCAGCGTCAGCAGATAGCCTTCCAGTTCTTTCGCTTCGGCCTGGGCTTTTGCTGCAGCCAGCGCGCTTTCTGGCATCCCCGCCAGCTCCGCTTCGTCGGTGACGAGTTTGGTCCAGCCCATCGTCGCATCAAGAACGTTGTTGCTGTACTGGTTGCCCAGCTCAGAAAGACGGGTGGCAATCTCACCGTAGCGTTGCTGTTTCTCTTTCGGCAGACCGATGCCAGAGAGTTCGAAGTCGCGCAGTGCGTTATCAACCGCTTTTTTCTGCGCCGTGTTCAGCGTGGCGTAGTAATCGCCATCGCGCAGATCGCGGTACGCTTTGTACAGCCCTTCGTGTTGCCCGACCCAGGTGCTGTATTCCGACAGCAGCGGCAGCGTTTGTTCGTAGGCTTCGCGCAGCTCCGGGCTATTTTTCACCGAGTTCAGGTGGCTGACCGGGGAGAAAATACGTCCCAGCACATCGTCCACTTCCGCCAGCGGTTGGCAGAGATTTTCCCAGGTGTACGGTGCCCCCTGCGCTACCACGCGCTCCACATTTTCGCGGCAGTCGTTCAGCGCCTTAGTGACAGCAGGAACGACATGTTCCGGGAGAATTTTAGAAAACGGAGGCAATTCAAAGGGTGTCAGTAACGGATTCGTCATAGGTACAGTCCTGGTTAAATAGAGGGAACGAAACGCTCACAGGCGCTTTCGCCGGAGGCGACGCTGACGTCTTATCCGGCCTACGTTAATAGGCCGATGCCATCCGACGCGTAATGGGTAATAGCATGGGGTTAAGTGTAGTGAATTTCAATGAGAAACGTTACGCTTTCGCGGCGACGTCCTCTTTTCGGTATACTGTCCTGATATGCTTTTGTGCGCCCCGAATACGGGCCGATTTTTACTTACCGGAACACCTTTACCCATGCTCAGTTATCGCCACAGCTTTCACGCTGGCAACCACGCCGACGTCCTTAAACACACCGTTCAGAGCCTGATCATCGAGTCGCTGAAAGAGAAAGATAAACCGTTTCTCTATCTCGATACCCATGCGGGTGCCGGGCGTTATCAGTTAAGCAGCGAACATGCCGAGCGTACTGGCGAATATCTCGAAGGCATCGCCCGTATCTGGCAGCAGGACGATTTGCCCGCAGAACTGGAGCCGTACATCAATGTGGTAAAACACTTCAACCGTAGCGGACAGTTGCGTTACTACCCCGGTTCGCCGTTGATTGCCCGTCAGTTACTGCGTGAACAAGACAGCCTGCAACTGACCGAGCTACACCCGAGCGATTACCCGTTGCTGCGTTCTGAATTTCAGAAAGACAGCCGTGCGCGCGTAGAAAAAGCCGACGGTTTCCTGCAACTGAAAGCAAAACTGCCGCCAGTTTCCCGCCGTGGTTTGATACTTATCGACCCACCGTATGAAATGAAAACCGACTATCAGGCGGTGGTCAGCGGAATAGCAGAAGGCTACAAACGTTTCGCTACCGGCACTTACGCATTATGGTATCCGGTGGTGCTGCGCCAGCAGATCAAGCGCATGATCCACGACCTGGAAGCGACCGGCATTCGCAAAATTCTGCAAATTGAACTAGCGGTGCTGCCAGACAGCGACCGCCGTGGTATGACCGCTTCCGGCATGATTGTGATTAATCCACCTTGGAAGCTGGAGCAGCAAATGAACAACGTGCTGCCGTGGCTGCACAGCAAACTGGTTCCGGCAGGCACCGGGCACGCCACCGTAAGCTGGATCGTGCCGGAGTAATTGCAACCATCGCTGGCACCTATTACGTCTCGCGCTACAATCGCGGTAATCAACGATAAGGACAATATGTCATGACTAAACACTATGATTACATCGCCATCGGCGGCGGCAGCGGCGGTATCGCCTCCATCAACCGCGCGGCTATGTACGGTCAGAAATGCGCGCTGATTGAAGCCAAAGAACTGGGCGGCACCTGCGTGAATGTTGGCTGCGTGCCGAAAAAAGTGATGTGGCACGCGGCGCAAATCCGCGAAGCGATCCACATGTACGGCCCGGATTATGGCTTTGATACCACCATAAATAAGTTCAACTGGGAAACGTTGATCGCCAGCCGTACCGCCTATATCGACCGTATTCATACTTCCTATGAAAACGTGCTCGGTAAAAATAACGTTGATGTAATCAAGGGCTTTGCCCGCTTCGTTGATGCCAAAACGCTGGAGGTAAACGGTGAAACCATTACGGCCGATCATATTCTGATCGCCACCGGTGGTCGTCCAAGCCACCCGGATATTCCGGGCGTGGAATATGGCATTGATTCCGATGGTTTCTTTGCCCTACCCGCTTTGCCAGAGCGCGTGGCAGTTGTTGGTGCGGGTTACATCGCCGTTGAACTGGCTGGCGTTATTAACGGCCTCGGCGCGAAGACGCATCTGTTTGTGCGTAAACACGCGCCGCTGCGCAGCTTTGACCCGATGATCACTGAAACACTGGTCGAAGTGATGAACGCTGAAGGCCCGCAGCTGCACACCAATGCAATCCCGAAAGCGGTGGTGAAAAATGCCGATGGCAGCCTGACGTTGGAGCTGGAAGATGGTCGCAGTGAAACGGTGGATTGCCTGATTTGGGCGATTGGACGTGAACCTGCCAATGACAACATCAACCTCGAAGCCGCTGGCGTTAAAACCAACGAAAAAGGCTATATCGTCGTCGATAAATATCAAAATACTAACGTTGAAGGTATTTACGCGGTGGGCGATAACACAGGTGCAGTGGAACTGACGCCGGTCGCGGTGGCGGCGGGTCGCCGTCTCTCTGAACGGCTGTTTAACAACAAGCCGGATGAGCATCTGGATTACAGCAACATTCCGACCGTGGTCTTCAGCCATCCGCCGATTGGTACTGTTGGTTTAACGGAACCGCAGGCGCGTGAGCAGTACGGCGATGATCAGGTGAAAGTGTATAAATCGTCTTTCACCGCGATGTATACCGCCGTCACCACTCACCGCCAGCCGTGCCGCATGAAGCTGGTGTGCGTTGGACCAGAAGAGAAGATTGTCGGTATTCACGGCATTGGTTCTGGCATGGACGAAATGTTGCAGGGCTTCGCGGTGGCGCTGAAGATGGGCGCAACCAAAAAAGACTTCGACAACACTGTCGCTATTCACCCAACGGCAGCAGAAGAGTTCGTGACCATGCGTTAAATATTAAAGGGCTAAGAGTAGTGTGCTCTTAGCCCTTAGCTACGTTTCCGCTATCAGTTCAGAAGCTGAAGCAGAAAGCGGATCAGTTCCAGTAGCGCAATTAACGCCCCAAGAACGATGATTGCTTTATCAATCACCCGTTTTCTCCATGCGATGGAGTGAGAATGCATCCGCTTACTCATCCATTGCCTGTCACGGCGCATGTCCCATTGTTAGATGACGACTATCTCACTCCGGCCAGAGCATCAGTTAACGGCACCACCCGTACAACTGATCAGGACTTTGAAAGCGTTTATGCGCATTGCCAGAGTGAAAATGCCTCAGAGCTAACTGGATAATCATACAGTGTAATGAGATTAAATAACCAGCATAACATTGCAATGTATCCTTTAAGGGAATAGCATTGAAAAGTTAGATGTGGGCATTCTCACTCCAGCCAGAGCCACCAACTCAGGGCTGGAAAGTAAAAAACCGACGCAAAGTCGGTTTTTTACGTCCTGATTCGGACAAGGCTTAATACGGAGGCGATCAAGTGAAAGTATATAAATCCTCTTTCACCGCCATGTATACCAAACTGCCCCTCTGCCAGCGGAAGAAATCGCTAATTCTTGCAATGTTAGCCACTGGCTAATAGTATTGAGCTGTTAGATGATGACTATCTCACTCCAGCCAGAGCCACCAACTCAGGGCTGGAAAGTAAAAAACCGACGCAAAGTCGGTTTTTTTACGTCCTGATTCGGGCCTTTTTTCAAATGAATACCCAACGCTTAATTCACACCCATTACCTTCCTTTGCACCTACGCATCCGTTAAACCATATATGTTTTTGACTTATCCGTTTTGAAGAGAGACACTACCTGCAACAATCAGGAGCGCAATATGTCAATTCTGTTACCCATCCAACTCTTCAAAATTCTTGCCGATGAGACCCGCCTGGGCATCGTATTACTGCTCAGTGAGATGGGGGAGTTATGCGTGTGTGATCTCTGTACTGCCCTGAATCAGTCGCAGCCCAAGATCTCACGCCACCTGGCATTGCTGCGTGAAAGCGGTTTATTGCTGGACCGCAAGCAAGGTAAGTGGGTTCATTACCGCCTATCGCCGCATATTCCAGCATGGGCGGCGAAAATTATTGATGAGGCCTGGCGATGTGAACAGGAAAAGGTTCAGGCGATTGTCCGCAACCTGGCTCGACAAAATTGTTCCGTAGACAGTAAGAACATTTGCAGTTAAAAATTTCAGCTAAACACATATGGATTTTCGTATGTGTTTTATCCTGGAGGCATTATGTTACTGGCAGGCGCTATCTTTGTCCTGACCATCGTATTGGTTATCTGGCAACCGAAAGGTTTAGGCATCGGCTGGAGTGCAACGCTGGGCGCAATGCTGGCGTTAGTTACAGGCGTGGTCCATCCGGGCGATATTCCTGTAGTGTGGAATATCGTCTGGAATGCAACTGCCGCATTTATTGCCGTTATTATCATCAGTTTGCTGCTGGATGAATCCGGCTTTTTCGAATGGGCGGCGCTGCACGTTTCACGCTGGGGCAATGGTCGTGGTCGCCTGCTGTTTACCTGGATTGTCCTGCTCGGCGCCGCCGTTGCAGCTCTGTTTGCCAATGATGGCGCGGCGCTTATTTTGACACCGATTGTCATCGCCATGCTGCTGGCATTAGGGTTCAGTAAAGGCACTACGCTGGCGTTCGTTATGGCGGCGGGGTTCATTGCCGATACCGCCAGCCTGCCGCTTATCGTCTCGAACCTGGTGAATATCGTTTCGGCAGATTTCTTTGGTCTTGGCTTTCGCGAATATGCTTCGGTAATGGTGCCGGTGGATATCGCCGCGATACTGGCCACGCTGGTGATGTTGCATCTCTATTTCCGCAAAGATATTCCGCAGAACTACGATATGGCGCTGCTGAAATCTCCCGCCGAAGCGATTAAAGATCCTGCTACATTCAAAACTGGCTGGGTTGTTTTACTGCTTCTGCTGGTGGGATTTTTCGTCCTGGAACCACTCGGCATTCCGGTAAGCGCCATTGCGGCGGTGGGTGCGCTGATATTATTTGTCGTCGCTAAACGCGGTCATGCTATCAATACGGGTAAAGTGCTGCGCGGTGCACCCTGGCAGATTGTCATCTTCTCGCTCGGTATGTATCTGGTGGTTTATGGCCTGCGCAATGCGGGACTGACAGATTACCTTTCTGGCGTACTCAACGTACTGGCAGATAACGGTCTGTGGGCGGCGACGCTGGGCACCGGATTCCTGACAGCCTTCCTCTCTTCGATCATGAACAATATGCCTACGGTACTGGTTGGTGCGTTGTCTATTGATAGCAGCACGGCGTCTGGTGTGATCAAAGAAGCGATGGTTTACGCCAACGTTATTGGCTGCGATCTGGGGCCGAAAATTACACCTATTGGTAGCCTGGCAACGCTGCTCTGGCTGCACGTACTTTCGCAGAAGAATATGACGATTACCTGGGGATATTACTTCCGCACAGGAATTATCATGACCCTGCCGGTACTGTTTGTAACGCTGGTGGCGCTGGCGCTACGCCTCTCTTTCACTTTGTAATGAGATACTGATATGAGCAACATTACCATTTATCACAACCCGGCCTGCGGCACGTCGCGTAACACGCTGGAGATGATCCGCAACAGCGGTACAGAACCGACCATTATCCACTATCTGGAAACCCCGCCGACTCGTGATGAGCTGGTAAAACTCATTGCTGATATGGGGATTTCTGTTCGCGCTCTGCTGCGTAAAAACGTTGAACCGTATGAGGAACTGGGTCTGGCAGAAGATAAATTTACTGACGATCGGTTAATCGACTTTATGTTGCAACACCCGATTCTGATTAACCGTCCAATCGTGGTAACGCGGCTGGGAACCCGTCTTTGCCGTCCTTCGGAAGTGGTGCTGGAGATCCTGCCAGATGCGCAAAAAGGCGCGTTCAGCAAGGAAGATGGCGAGAAAGTGGTTGATGATTCGGGTAAACGATTAAAATAAACAAAGGGGGGCTGTGCCCCCAATCTCTGACGAACGCGTATCATTTCTTACCGGATGCAGGAAGCGCAATTTCAGTAAATTGCGCTTCCTGCCCTCGCGGATAAATAGTTTCCATTTTAATAAATGGTTATCACCATAATGCTAATAATTAGTAGTCCATGTAACATGAGAGAAAAAATAAACTCATTATAATAATTAAATAAAGAACTAATATTACAAGGAGGCGGATAATAACTTCATATGTCAATGCTGTCCGGGACTAATGTTCAAGGATATAAATATCAGACAGGTTTACGTTACTATCAGGCATATCGCCTAAGAATCGGATGAAAACTATAAAGAAATATCTATTATGGTTTTAACATTTGTTGATAAGGATAGTAACATGAACAAGACAAAAGGTGCACTCATCTTCAGCCTTTCATTTTTTCTTGCCGCATGTAGTTCGATTCCGCAAAATATCAAAGGCAATAACCAACCTGATATTCAAAAAAGTTTTGTTGCTGTTCATAACCAACCAAATTTGTATGTTGGTCAACAGGCACGCTTTGGCGGTAAGGTTATCAACGTTATTAACGGCAAAACAGATACGTTGTTAGAAATCGCCGTATTACCGCTGGATAGCTATGCCAAACCTGAAATTGAAGCCAACTATCAGGGTCGCCTGCTCGCCAGACAAAATGGCTTCCTTGACCCAGTGAACTACCGCAATCACTTTGTTACCGTTCTCGGCACAATTCAGGGCGAACAACCTGGATTTATCAATAAAGTCCCGTATAACTTCGTTGACGTGAATGTACAAGGTATTCAGGTGTGGCATTTGAGAGAAGTGGTCAACACCACCTACAACCTGTGGGATTACGGCTACGGCGCATTCTGGCCTGAACCAGGCTGGGGCGCACCTTACTACACTAATGCGGTTAGCCAGGTAACACCAGAACTGGTGAAATGATTTAGTTTAAAGATGCAGATATTTTTCAAATATCTGCATCTTTAGTATGAATATTTATATATAACTATAATTATAATATCCTCTCTATTTATTACCTTTGGCACCTGATTATAAAGTTAATGTCCGCAACAGGAGTCGGTTATGTTTCTTATAATTACCAGGGATACAATGTTTTTCACCGCCATGAAAAATATTTTAAGTAAGGGTAATGTCGTTCATATACAGAACGAAGAAGAGATCGACTTGACATTGCATCAGAATGCCTTAGTGATTATTGACACGTTAATGAATAATGTCTTTCATTCTTCAATACTCAACAAAATTGAACATCTGAAGCCTGTTCATGTCATTGTTTTCTCACCGTTTAATATTAAACGTTGTCTGGGAAAAGTCCCGGTAACCTTTGTCCAGAGAAATATTACGATTATTGACTTTGTCGCGCTGCTTAATGGCAGTTACTGTTCTGTGCCAGAAGCGGATGTGTCACTCTCATGCAAACAACATCAGGTTCTGACCTGCATTGCTAATCAAATGACGACGGAAGATATTCTGGGGAAATTAAAAATTTCGCTGAAAACATTCTATTGCCATAAACACAATATTATGATGATTCTTAACCTTAAGCGGATCAACGAACTGGTACGTCATCAACATATTGATTATCTGGTCTGAACTCGCCAGCTGATATTTATAAAGAGGCCCGGCGACCGCCAGACCTCCGCACAATTACGCTTTACGCAGTAACACCTTCCTGCGTCAATGCCGCAATCTGTTTACGCCATTGCGCTTGCTCCTGTTCGCCTTCTGTACGTTGACCATAGAGCTGCGCAATCTGCGTACCATCATGGGCAAACAATTCCAGACTGGTCACATAACCGTCACTGGCGGGTTTACGAGTAACCCAGGTTTCAGCAATGCACTCCTCTAAAAGGTGAAGAGTAAACGTTGGGTTGAAAATATTCAGCCAGCCTTTCATCGGCACAACTTTTTCAACCACACCGGTGAAGATCTGTACGCAACCACGGTTGCCAACAAATACCATGATCTCATTAGCGTCTTGCTGGGCGGATTCCAGTATCTGCACCAGCGCACTGTTGGGCACTTTGCAGGCCAAATCGTCTGCCACCAGATTAAACGCCTGCTGACGAGTCAGGTTGTGGCGCTTGAGCAACGTAAAAAACTGATGAACGTCGGTCATCGCCCGCCACTCTTGCTCGACCACACTGGCATCTACGTCGGTTTGTGCGGCAGTCGCATCAGCGGCTTTTAACTCAAGCTGCGTATTCTCTTCGACGATAAAACGCCCCAGAAGCTCGTTCCATGCCGCCATGTCAGTATTGTCGGTGGCATAAACTTTCAGTAACGCATCGCCCTGATGATCAAAGAACTGAATACTCTGGCGTTCTCCGCGAGCCGTGGTTTCTTTTATATGGAAAACACTGTCCCACTGATTGAGAAACAGTCGCAAATCCAGCGCGCGCGGGTTGAGTATTAATCCGGCATGACCGTTCAAATGCTGGTTCGTGAAAGCACCAATCTGCTCATGAACAGCATACTCGTTCCGGCAAATGCATTTGGTTTCGCCAACGCTTTCCAGTACCGCCAGAATTTCACGAATATTGCCACGCATCCGCCACGCATCGTGCGTGACACGGGCAAATGCCAGCTCTGCTTCGCTAATATTCATTAAACCTGCGATGTCACGCGCGTACTTTCCGGGATTTTGTTCTTTTAACTCAAGCCAGCGTGTGTAGTGGTTCATTGTCTCTCTTCCTTCCAGATAAACGCCCCGAAATATCGGGGCAGATGATTACCATTGATAACTCACGAAAATTTTTCCGTTACGACCATCCTGCGGGATACCCTGCGGCGACCAGTACTCTTTATCGAAGGCGTTGCCCAGTACCAGAGTGGTGGTCATGCCTTTGAGCGCCTGCTGTCCTTGATAACTAACGTAGAAATCATTCACGCCGTAGCCCGGTTGTTTACTGTAACTGCTGCTGACATGTGTTGAGCGATCGGCAAACGTACCGACCCAACCGACAGAGAAGCCGCTGTGGGCAATGGGAATATTCAGGGTGCTGGTAACAGTATCCGGGTTAATGCTGGAGATATATTCACCGGTATCGGTGTCTTTGCCACGGGTACGGTTATAGGCCACATCAAGGCTAAACAAATCAGTGGTATATTTCGTCATCACATCCCAACCCCAGATTTTGGCGTTCGGGACGTTATACGACATGGTCGTCGCCGCTGCGAAATCGACGGTAGTGGAGATGTAGTCCTTCGCTTTGGTATCAAAGTAGCTGGCTTTAAATTCCAGGGCATCATTGGACAACATCAGGTCATCAAAACGCAGCCCAAAGCCGTACTCCTGAGTTTCGTTGGTTTCCGGACGCAAATTCGGGTTCGGCACCCAATAGTTGGTATAGAAGCGACCAATCGAGAAGTGCTTAGAATCGTTATACATTTCGCCCATCGTCGGGGCGCGGAATGCCTGCGCATACGAGCCAAATAACATTAGCCAGTTGGTCGGGTTGATAGTCATCCCTGCACGAGACGACCATTTGTCGGCATCCACATCTTTGTAACCGTCGCTGCTACCGCGATAGCTGTCATAGCGGGTTCCGCCAAGCAGGGTAATCGGCAGATCGCGTAAGGTTATCTCATCTTGCAGCCAGCCAGAGCTGAAATCGATTTTCGCTTGCGGGAAGCCCGTCGTCGCACCGCCAGGATGTTGTTCCTGACGATAATACTCACCGCCATATGTCAGCAGATGAGAGGCAAAGCTATCGGCAAACAGAGTGGAACGGTTCTCCAGTTTGGCACCTTTTGTTGTCTGTTCACGATACTCGCCGGAACTCCCCGTGTTCTGCGCATTAATACGAACTTCCGACCAGTAAACTTTTGCATCGGCATTTAACCAGTCGTTGCCCAACGGAGCGAGTTTATAAGCAAGCTGCGCATCACGTTGAATCGTTGAGCGATCAACCATCGGGTTGCTGCTATCAGAAGCCTCAACGGTCTGCGGATTTTTGGGTTCACGCGCGTCGTTATTGTAATAACGCACTAACCCGCTCAGAGACTGGGCAGAATCAATTTGCCAGGTTCCTTTCGCCAGCATGTTGTTGATAGCCTCGTCATTCGGCGCGGTTTCACCATTGCTCTGGCGTAAATCACCACGATCGCGACTGGACCAGGCCACAATACCATCCAGATTTTCAGTTCGCCCAAAAGCACTGGCGCCCAGCCCCAGGCTATGGTCTCCCGTGCCGCCAGTGCCAAAGACACGAAAACCACTGCTTTGTCCTTCCTGCAATAAATCTTTTGCATCGACCGTATCGTAGGAGATAACCCCTCCCAGCGCGCCACTGCCATACAGTAATGCCGAAGGCCCACGGACAATCTCAACACGTTTGATCAGCGCCGGATCGAGAAAAGTACCATTCAGGTGTCCGGTATCAGTTCCCTGACGAACACCATCGACAAGAACCAGCACGCCGCGATGATCATAGCCACGCATATTCACATCCTGACCATTTGTGCGTCCCGTACCATCAAGAGTAATCCCAGGAACATGGCGCAGCAGATCGGTGGCTGAAGTGGCCGTTTGGTTTTCAGGGGCGGAAGTGTCGATAACGCTGACCATCATTGGCGCTTCGAAGGAACTGCGGGCATTCCCCGTTGCAGTAACAGTCATGGTTTCAGTAGCAAAAGCAATCGTCGGCAAGCTGGCGGAAACAGCCAAAGCCAACAAACTCAAGCGCAACGAGGTAAATTGCGGACGTGACATAGCGATTCTCCATGAGGAAAATAAAAAATGCTGGCTGCCTGGGTAAAAACCGGGGTGGCTGGCGAAAATAAATTTATTTACGATTCAAAGCGATAGTATTAGCCAGGTTAGTTAATTGGCGTTTATATCCCGTGAAATTACCTGGTATTTCTGACAATTGCGCAAATACACGCCCTCTTTATCAGGTCTGGTGGTACACCACGTCTGGAGTGAAGAGTGCAGTGCGTTATCCCTTACAAAAGTTATAGTTTCATTATCCATATGATCATGTGTTGTTAAATACCAACTTGATAATGAGAATTATTATCGATCAATTTTTTATGATCAAGCTTTTTTTAACCGCTATTAACACACTAAACAGGGGGTTATAAAATCTGTTTATGTCTCATCAACCACAGCCTCCTTGTCACAATTCGCCCCACCGTGCCGTAACGAATCTTTGTCGTTAACTGCAATAATTTTGCTATCTCTTTGCCCTGCAACCCGCAATATTGCTGGTATTTCGCCTTTTCCCCACCCTCAAATTTAGTCGGTAACAATAACGTTAGCTGACGAATCATCTTGATAAAAATCAAAAATAAATACGCTTGTAACGCCTTGCGTATTGAATCGATGGTGGTATTTCATATATAACTCAAATGATAATCATGATCATTCTCAATTTGATAAGAGTTCTCATATGATGCCAAGGATCACCACCAGGCCGTGTCTTTTTTCCCCACTAACGTTATGTATTTCAGCCGTGGCCTCTGCCGCGAAGACCACGGTAAATCATATCCCCATGAAAAAACTGTTTACGGCAGTACTGGCTCTTAACTGGGCTTTTAGCGCAACGGCGACCGAACGTATCGTGGTTGCTGGAGGGTCACTGACGGAACTGATCTACGCGATGGGTGCTGGCAACCGCGTGGTTGGTGTCGATGAAACGACATCTTATCCACCAGAAACCGCCAAACTGCCGCATATTGGCTACTGGAAGCAACTGAGCAGTGAAGGCATTTTGTCACTTCGCCCGGATAGCGTAATTACCTGGCAGGATGCCGGGCCGCAAATTGTGCTCGACCAGCTACGGGCGCAGAAGGTCAACGTCGTCACCCTACCGCGTGTGCCCGCCACCCTTGAGCAGATGTACGCCAACATTCGCCAACTGGCGAAAACGTTACAGGTTCCTGAACAAGGCGACGCGCTGGTGACACAGATCAACCAACGCCTGGAGCGGGTACAGCAAAGCGTGGCGGCCAAAAAAGCTCCAGTTAAAGCGATGTTTATTCTCTCCGCAGGCGGCAGTGCGCCACAGGTTGCCGGTAAAGGCAGCGTCGCAGACGCCATTCTGTCGCTTGCCGGTGCAGAAAACGTCGCTACCCACCAGCAGTACAAAAGCTACAGCGCGGAATCGCTGATTGCGGCTAACCCTGAAGTGATTGTCGTCACCTCACAAATGGTCGATGGCGATATTAATCGGCTGCGTTCTATTGCCGGAATTACCCACACCGCCGCCTGGAAGAACCAGCGCATTATCACCGTTGATCAAAACCTGATTCTGGGAATGGGCCCGCGTATTGCTGATGTCGTTGAATCTTTACACCAGCAGCTTTGGCCGCAATAAACGGATTTAAATCAGACGTATGAACATGAAAAATACCCTGGATCTCACGCCACATTTTGCTTTAGACGGAGACCAGCCATTTAAAGACAGGCGCGCCATGATGCCGTTTCGTGGGGCCATTCCGGTCGCCAAAGAACAACTGGCACAAACCTGGCAAGAGATGATTGGTCAAACGACTTCACCTCGTAAACGACTGGTTTATCTGCATATTCCTTTTTGCGCGACACACTGCACGTTTTGTGGTTTTTATCAGAATCGTTTTAACGAAGATGCGTGCGCTCGTTACACCGATGCCCTGATTCGAGAAATCGAGCTGGAGGCAGACAGCGTATTGCATCAGTCCGCACCCATCCACGCGGTCTATTTCGGTGGCGGCACACCTTCCGCGCTCTCGGCGCGCGATTTGTCCAGAATCATCACCACACTACGAGAGAAATTACCGCTGGCACCCGATTGTGAAATCACCATTGAAGGCCGGGTACTGAATTTTGATGCTGATCGAATCGATGCTTGCCTTGACGCAGGAGCAAATCGTTTCTCGATTGGTATTCAGTCATTTAACAGCAAAATCCGCAAGAAAATGGCACGCACCTCTGATGGTCCGACCGCCATTGCGTTTATGGAAAGCCTGGTCAAACGCGACCGGGCTGCGGTGGTGTGCGACCTGCTGTTCGGCCTGCCAGGTCAGGATGCGCAAACCTGGGGAGAAGATCTGGCTATTGCCCGCGATATCGGTCTCGATGGTGTCGATCTCTATGCGCTCAATGTCCTGCCCAACACGCCGCTGGGCAAAGCCGTGGAAAACGGGCGCACTACCGTGCCCTCTCCGGCAGAACGTCGCGATCTCTATCTGCAAGGGTGTGACTTCATGGACGATGCCGGTTGGCGCTGCATCAGTAACAGCCACTGGGGTCGCACCACACGCGAACGTAATCTCTATAACCTGCTGATTAAACAGGGTGCCGATTGTCTGGCCTTTGGTTCCGGTGCTGGCGGTTCGGTTAATGGTTACTCCTGGATGAACGAACGTAATCTTCAGACCTGGCATGAATCCGTCGCGGCAGGCAAAAAACCGCTGATGATGATCATGCGTAACGCCGAACGTAACGCGCAGTGGCGTCATACCTTGCAGTCGGGCATTGAAACGGCGCGTGTACCACTGGACGAACTTACGCCACATGCCGAAAAACTCGCGCCGTTACTGGCTCAGTGGCACCAAAAAGGCTTAAGCCGCGATGCTTCAACTTGCCTGCGGCTGACCAATGAAGGTCGTTTCTGGGCAAGCAATATTTTGCAGTCTCTGAATGAACTGATTCAGGTACTTAATGCGCCAGCGATTGCGCTTGGAAAACCATAACAGGAGTGATTTATGAGCTATGTCTCGTTACAGGAATTTTTGAAAACGGAGCCAGACGGTACGCTGGAAGCGATCGCCGAACAATACAACACCACACTGCTGGAGGTAGTGCAAAATCTGCCCTCTCCGACGGTCGTGTCAGGCGATAAATTCGATACTGTCTGGGATACCGTCTGCGAATGGGGCAACGTCACCACGCTGGTGCATACTGCCGATGTGATCCTTGAATTTAGCGGAGAACTGCCTTCGGGTTTCCATCGTCACGGCTATTTCAACCTACGCGGAAAGCACGGCATGTCCGGGCATATCAAAGCAGAAAACTGCACACATATTGCCTTAATCGAACGTAAATTCATGGGCATGGACACCGCCTCTATTCTCTTTTTCAATAAGGAAGGCAGCGCCATGCTGAAAATCTTCCTCGGCAGGGATGACCATCGTCAACTCCTGAGCGAACAAGTCAGCGCCTTCCATGCTCTGGCGGCATCTCTGAAGGAACATGCCTGATGACGCCGTGGCTACTCTTTGGCGCAGGCGGAAAGGGAGTTGGAGCCAGAACGCTTGCACTGGCGCTGGCGGAACAACGTCCGGTCGTTGCTGTCGTTCGCCGTACAGACGCTGCGGCTAAACTGGCACAACAAGGTGTGCAGGTTTTTACAGGCGACGCCTGTGATGCCAGCGTGGTCGCAGCGGCCTGCCGCGCGGCTGGCCCGGATGCGCTTGTAATCTCAACAATGGGTGGCGCACAGGATTATCTGGCGCACAGAACAGTGATTGATGAGGCCGAAAAGGCCGGTATCAAGCGCATGATTCTGGTGACCTCTTTGGGATGCGGAGATAGCTGGCCGTTTTTATCGGATCGCGCCAAAGCCGCGTTTGGTCAGGCGGTACGGGAAAAAACGCTGGCGGAAAGCTGGCTGCAAACCAGCCAACTTGATTACGCCATTCTCCGTCCAGGCGGTCTGCTTGATGGCGCAGCAACGGGTAAAGCGTTACGGATACAAAATCAGGAATGCCATGGTTTTGTCCGCCGTGCCGATGTCGCTGCACATATTGCTGAACTGGCCAGTCAGCCGACACTCAACAAGCAGATCTACAGTCTGATTGAACCAGATCTGAAACCAGCGTAATCCCCTCCCGGCGCGGAATATCCGCGCCGTAATGTCGTAATGGAGTTTTGCGTGCTCAAGGATTCATTTTCTTCCGCCAGTGTCTTTATGGGGCTATCACTATTATTGCTTGCTCTGGTGCTGTTCGGTGCCAGTCAGGGAGCGTTAAAGATCAGTTTTGATGCCCTTTTTGATGAGGAATACCGCGATATCTGGCTGAATATTCGCCTGCCTCGCGTTTTACTGGCAGTGCTGGTAGGCGCAGCGTTGGCAACCGCCGGGGTGATTATGCAGGGGCTTTTTCGCAACCCCATGGCTGACCCTGGATTACTCGGCGTCAGTAGCGGTTCTGCATTAATGGTTGGCGTTGCTATTGTGCTGCCCTTCTCCTTCCCAGTGGTGCTAGTGCTCTATGAGCAAATGGTGTTTGCCATCGCCGGCAGTTTAGTGGTCTGTACCGTCATTTTTCTCATCACACAGCGCCATCGCGATGGCAGCATGATGCAATTGTTACTGGCCGGGATCGCCATCAATGCCCTGTGCGGTGCGGCGATCGGCATACTGAGCTATATCGGCGATGAACAGCAGCTACGACAACTGACATTATGGATGATGGGTAATCTCGGTCAGGCGCAATGGCCGACGTTATTGGTCGCCAGTTCATTCATTCTGCCAGCCATTATGGCAACAACCTGTCTCGCCGGAACGCTAAATTTACTCCAGCTTGGTGATGAAGAAGCCCATTACCTCGGCGTCAACGTAAAGCGTAAACGCCAGCAATTACTGTTGATTAGCTCACTGCTGGTTGGCGCTGCCGTATCGGTAAGCGGCATTATCGGCTTTATTGGCCTGGTGATCCCGCATCTGATTCGCATGACGACCGGGGCAAATCACCGCTGGTTAATCCCTTGCTCTGCCCTCGCCGGCGCCTGTTTATTGCTGATGGCAGACACGCTTGCCCGCACGCTGGTACAGCCAGCAGAAATGCCCGTGGGATTATTAACCAGTCTGCTTGGCGGCCCTTATTTTATGTGGTTGATTCTGCGTAACCGGAGGATCACATGATCAGCGCCAAAAACCTGGTTTATAGCCTTCATGGACGGCGTCTGACTGATAATGTCTCGCTGACTTTTCCCGGCGGAGAAATTGTTGCCATTCTCGGCCCTAATGGCGCGGGAAAATCCACGCTGCTTCGCCAGCTAACCGGCTATCTTCAACCTGATAGCGGCGAATGCCGGTTGTTTAATAAGCCATTAAATGAATGGTCAATCACCGAACTGGCAAAACACCGGGCCGTGATGCGTCAAAATAGCCACATGGCATTTCCATTCAGCGTACAGGAAGTTATCCAGATGGGGCGGCATCCGCATCGTACCGGCAATCAGAGTGGTGAAACGGTGCAGATTATGGCTTTATGCGACTGTCAGGCACTCGCTAACCGCGACTACCGGCAATTATCCGGCGGTGAACAACAGCGTGTGCAATTGGCTCGCCTGCTGGTGCAACTCTGGGAACCTGTCCCCTCACCGAAATGGTTATTTCTTGATGAACCGACGTCGGCGCTGGATATTCACCATCAACAACATCTGTTTCGTTTATTACGCCAGTTAGTTCGCGAACGGCAATTTAACGTCTGCTGCGTATTGCACGATCTTAATCTTGCAGCCCGTTATGCTGACCGTGTTGTTTTGATGCAAAAAGGAAAGGTTGTCGCAAATGGCAAACCGCAGGACGTATTGACACAACAGGCGCTGACAATGCTCTATGGCGCGGATATTACCGTGTTAAAAGATCCTGCCAACCACTCACCACTGATCGTCCTCGATCATTAAAACCAACAGGAGTACCGCTCTGGTACTCCTGCCGAATAAATAACGATACAGATTAGCTAATTGAAACGCCTTTCACCCCTGCCATGCCTTTTAATAATCGCAACAGGTCTTCTATCGACGTCGTGGCATGAAGCTGGATATCAATGGAAACCACGTCATGATCTTCATTTTCCTGCAACGAAACTAAATCTGTTTTTATTTTCTGCTGCTTAAACCAGTCGAGCATTGATACCGTATTACCGTTCACTAACGTCAGCTGTAAATGGTAATTTTTGTTCATCAGGCGGAAGGTTAATTGATGGAAGACTTCCAGCACCAGCAAGGTCATCACGGAACCGTAAATCCCCAGTTCATACATGCCGCTACCAATCACCATACCAATGGCTGCCGTTACCCAAATATCCGCAGCGGTCGTTAAACCGACAATATTTTGATTGCGAACGAGGATGTTCCCCGCACCGATAAATCCGACGCCAGTGACGACCTGAGCGGCAATACGGCTGGGATCAAGCCCGACATGATCCAACGCCAGCACATCAGCAAAACCATATTTCGACACAATCATGAACAGCGCGCTGCCCATGCCAATCAAGACATGAGTACGTAAACCAGCACCCTTGCCGCGTATTTGCCTTTCTATGCCAATAGCACCACAAACAATTGCGGCCAGGATCAAACGAATGATAAATTCGGTAGTCATATAAAAACGCAAAAAGGAGCAGCAAGATGGCTCGGCTTGCTACTCCTTTTTACTTTATTCCTGTTAATTCGGCAGGACATTTGCCAATTTATCTTTAAAGGTATACAAATTTTTCTGCGGATTTTTCTTACAATATTCAATCACTTTAGGGATCTGAGTCAGGTCGGTTTCATTTAAGGTTACAGTATCGCCACCTTTATAAACCGTTTCTTCATGCAGCATCCACCATGCAACAGGTGTCATCGCTTTCGGATTCAGGTCAATAAATTCCTGACAAGTCATATCTTTAGCCGATTCATTAGCTGCCAGTGCAGATTGCGCATTAACCAGTGACAGTGCCGCTACAGCGCCAACGAAAACAATGGCTTTACGTAGAGATGCAATATTCATTTTACAACCCATTCAATAAATAATTGATATATGAACAGGAGGATTACCTGCTTTATAAGCAAGATATTCCGGCCTGTTCAATATTTAAGGAAATACGATGTAACGCATTCCCGTAATTACATATCTTTCTTAATTTTGTCCCATTCGCCTTTAACTTTATCTTTAAAGCTGGCTTTTTTATCCTGGGTACAAGCCTGAACGATCGCAGGGGTTACGGTTGCAATACCCTGAACATCTAAAACCGCATCTTCCGGTTTGTCTTTATTATTCAGAGCTTCAGCAAAACCGACAGCTGTCGGCTGGAAGGATTCGTCTACAGCCAGGAAGTCTTCACAGGTCCAGGAGTTGACAGGTTTTTTATTGTCAGCTGCTTTTTGCGCATCGGCTGCATTGCTCACTACAGGTAGAAGAAGCAGCCCACCAAGAATAACGCCTAATACTTTTTTCATCGTAATATCCTCAACTATAAAGTGAAAGAGCCGTCACGAATCAATTTCGACATTGAGGTTATAACCTGGTTTTCTGGGTATGTCATGTTGAGACAAAATATCAAAATCAGATATTTTTATTCTAATACAACAAGTTACACGGTCATCAAGCACGGTAATTAGGAAATTTTTATTAAATCAACTGCATTCTCAGATGCATTTTTGGCATAGATTGATAGCAGGGGTTTTCCTTCTTAAATTTATAGGGTGGTTCTATGTTATATATAGATAAGGCAACAATTTTGAAGTTTGATCTGGATATGCTTAAGAAGCATCGCAGAGCGATCCAGTTTATTGCAGTACTGCTGTTCATCGTCGGTTTACTGTGTATCAGTTTCCCGTTTGTTTCTGGTGATATTCTAAGCACGGTAGTTGGCGTATTATTAATCTGCTCGGGCATTGCACTTATTGTTGGATTATTCAGCAACCGCAGTCATAATTTCTGGCCTGTATTATCGGGGTTCCTCGTGGCAGTAGCCTATTTATTGATCGGCTATTTCTTTATCCGCGCACCGGAGCTAGGGATTTTCGCCATTGCAGCGTTTATTGCGGGTCTGTTCTGCGTCGCAGGGGTTATTCGCCTGATGAGCTGGTATCGTCAGCGTTCAATGAAAGGTAGCTGGCTACAACTCGTTATTGGTGTGCTGGATATCGTCATTGCCTGGATATTCCTTGGCGCAACACCGATGGTTTCTGTGACATTGGTATCTACCCTGGTAGGGATCGAACTCATATTTAGCGCCGCCAGCCTGTTCAGTTTTGCTAGTTTGTTCGTTAAAAAATAATAACTAGCCGACGTATCTCCGCTCTATTTTTTAGCCTGCCTCATAGTCACGCACAATGATTATGAGGTGGCTAATACCCACACCACCGCATAGCTACTTTGATAAAACACGAACTATCGTTGAAATAAATCGCGCACAGCGATTAAATCAACTATCTGAAATTTTTGTATTTTTTATTTATTTCACGGCGAATTAGCCATTTCAAACATTATCATGGCTGATATTTTTCGTTGTCAGGTTTAATGTTTTAGAAGTGCTGTGAGAAAGTGAACTGAAGGTTCCATAAACATCGATGCTATAGGTAGATAAACAAATATTACAGAGTTTATTTTTTCACTATCAATGCACTAAAAGAAAGCTGGCAATCCAATTGCCAGCTTAAATAGAAACAAGGAGACTCAATATTTAAATCGGATTACGCTTTAACTTTAGTAATATTCTTCAGAGATCACAAATGGATTATTTATAACTTATTCTTGGGTAGAAGTCCGCAGCGTGTTAATGTTTTGTTTATTAATTACAAATCAATAACAACCAGGAATCTTACCTAGGATCAATATATGGACCAGATGATGGCTAAATCTGAAGTTTTGATTAGTGTTAATAGACGTATTAGTTCACGAAGGGCAAGGTTCTTATAGGCGTTTACTATATTGAACACCATATTCGGACATGGATGTAAATAATGAAAAGGACAGCATGTTCGAAACGATAACGGCTAAGGAGCAAGTTATGATTTTTCTCATGACGAAGGATTCTTTTCTTTTACAGGGCTTTTTGCAGTTGAAAGATAATCACGAAATGATAAAAATCAATTCCCTGTCAGAGCTCAAAAGCATAGGCAACAAACCATTCAAGGTGATCATTGATACCTATCATAATCATATCCTTGATGAAGAAGCTATTAAGTTTCTTGAGAAATTAGATGCCGAAAGAATCATTGTTCTGGCACCTTATCACATCAGTAAACTGAAAAGTCAGTCGCCTATTTATTTTATCAGCCGCAAAGAAAGTATTAAAAACCTGATTGATATTACTTATGGAAAACACTTACCCCATAAGAATTCTCAATTATGTTTCTCGCATAATCAATTCAAAATTATGCAACTGATTCTGAAAAACAAAAATGAAAGTAATATCACATCAACACTAAATATTTCGCAGCAAACGTTAAAGATCCAGAAATTCAATATCATGTACAAGCTGAAACTGAGACGTATGAGCGACATCGTGACTCTGGGAATTTCTTCTTATTTTTAATAAGGCGCCGAAGTGACCCAGCGATAATTGTTTGAAATTAATGGCTGGCATGACGAGGGATGCAAATGCTGACTCCATTACTCCCGGTGATAACCCAAGGAGAAGCGAAAACGAACTTATTCCCCTGGTTTGTGTATCCACCAGTAGAAACCTTCGTTGCCCGGATGCAGACAGAGACTGTCGGCAGAACGGCAACATTTTTTTTGCCATTAACATCACGATATTGGTCGCTCTGCCTACATGCTCTCTCACAGGCTTACAAGCTCATGACTTGCATTATGCCGCTGGTCTGTAAATCCCTCATACCTCTCCCCGCACGCAATTCAAAGAACCGTTATTTCTCACGAGTTTTCAGGGACTAAAATGAACAGAAAAAGAATACTGTTAATACCGTTGTTATTCTGCGGCGCGATACTCACCGCCTGCGATGACAAATCGACGGAAAATGCCGCCGCGATGACACCTGAAGTGGGTGTGGTGACACTCTCTCCCGGTTCGGTCAATGTGATGAGCGAACTGCCCGGCAGAACTGTTCCTTATGAAGTTGCCGAGATACGCCCCCAGGTAGGCGGCATTATCATTAAACGCAACTTTATCGAAGGCGATAAAGTTAACCAGGGCGACTCGCTGTATCAGATTGATCCTGCACCTTTACAGGCAGAGCTGAACTCCGCCAAAGGTTCGCTGGCGAAAGCTCTCTCCAACGCCAGCAATGCCCGCATCACCTTTAACCGCCAGGCATCGTTGCTGAGGACCAACTACGTTAGCCGTCAGGATTACGACACCGCGCGCACCCAACTGAATGAAGCAGAAGCCAACGTCACCGTCGCCAAAGCGGCTGTTGAGCAGGCGACGATCAATCTGCAATACGCAAATGTCACCTCGCCGATTACGGGCGTCAGCGGAAAATCGTCGGTGACCGTCGGCGCATTAGTTACCGCTAATCAAGCTGATTCCCTGGTTACCGTGCAGCGTCTTGACCCGATTTATGTCGATCTCACCCAGTCAGTGCAAGATTTTTTGCGCATGAAAGAGGAAGTCGCCAGTGGGCAGATCAAACAGGTTCAGGGCAGTACGCCTGTGCAGCTTAATCTGGAAAATGGCAAACGTTACAGCCAGACCGGCACGCTGAAATTTTCCGACCCGACGGTAGATGAAACCACGGGTTCCGTCACGTTGCGTGCGATTTTCCCCAATCCAAATGGTGACTTACTGCCAGGCATGTACGTCACAGCATTAGTGGATGAAGGTAGCCGCCAGAATGTGTTACTGGTGCCGCAGGAAGGTGTTACCCACAACGCTCAGGGTAAAGCGACGGCGCTCATTCTGGATAAAGACGATGTCGTGCAGTTACGCGAAATTGACGCGACCAAAGCTATCGGAAACCAGTGGGTTGTTACCTCTGGTTTGCAGGCTGGCGATCGGGTGATCGTTTCCGGTTTGCAACGCATACATCCGGGTATCAAGGCACGCGCAATTTCCTCCAGCCAGGAAAACGCCAGCACCGAATCGAAACAATAACGTTGCAGGCTTAAGGGGACTTTCATGGCTAACTATTTTATTGATCGCCCGGTTTTTGCCTGGGTACTTGCCATTATTTTGATGCTCGCAGGCGGTCTGGCGATCATGAACTTACCGGTTGCGCAGTATCCGCAGATTGCGCCGCCGACCATCACCGTCAGCGCCACCTATCCGGGCGCTGATGCGCAAACGGTAGAAGACTCAGTCACTCAGGTGATTGAGCAAAATATGAATGGGCTTGATGGCCTGATGTATATGTCATCAACCAGCGATGCAGCAGGTAATGCATCCATTACCCTGACCTTTGAGACGGGAACATCGCCCGATATCGCGCAGGTTCAGGTACAAAATAAACTGCAACTCGCCATGCCATCGCTCCCCGAAGCGGTACAGCAACAAGGAATTAGCGTCAATAAATCGAGCAGCAATATCCTGATGGTGGCGGCGTTTATCTCTGATAACGGCAGCCTCAACCAGTACGACATCGCGGACTATGTGGCTTCTAATATTAAAGATCCACTCAGCCGTACTGCAGGTGTCGGTAGCGTACAGCTCTTTGGTTCAGAGTACGCCATGCGTATCTGGCTGGACCCGCAAAAACTCAATAAATACAATCTCGTTCCTTCTGATGTTATTTCCCAAATCAAAGTACAAAACAACCAGATTTCCGGCGGTCAACTGGGGGGGATGCCACAGGCGGCAGACCAGCAACTGAATGCCTCAATCATTGTGCAGACGCGCCTACAAACGCCGGAAGAATTTGGCAAAATCCTGCTGAAAGTTCAGCAAGATGGTTCGCAAGTATTGCTGCGCGACGTTGCTCGCGTCGAGCTGGGGGCGGAAGATTATTCCACCGTGGCGCGGTATAACGGCAAACCTGCCGCCGGTATCGCCATCAAACTGGCTACCGGGGCAAACGCGCTCGATACCTCGCGGGCAGTAAAAGCAGAACTCAACCGCTTATCAGCCTATTTCCCCGCCAGCCTGAAGACAGTTTATCCTTACGACACTACGCCGTTTATCCAAATTTCAATTCAGGAAGTTTTCAAAACGCTGGTTGAGGCGATCATCCTCGTCTTCCTGGTCATGTATCTGTTTTTACAGAACATTCGCGCTACGATTATCCCGACTATCGCCGTGCCGGTGGTTATTCTCGGTACGTTCGCGATTTTGTCGGCGGTCGGTTTTACCATCAACACCCTCACCATGTTCGGGATGGTGTTAGCTATAGGGCTTCTGGTGGATGACGCCATCGTGGTGGTGGAAAACGTCGAGCGCGTGATAGCGGAAGATAAACTGCCGCCGCAGGAAGCGACGCATAAATCGATGGGGCAAATCCAGCGTGCGTTGGTCGGGATTGCCGTTGTTCTGTCCGCCGTGTTTATGCCAATGGCCTTTATGAGCGGCGCGACCGGGGAAATTTATCGCCAGTTCTCCATTACGCTGATTTCCTCCATGTTGCTTTCGGTGTTTGTGGCGATGAGCCTGACCCCGGCACTTTGCGCCACCATTCTGAAAGCCGCACCGGAAGGTGGTCACAAACCGAACGCCTTGTTCGAACGCTTCAACCATCTGTTTGAAAAATCGACTCAGCACTATACCGACAGCACCCGCTCACTGCTGCGTTGCACTGGTCGTTACATGGTGGTTTACCTGCTGATTTGTGCCGGGATGGCGGTGCTGTTCCTGCGTACACCGACCTCTTTCTTACCGGAAGAGGATCAGGGGGTCTTTATGACCACCGCGCAGCTACCGTCAGGTTCCACCATGGTTAACACCACGAAAGTGCTGCAACAGGTGACTGATTACTATCTGACCAAAGAGAAAAATAATGTCCAGTCGGTGTTTACCGTTGGTGGCTTTGGCTTCAGTGGTCAGGGGCAAAACAACGGTCTGGCGTTTATCAGCCTCAAGCCGTGGTCTGAACGCGTCGGCGAGGAAAACTCGGTGACCGCAATCATTCAGCGGGCAATGGTGGCTCTGAGCAGTATCAATAAAGCGATGATTTTCCCGTTCAACTTACCTGCGGTAGCGGAGCTGGGTACAGCATCAGGTTTTGATATGGAACTACTGGACAACGGCAACCTGGGGCACGAAAAGCTGACCCAGGCGAGAAACGAGTTGTTGTCGCTGGCAGCACAATCACCTGATCAGGTAACAGCGGTTCGCCCGAACGGCCTGGAAGATACGCCGATGTTCAAAGTGAACGTCAACGCCGCGAAAGCCGAAGCGATGGGCGTGGAACTGTCTGATATCAACCAGACCCTCTCTACCGCCTTCGGCAGTAGCTACGTCAACGACTTCCTCAATCAGGGGCGTGTGAAAAAAGTGTATGTCCAGGCTGGAACGCCCTTCCGTATGCTGCCAGACAACATCAACCAATGGTATGTACGCAACGCCTCTGGCACGATGGCTCCGCTTTCTGCCTATTCTTCAACAGAATGGACCTACGGTTCGCCGCGACTGGAACGTTACAACGGCATTCCGTCGATGGAGATTTTAGGGGAGGCTGCTGCCGGGAAAAGTACCGGTGACGCGATGAAATTTATGGCGGATCTGGTCGCTAAACTTCCGGCGGGCGTCGGCTACTCCTGGACCGGGCTGTCATATCAGGAAGCGTTATCATCCAACCAGGCTCCCGCACTGTATGCCATTTCACTGGTCGTGGTGTTCCTCGCCCTCGCCGCGCTGTATGAAAGCTGGTCAATTCCGTTCTCGGTGATGTTAGTTGTACCGTTGGGTGTCATTGGTGCATTACTGGCAACTGACCTGCGCGGCTTAAGCAATGACGTCTACTTCCAGGTCGGGTTGCTGACCACCATCGGGCTTTCCGCCAAGAACGCCATCCTGATCGTCGAATTTGCGGTTGAGATGATGCAGAAAGAAGGGAAGACGCCGGTAGAAGCGATTATCGAAGCGGCGCGGATGCGTTTACGCCCAATCCTCATGACCTCTCTGGCCTTTATTCTTGGCGTACTGCCGCTGGTTATCAGTCATGGCGCAGGTTCCGGCGCACAAAACGCGGTAGGTACAGGCGTTATGGGGGGGATGTTTGCAGCAACTGTGCTGGCAATTTACTTCGTTCCCGTCTTTTTCGTCGTTGTGGAACATCTCTTTGCCCGCTTTAAAAAAGCGTAACGTATGAATGAGAGTAAGGTTGAACATGAGCGTTCGGCCTTACTCTTTCCTCGCAACCACTCACTACTCAACAACCAGCTAATCGTGAGGAATACCAGACTTAACAAACAGCAGTGAAAGTAGAAACCACTCCAGCCATTGGTCATCAATTTGAACAGCACAATACAGACCAGCATTCCCGTAATTATATGAATTGTTAGCTTAATAATCCCAAACATGCTGCGTCTTTTCCTCCTGAAAATACTAATACCCGTTTGCGAACTGCCAAAGAGAACTTGCCGTTGGTTCCGGCAGAGATAATCAGGAAAGAGTTTTACATGCAGCGAGTGTGAGATCCTGACCAATACCCAAAATCAGGAGAAGGTTCCCGGCGAATGCTGTGCAAACTGATGTGGTGTGATGCCATAATATTGTCGAAATGTATTTATAAAGTACGACGTACTGCTATACCCACATTTTTCAGCAATGGTATGTAGAGGAACTTGCCGTAACTCAAGTAGTCTTCTGGCCATCGACATCCTCGAGGCGAGTAATATTTTACTGAAGCAAGTATTTTCTTCCTGCAACTTTTTTTTGATTAAGCTCTCACTGGTATACATTGTTTCTGCGATATCACGCAGATACCAACGCCTGGCTATATCAAAGCTAATAATACGTTCAACTTTCCCCGAGACAGTGCTGATACTGTTAAAAAGTAAGGGTATAAGCTCTTTCTTATGAGAAAACATTGATAAGCAGGAAAGATAGAGCATATTGCTCAATATCGGAGAATTTACAGCGGATTTAGCAAAACTATCAAAAATCGCTATCACCAGAGGCATGGGCGGCTCTGGGTTAATTAATAAACGATTTTTGTTATGTAGCCCCAAATTATGTGGTGCCTGACGAATATTTTGTAAGTAATGACAAACCGTCAGCTCATCGATATCCAGACGTCGCGTATCATGTGAACAAAACGAAAAATCGTCTGCCAAATTTTTCTCGAGTAGTAGAATACTCTCTTTGTTCAACGATATTTTTTGCTGTTCATGATAAATATCGAACGAACGGCAGGCGAGGATCACCGAGCAAACATGAGCCATGACTATCCCTTATATTCCATTACTGCGATTATTTCAATTTCAGTATACTGATGAAATGATGCCTGACTGTTCCTCAGGGCTAAAACTGCCATATTTAGTAGGATCATAATTTACCTATTACGCAAATTTGCATAACAGTTAATTGGAAGTAAGTAAATACAATAAAATTATATTTTTAAAAATCGTATAGCCTATGTTTATAAAAATTTGGCTGATCTTATCTCCAGCAAACGTTATATTTAACTTACTGAGAGCACAAAAGTTTCCCGTGCCAACAGGGAGTGTTATAACGGTTTATTAGTCTGGAGACGGCAGACTATCCTCTTCCCGGTCCCCTATGCCGGGTTTTTTTTATGTTCGGGCAGACTTTGTAATCTTATTCTTACAGCCGAACTATAAAATTTTCCTCTGTAACAAGCCTTGTCATTGAGTCGCCATTGAACCTTCCTTGTGCTATTTGTTCCTGATACTCTGTGGGTGTCATCCCATAATAATTTCGAAAAACGTAAATAAAATATGACATGCTGTTATAGCCACAGGACATTGCTACACGTTTTATTGGAATACCAGGCATTACAACAAGTTGTAATGCACGCTGCATTCTACATTCGGTGAGCAGTTGTGAATAAGACGTATCTTCTTCACGCAATTTTTTCTTTAACAGACTCTGACTCATCAGTAACTCGTTGGCGATCTGTGATAATGTCCATTGATGAGCGATATTATTGTTGATAACTGTACAAACTCGCGTGCGCATATTGGGATGTAATATGTTCACAAGTAGCGGTATAAACTGCTCATCCTCAAGAAAAACTGACAATAATGCAAATATTAATGCTCTTTTGCGCAATACCTCACCATAGCGGAGATTATGTTGCTGCGAGAGTTGTGCAACTTCCTGAAAAACTGGAATTTCTTTGGCGCAGTGGTGAATAATTAACGAAGGTGCTTTTTTATGAGCATGGAAAATGAATGCCTCCTCCTTGAGCATCTGGAGAAATAATGAAAGCGTTTCCTTCGTGACAAATACTAAATTTTCTAAGGAGTTAGAAACTAAAACCTGACTTGCATCCGCGCAGACCAAATCACCGCCATTCAAATAGCGATATTCACCATTAGCCACGGTGAGAATATATTTATGTGTTGCGTACGCAATGAGACAAGTGCCATGTTGTGATTGCATAGTTGACTTAATATAACATAAACATATTACTGTTTATTAATGTAGCACGCATTATATCTAAGTCAAATTTACTGGCGTATAAATTTAAACGAAGCGGTAAGAAAAAGGATAATGAGTGGAATAAATTGCGCAGTATTATGGTATTTATAATACAAAAATGCATAGATAAAAATGCAAGATAATGAATACCAGGCGAATAATACCTTAAGGTGATATTTCACTTATACCATTATAATTTATAAACATTCATACTTTATAAAACTTAATAACAATATGAATATAAACCAATATTTCCGGGTTATATTCTGACCGAACTCTCAGCCCCGGCTTGCCAGCCGGGGCTGAGGTCCCTTATAGCATCCTGTTATCAGGTATGTTTAAAGCTATTTTGATGAGCAATACCCTGCAATTTCGGGTGATCGCTGAGATATTTCAGGGAGGCTTTGTAGTCTTCCAGCAACAGTTCAGCGAAGTCCATTTCGAAGCCACGGCGGCACATAATACGCATCACCACAATGTCGGTGGCTTCACCGCCGAGGGTGAAGGCCGGAACCTGCCAGCCGCGCAGGCGCAGACGTTCAGAGAGGTCATACAGGGTGTATCCCGGATCTTCGCCGTCTTTCAGTTTGAAACAAACCGCCGGAATACCTTCGTCCGGGCGACCGGTGCAGATGAATTCATACGGTCCCAGTTTAGCGATTTCATCCGCCAGGTAAGTGGCGACCTGGTAAGAGGCGTTCTGTACTTTGGTGTAGCCCTCGCGACCAAGGCGCAGGAATTCATAGTATTGCGCAATTACCTGACCGGCGGGGCGAGAGAAGTTGATGGCGAAAGTCCCGATTTGACCGCCGAGATAGTCAACGTTGAACACCAGTTCTTTCGGCAGTGCTTCTTCATCACGCCAGATAACCCAGCCGCAGCCCAGCGGAGCCAGACCAAATTTATGACCTGAAGCACTGATCGATTTCACGCGCGGCAGGCGGAAGTCCCAGACAATATCAGGAGCCACGAACGGCGCCAGGAAGCCACCGCTGGCGGCGTCGATGTGCATGTCGATGTCGATACCGGTGTCGGCCTGGAATTTATCCAGCGCATCGTGCAGCGGTTGCGGGAACTCATAGTTACCGGTGTAGGTCACACCAAAAGTCGGCACCACGCCGATGGTGTTTTCGTCGCAGGCTTCAATCATGCGTTTCGGGTCCATGAACAACTGACCGGGGCGCATAGGGATCTCGCGCAGTTCCACATCCCAGTAGCGGGCAAATTTATGCCAGCAGATTTGCACCGGCCCGCACACGAGGTTGGGTTTATCGGTCGGTTTACCTGCGGCTTCCATACGTTTGCGCCAACGCCATTTCATTGCCATCCCACCGAGCATACAGGCCTCGGAAGAACCAATGGTGTTGGTGCCAACGGCCTGACCGTTTTTCGGCGCAGGCGCGTGCCACAGGTCGGCAACCATGTTTACACAACGCAGGTCGATAGCTGCGGACTGCGGATATTCTTCTTTATCGATCCAGTTTTTGTTGATCGACAGATCCATCAGCTTATGAACATTTTCGTCGTCCCAGGTCTGGCAGAAAGTCGCCAGGTTCTGACGGGCGTTACCGTCGAGAAATAATTCATCATTGATAATCTGGAATGCGATGTCATCGCGCATTTCGTGCAGCGGAAAACGTTTAGATTCCGCGATAGTGGAAATTGCCTTTGCGCCAAAACGCGAGTCGAGTAGTTCTGAGCGGAAATCCGTTAACAGCTTCTGGTCCATTTCGAACTCCTTAAATTTATTTGAAGGCAATAAAAAAGTAGGATTTATCTGGAATGGACGCAAGGCGTTGCGGGTGTAATTTAAATAACAAAATCCTAAACAGAAAAACGACTTTTTATAATATAAACATTTAACATGATAATATAAAAAACAGACTTTATTATCGTAATAAAAATCGCCCGAGCATTGCTGGTCGGGCGATCGAATTAATTATTGTTTATCCTGCATATACGGAGTGTAAACTCCGTTCAGACTGTGCAGGAAAGCCACGATATCATCCACATCCTCCTGCGGCAGTTCTTTACCGACCTGATAGCGCAGCATCAGTTTCACCGCCCCGTCCAGCGTCGGCACATCACCGCGATGGAAGTACGGCGCCGTTAGCGCAACGTTACGTAAACCGGGTACTTTCTGACGCAGTTTATCGCGTTCTTCTTTAGTAACATTCATACGACCAATATCCGCCGCCGTAATTTCACCAAAGTTAAAGTCTTTTTTCAGACCCAGCGGTTCGAAAGAACGTCCACCGAGAATAATACCGCCATGACACGTTGCACATTTATTATCTTTAAATAATTGATAACCTTTTTTCTGCTGCGCAGTTAGCGCATTTTCATCACCACGCAACCATTTATCAAACGGTGAATCCGGCGTAATTAATGTTTTCTCAAATTCAGCAATTGCGTCAGTAATATTTTCACCACTGAAACCTTGCGGATAAACTTTGAGGAACTGCGCTTTCAGCACAGGATCTTTTTCCAACTTCGCAATGATTTCGTCCCAGGATTTTGACGCCATTTCAATCGGATTCAGCGGCGGCCCACCCGCCTGATCCTGCAATGTTGCCGCACGACCATCCCAGAATTGCTCAACGTTAAACACCGAGTTAAACACCGTCGGCGCATTAATCGGCCCGACCGCACCACCGACGCCAATCGACGTTTTTCTGCCATCAACACCTCCCGCATTCAGCGCATGACAATGAGCACAAGAAATGGTGCTATCAGCCGATAAACGGGGATCGTGATACAGGGCAAACCCCAACGCCACTTTTTGCGCATCGGTAGGCAGTTTTTGCGGGATGGGCTGCACCGGTTCATTACGGTGCTCCGGCGCGGTGTCATTGCTGGCGTAATATTCCGCGCGCTGTTTTGCAATCCAGGCGAGTATTTCCGCCCGCTCTTCATCACTCACCTTACCCGCCCAGTGCAGTGCGGTATAACGCGTTGGCGGCATAGTTTCATACTGCATCACCCATTCAATCTTGTTCAGATCGCTTTGCGAAACGGGTTTATCTGCCAGCAGAGCCGCACGCACTGCCTCGAGGTTAAAAGATTTATATCCGAGCCTAATGTCGTAATCCATCAACTGTTTCGCGCCAGGAATATAATAATAGGCGGGTAATTCTGCGGAAGGCGTATGGCAATAGTCGCATCCTTTTTCGCGGAGAAAACCTAAAACCTTATTATTTTCACTGACAGCAGATGCCTGAACATCAGCCTGTTTACTGCGTTTATTATCGTGGTACCACACATAACCAGATAATCCTAAATAGCAAATCGCGACGCCAGCCAGGCCGATCGCGGTAATACGTGAGACCATTTTCATTATTCTTCCCTCACGGTAGTGAGTTATTGTGACCCAGAAAATTTTCCAGAATGCTGCAAACGTCTCTGCGAGACTAAACCATCATAAAAAACAGGGGAATTAGCTTTTTGATAGGAATCAATCAATTACATGAATATAAACTATCAATAAGATAGCCTATACCTATTACTCAGATCAGGAATGGCATATCATGATTACGGGGAGACCATGATTGAATGTTCCGAAAATGAAAAACAACATGGAATTCTTATTTTTATAAATTCCATTGATATTAGTGCGTTATATTTTTTTCCCCATTAATAAACGTGATCCACCGCACGCTTTGTCGCCCATCGACCGGAGCGAATGACTACGCTTAAAGGAAAGCCCGATAATTAGAGACGAATTTCGGAGGTCGGATCCTTATGCTCAATCAGAAAATTCAAAACCCTAATCCAGACGAACTGATGGTCGAGGTCGATCTCTGTTATGAACTGGATCCGTATGAATTAAAACTGGATGAGATGCTCGAGGCAGAGCCAGAACCCGAAATGATTGAAGGGCTGCCAGCCTCTGACGCGCTAACACCTGCTGACCGCTATCTCGAACTTTTCGAACATGTCCAGTCGGCAAAAATTTTCCCCGATAGTAAAACGTTTCCTGACTGCGCCCCCAAAATGGACCCGCTGGATATCTTAATCCGCTATCGTAAAGTGCGCCGTCATCGTGATTTCGATTTGCGCAAGTTTGTTGAAAATCACTTCTGGTTACCGGAAGTCTACTCCAGCGAGTATGTATCAGACCCGCAAAACTCCCTGAAAGAGCATATCGACCAGCTATGGCCGGTATTAACCCGCGAGCCGCAGGATCACATTCCGTGGTCTTCTCTGCTGGCGCTGCCGCAGTCGTATATTGTCCCTGGC
The DNA here is from genome assembly GCF_002966005.1 of Escherichia sp. MOD1-EC5433. Lineage (NCBI taxonomy): Bacteria > Pseudomonadati > Pseudomonadota > Gammaproteobacteria > Enterobacterales > Enterobacteriaceae > Escherichia > Escherichia sp. MOD1-EC5433. The sequence goes on along the minus strand of NZ_PTRL01000009.1, from coordinate 16,989 downwards.
GGTCGTTTTAGCGAAACCTACTATTGGGATTCCTATTTCACCATGCTGGGTCTGGCGGAAAGCGGGCGTGAAGATTTGCTGAAATGCATGGCCGATAACTTCGCCTGGATGATCGAAAACTACGGGCACATCCCCAACGGCAACCGCACCTACTATTTGAGCCGCTCGCAGCCACCGGTTTTTGCGCTGATGGTGGAGTTGTTTGAAGAAGATGGTGTACGCGGAGCGCGCCGCTATCTCGACCATCTGAAAATGGAATATGCCTTCTGGATGGACGGAGCAGAATCGCTGATCCCTAATCAGGCCTATCGCCATGTAGTGCGGATGCCGGATGGTTCGCTGCTTAACCGCTACTGGGACGACCGCGACACGCCGCGTGACGAATCCTGGCTGGAGGATGTGGAAACCGCGAAGCACTCTGGTCGTCCGCCGAACGAGGTGTACCGCGATTTACGCGCGGGCGCAGCTTCTGGCTGGGATTACTCCTCCCGCTGGCTACGCGACGCCGGTCGCCTGGCGAGTATTCGGACCACTCAGTTCATCCCCATCGATCTGAATGCTTTCCTGTTTAAACTGGAGAGCGCCATCGCCAACATCTCGGCGCTGAAAGGCGACAAGGAAACGGAAACTCTGTTCCGCCAGAAAGCCAATGCCCGCCGCGATGCGGTAAACCATTATCTCTGGGATGATGAAAATGGTCTCTACCGCGATTACGACTGGCGGCGCGAACAACAGGCTCTCTTTTCCGCTGCTGCCATTGTGCCGTTATATGTGGGCATGGCGAGCCATGAACAGGCCGACCGTCTGGCAAATGCCGTGCGCAGCCGGTTACTGACGCCGGGCGGGATTCTGGCAAGTGAGTATGAAACCGGTGAACAGTGGGATAAACCCAACGGCTGGGCGCCATTACAATGGATGGCGATTCAGGGATTTAAAATGTACGGTGATGACCATCTGGGTGATGAGATCGCGCGTAGCTGGCTGAAGACGGTGAATCAGTTCTACCTGGAACAGCACAAACTGATCGAGAAATACCATATTGCCGATGGTGTCCCCCGCGAGGGCGGCGGGGGCGAATATCCGTTGCAGGATGGGTTTGGCTGGACCAACGGTGTGGTACGTCGTTTAATTGGTCTATACGGCGAACCATAATATTTTTACAGCCAACCGCTAACTTCCTGCTAGCTGTAAAATTATCCTCTTCAGGAGGATATATTTAACATCATCGCTGCCTGGGTACGGTTTTTCACTTCCAGACGGCGATAGAGCGATTCCAGGTGCGCTTTTACCGTTCCGGTGCTGATATTTAATGCCCGACCAATCTCTTTATTCGATTCGCCCGCCGCCAGCATGGTTAAAATTTCCCGCTGGCGGGCGCTTAACGATTTGAGATCTTTCGTATCCTTTTCCGGCGTGGTTCGCCAGTCACCGGGCAGAAACATCATTCCCATCGCCGCACTATTGACCGCCAACACGAACGTATCGATCGAAGAATCACGCGGTACAATCGCCATCACATTGAAATGAATAACCTCCTGCAACCATCGTTTGTTGCAATCCGAAGCCGTGATTAACACCTTAACCTCAGGAAATTGCACCACGGTTTTTTGCAGTAACCAGTAGCAAAACTCACCATCCTGATCGCCATCGAGCATAACTAAGGCTTCAGGGTAGCTTTCCAGCTTTTGCCATAACTCGTCTGCCTGACCGACGCCCTGAATACCTACTCCTGGAATACGTTGCTGTAAACTGACTTTCATTCCATGAATAAATATTGACTGCCTGTCAAACATGATTATTTGCATTACTGAATCTCCACCTGAATACGTTAAAAAGGCTTAAGTAGTGGAAGGGTATTACCCGAGAGACAAAATAAGAATTCGCCATTTGGCAGAGGCCATTCTACAGAGATGAAAGACAGAAAATAGTTACCGATATAAATAGTTACAGCTAAACGCCTGAAATTACATGTCGAGGGCACTATTTAAAAAAATCTTAAGGAATTCCTTATATTTTCGCGCCACGTTCCGGTTAACCAGGCCAATTCAGCGCACGCTTTAATAGCATCCACAGTTTAAGAAAGTGACTGGATTACGCACAAATACACAATGTCGTGTGTGAGCATTTTATAAAACGAATCAAAATTTTGGCTTTCTGTTGGTTATTTCTCTATTCAGAGACGCGAATCCGCCTTTTATTCTCTAAAATCACCTCACTTTCAACGTTGCATCGTTGTGAAACCATGCATTAGATGTTAGAAAAAACAATAAACAATGCGATATACGCGTTACTGTTTCGCTGTGAACAACAATCGGTCAAAGAAATGGATAAAATTCACGCAATGCAGTTGTTCATCAAAGTCGCAGAGCTGGAGAGTTTTTCCCGCGCGGCGGATTTCTTTGCTTTGCCAAAGGGAAGTGTTTCGCGCCAGATACAGGCACTGGAACATCAACTTGGCACCCAGCTTCTCCAGCGCACCACGCGACGGGTCAAACTCACGCCTGATGGCATGACCTATTACCAACGGGCAAAAGATGTGTTGAGTAATCTCAACGAACTGGACGGTTTATTTCAGCAGGAGGCCACCAGCATCAGCGGTAAATTACGCATCGATATCCCATCCGGGATGGCAAAAACCCTGCTACTGCCGCGCCTGCCCGAATTTCTTCATCAATATCCGGGAATTGAACTGGAATTAAGCAGCAATGACCGTCCGGTAGATATTCTTCATGATGGCTTTGATTGCGTAGTACGCACGGGAACGTTGCCCGACGATGGACTCATCACCCGTCCCCTCGGCAAACTGACGATGGTCAACTGCGCCAGTCCGCACTATCTGACGCGCTTTGGTTATCCGCAAAGTCCCGACGACCTGACTTCGCACGCGGTAGTGCATTACACGCCACATCTGGGCGCGCATCCGTTGGGTTTTGAGGTTGCCAGTGTTAATGGCGTCCAGTGGTTTAAGTCCGGCGGCATGTTGACGGTAAACAGTAGAGAAAACTATCTTGCCGCCGGTCTGGCGGGACTGGGGATTATTCAGATCCCCCGCGTCACCGTACGCGAAGCCCTACGCGCCAGACAGCTTATCGAAGTGTTACCCAACTACCGCGCCGAACCACGCTCCATTTCTCTGGTTTACCCACAGCGTCGGGAGCTTTCCCGCCGTGTAAACCTGTTTATGCAGTGGCTGGCTGGCGTGATGAAAGAGTACCTGGACTGACCGACTATACTTTTTAAGAAAGACAACGACAGAAGGACTAAAGAGCGGATGACGCAGGAAAACGAGATCAAACGTCCCACCCAGGATCTGGAGCACGAGCCAATTAAGCATCTGGATAATAGCGATAAAGGCGGCAAAGTCAGTCAGGCACTGGAAACCGTCACCACCACCGCCGAAAAAATCCAACGCCAACCGATCATCGCGCACCTTATTCGCGCGACAGAACGCTTTAACGATCGGCTTGGTAATCAGTTTGGCGCGGCCATCACCTATTTCTCGTTTTTGTCGATGATCCCGATTTTAATGGTGTCGTTTGCCGCAGGGGGTTTTGTGCTGGCTTCGCATCCGATGCTGTTGCAGGATATCTTCGACAAGATTCTGCAAAACATCAGCGATCCGACGCTTGCCGCCACGTTGAAAAACACCATCAACACTGCCGTTCAGCAGCGTACTACCGTAGGACTTGTTGGGTTAGCCGTGGCGCTATACTCCGGCATCAACTGGATGGGGAATTTACGTGAAGCAATTCGCGCCCAATCGCGCGATGTCTGGGAACGTTCGCCGCAAGATCAGGAGAAGTTCTGGGTAAAATATCTGCGTGACTTTATTTCGCTGATTGGTTTGTTGATTGCGCTGATTGTGACGCTCTCAATCACTTCCGTTGCCGGTTCTGCGCAACAAATGATTATTAGCGCGCTGCACCTTAATAGCATTGAGTGGCTGAAACCGACGTGGCGGTTGATTGGTCTGGCGATTTCTATCTTTGCCAACTATCTGCTTTTCTTCTGGATCTTCTGGCGCCTGCCGCGCCACCGTCCGCGTAGAAAGGCGCTGATTCGCGGGACGTTCCTCGCAGCGATTGGTTTTGAAGTGATTAAAATTGTGATGACGTATACCCTGCCGTCGTTGATGAAATCCCCATCTGGCGCAGCATTTGGTTCCGTGCTGGGGCTGATGGCATTTTTCTACTTCTTCGCTCGTCTGACGCTGTTTTGCGCGGCGTGGATTGCCACCGCCGAGTATAAAGATGACCCGCGAATGCCGGGGAAAACACAGCCTTAAAATATGCCGGATGCGGCGTAAACGCCTTATCCGGCCTGACTCCCCGTAGGCCGGATAAGATGCGCCAGCATCGCATCCGGCTATAATGTGCGCATAACCACCTGAAACGACATCTCTTCAGGAGCGAACAATTTCACGCCAACTCATTAGCCCAGCATATAAATCCAGTCGGTAACTTTTATTTAACCTGAAACCAGTTTTATTGACTATTTATGAAATTGTGTGAAGCATTTCATAGAAGAAAAATCATTAGCCTAAACATTATCCCCTTTTTGCTTGGTTTTTGACCATTTTCGCGATTTGTTACACATTGAAATATCACTTTTGCTGTGCGTAATATGGCTATTCGTTAGCCAAAAAATAAGAAAAGATTATGCAAGCAACAGCCACAACACTCGACCACGAGCAAGAATACACGCCGATCAACTCGCGTAATAAAGTCCTTGTCGCCTCTCTCATTGGCACGGCCATTGAGTTCTTCGACTTTTACATTTACGCCACTGCGGCCGTTATTGTGTTTCCGCATATCTTCTTCCCGCAGGGCGATCCTACGGCAGCAACGCTACAGTCGCTCGCCACCTTCGCCATCGCCTTCGTCGCGCGCCCCATTGGCTCTGCCGTATTTGGTCATTTTGGCGATCGCGTTGGGCGTAAAGCGACGCTGGTCGCCTCGTTGCTAACGATGGGGATTTCGACCGTGGTGATTGGTCTGCTGCCGGGCTATGCCACGATTGGTATTTTCGCCCCGCTGCTGCTGGCGCTGGCTCGATTTGGTCAGGGTCTGGGCTTAGGCGGTGAATGGGGCGGCGCGGCGCTGCTGGCGACTGAAAACGCCCCACCGCGCAAACGTGCACTGTATGGCTCCTTCCCACAGCTGGGCGCACCGATTGGCTTCTTCTTTGCCAACGGCACTTTCTTGCTGCTTTCCTGGCTACTGACCGACGAGCAGTTTATGAGCTGGGGCTGGCGTGTGCCATTTATCTTCTCGGCGGTGCTGGTCATTATCGGCCTGTATGTTCGCGTGTCGCTGCATGAGTCGCCGGTGTTTGAGAAAGTCGCTAAAGCGAAAAAACAGGTGAAGATCCCGCTGGGTACGCTGCTGACCAAACATGTTCGCGTAACCGTACTGGGTACGTTCATTATGCTGGCAACCTATACGCTGTTTTACATCATGACGGTCTACTCTATGACCTTTAGTACCGCCGCCGCGCCTGTCGGGCTTGGCCTGCCGCGTAACGAAGTGCTGTGGATGCTGATGATGGCAGTAATTGGTTTTGGTGTGATGGTGCCAGTCGCCGGATTGCTGGCAGATGCCTTTGGGCGTCGTAAAAGCATGGTAATCATCACGACGCTGATCATCCTGTTCGCGCTGTTCGCCTTTAACCCACTGCTCGGTTCTGGTAACCCAATTCTGGTTTTTGCCTTCCTGCTGTTGGGGTTAAGTCTGATGGGACTGACCTTCGGGCCGATGGGCGCGCTGTTGCCAGAGCTGTTCCCGACGGAAGTGCGTTACACCGGGGCATCGTTCTCTTACAACGTATCGTCGATTCTTGGGGCTTCCGTTGCGCCATATATCGCAGCCTGGTTGCAGACTAACTACGGGTTAGGTGCAGTGGGGTTATATCTGGCGGCAATGGCTGGCTTGACGTTAATTGCCCTGCTGCTGACGCATGAGACGCGACATCAGTCTTTGTAAGTATCGTGCGGGCTGCCACCCTCACCCCAGCCCTCTCCCTGAAAGGGAGAGGGAGAAAAGCGGAGCGAGATGTTACATCGCGAACATAACAGCCCTCCCCCCCAGAAAGTGAACGGAAAAGCGGTACTCGTTATTTCAACACGCACAAAACAGTCCCCTCGCCAGAAAGTGAACGGAAAAGCGGCTCTCGCTGTTTCAACACGCACGAAACAGTTCCCTCGCCAGAAAGTGAACGGAAAAGCGGTACTCGTTGTTTCAACACACACAAAACAGTCCCCTCGCCCCTTTGGGGAGAGGGTTAGGGTGAGGGGAACACGCTGTTTCCGAACTCACCAGCAAACACAATCCCCCCTCATCACTTCTTCATCTGCGACAAAATCATCCGGCACTGATTAGCTTCACCTTCTGAAGGCGAAATCAGCGCCAGTAACGCCGCCGCAGGCGTCACCAGCGTTGCCAGCGCCGCCGCAACAGCACCACGAGCAATCAACGGCCCGGCTTTCACGCCAGCCTGCGGGTTCTTAAACGTCCCACGCACATACAGCGGCGAACGCAGCGTGATAATACGAATCCCTTTGCTCTCCGGATCAATAGTCAAATCCAGTTGCTCCGAAGCAAAACTTGCCGTGCCGGTAACGTTAATCAACGCGTTCTCAGTATCGAAAGCAAAAATCTGCGGGCGTGCCACACCGTTAGCGATATCCAGATTCGCCGCCGCGCAGTTCACCCGCACCTCATCGTCACCAAATATCGCACCGACAATGTAGTTGCCGACATTCAGCCCAACAATCTCCATCAGGTTACGGCTCACCAGCCCGTCATTCATCAACAGTTTCAGGTTGCCGTTACTGTTGCCTAAAAGCGCCGCCACCGAGTTACCGCTACCGCGCAGTTCAGCATCGCCGTTCATTTCTCCCAGCGTTTTCTGCATCAGTTCTACATCCGGCATCAGCTCCTTCAGCTTCAGTCGACGAGCCTGTATATCCGCCCGCCCCTGCATCGGTTTTTTGTCCCCCTCCAGATGAATATTCGCCGCAATGCTGCCGCCCGCCATGCCAAATTTCAGCGGTTGCAGACGCAGGTCAGCGTTTTTGAGGATGATATGGGTTGAAAGATCGCTAATCGGCAAACTGCTGCCATGCTCGATACGTCGGCCTTTGAAGCGAACATCGGCATCCATAACGTCCCATTTATCGGTTTCGAAGCGGTCATAAGGCAGCACTTTGCCCGCAGGCTGAACGCTTTTCTCGCCCTTCTTCTGTTCAGACCGTTTCGACTTTTCTGCCCCTTTCCCGGAATCAATGCCAATCAACGGCCCCAAATCAGCCAGCCGTAACTTCCGCGACTCAACGTCACCTTCCAGCTTTGGTCGCGGCTTGCCGGTGGTGTAGACCAGAGAACCGTGGATATCGCTATCGCCAATTCGCCCATTAAAACCGCGATAATCAAAGACTGATGATTTTTCAGTGTCGATTTTCGCTACCAGCCGACCATTGGTTTCAAACGGCGGGGTATCGGGCAGTAGAACGCCCGTCAGTTCATAGAGATCACCCAGCGAATCGCCGGAAAATTTAAGCCGTAAATCGACGCCGCCCATCTTCATTGGGTCATTCACGACGCCATCAAAAGCAACACGGGTGTTACCAGAGCGAAAATCAGCCTGTACCGGAAACGGTGTTCCTTCGCCACGCAGCGCCAGCATACCGCCTATTTTTCCCGTACCCGTGAGCGGTTCACCGTTATAACGTCCCTGCGCCTTCAGGCCAAAAACGTAATCGCCCACCTTTTCTTTGTCCGCTTTACCTTTCGATCCGGTAAATTCGCTGAACGGCAGCGGCTTGCCTAACGGATCGACAAAAATTTCCAGATCCGCTTTGCTTACTTTGTCATCAATAGCGATCCGCCCTTGATCAAACAGAATATTATCCAGGCGGAACGACCACGCCGACGGCTTCGCATTCGCGTCTTTGTTGTCATCGTTGGCGAGATTAAACGTCCAGTTGTTGTTCTTTTCCGAGAGGCGAATCAGGCGCGCGTCGGGCTTTTCCAGCTTGATCCACGGCAGCCAGACCGTTTTAGTCAGCAACGCCAGCGGAGCCAGCGTCGCTTCTACGCGCGGTAAATGTACCATCGTCACTTCGGGAATATCCGGCGGGTTGCCGAGAATGATGTCTTGTGCGTGTACATGAGGCCACGGCACCCAGCTACGCCAGCCGGTTTCCTGCTTTTGCCGTTCCCACACCACACCCAGATCGCCACGGATGGCGAAGGGGCGATTCAGTTCCGCAGAGACTTTCTGGTTGATGGTCGGTTTGAGACGGTTCCAGTCAAACGTTGCAATCAAAATGATCGCCACGACGATCAACAACAAGAAAGCCCCTGAAATCGCAGCGGTTATTTTGCCTGCTTTGCTCATAGTTCGCTTCCTCACATTCTTCCTGTGCCAGTCCTAAAGATAGTCCAGCCAGGCAGAAAATGAGGGGGCTTACAGAGCCAGCGCCACTGAGTCCAGCGTTTCTATTGGTGCCGGACGTGAAAGAAACCAGCCTTGTGCGGCGAATGCGGGAGAATTTTGCACATCGCCCCATTCTTCCTCAGTCTCGATACCTTCGACGATCACCCCACGGCAGTAGCGGTTCATCAAATGCAAAAGCTGGGAAAAGAGCGTGCGACCTTCTGGCGACTGGCGCAACATCACAAACAGTTCGCGAGCGATTTTGATGTAGTCGTAACGCACTTCACTTAGCGCAGAGAAATTTGCCATCCCGGTGCCAAAATCATCCAGCCACAGTGGGCCAAATTCGCACATCGAAGCAAACGTTGAATCTTTCGGTAGACGGATGTGTTCCACCAGTTCGAAACGCAGCCAGGGAAGACGGTCAATCTGACGCAAAATTTCCGGCTGCTGACGTAGGGCGAGAAGCGTAGGTCCATCAATATTAACCGATGCCAGCAGGCCGTGCTCAACGAAGAACGCAGCTTTTTTCGCCAGTAAATCAATCTGTTCTTTCACCACATCCATACGATGCCTGACGGTGATTTCGGCAAAATAACGATCTGGCGGCAGCCGTTGCGAGGGATTATCAGGATGCGTAACAATGGTTAAAAGCTCCACGGCCATCAATCGTCCGGAAGTCTGGTAAATCGGCTGCCAGGTATAAACGCGCTCACACTGCAACCAAAAACGCCGTTCCTGCAAGCTCTCGATGCTTGTTTCAGGGTTGCTTATTCGCTGGATAACCTGCCTTATCATCGAAGATGTCCTGTGTTTAAAAGTGATGCTGCCCGGACTCGACAAATATTATCGGCGCGCCACGGCAGAACTTTACCGCCAGAGAGAAGTTAATTTGCCCACACAACGACGGAATCTTCCAGGAATACGTTCTGGCTCAAAAAAATAATGGAACAGCGTTTTAATATAGTTGACCAGCAAACCACCACAGCGCAAACTAACGCTAATTTTTTACAGATCAGGTTCACGACTATGTCCAAAAAGATTGCCGTGATTGGCGAATGCATGATTGAGCTTTCCGAGAAAGGCGCAGACGTTAAGCGCGGTTTCGGCGGCGATACCCTGAATACTTCCGTCTACATCGCTCGTCAGGTCGATCCTGCGGCATTAACCGTTCACTACGTAACGGCGCTGGGGACGGACAGTTTTAGTCAGCAGATGCTGGACGCCTGGCACGGCGAGAACGTCGATACTTCCCTGACCCAACGGATGGAAAACCGCCTGCCGGGTCTTTACTACATTGAAACCGATAGCACTGGCGAACGCACTTTCTACTACTGGCGTAACGAAGCCGCAGCTAAATTCTGGCTGGAGAGCGAGCAGTCAGCAGCGATTTGTGAAGAGCTGGCGAATTTCGATTACCTTTACCTTAGCGGGATTAGCCTGGCGATCTTAAGCCCGACCAGCCGCGAGAAGCTGCTTTCTCTGCTACGCGAATGCCGCGCCAACGGCGGGAAGGTCATTTTCGACAATAACTACCGTCCGCGCCTGTGGGCGAGCAAAGAAGAGACGCAGCAGGTGTACCAGCAAATGCTGGAATGCACAGATATCGCCTTCCTGACGCTGGACGATGAAGACGCGCTGTGGGGTCAACAGCCGGTGGAAGACGTTATTGCGCGTACCCATAAAGCGGGCGTGAAAGAAGTGGTAGTAAAACGCGGGGCGGATTCTTGCCTGGTTTCTATTGCTGGCGAAGGGTTAGTGGATGTTCCAGCGGTGAAACTGCCGAAAGAAAAAGTGATCGACACCACCGCTGCGGGTGACTCTTTCAGCGCCGGTTATCTGGCGGTACGCCTGACCGGGGGAAGTGCAGAAGAAGCGGCAAAACGCGGACATTTGACTGCAAGTACGGTTATCCAGTATCGCGGCGCGATTATCCCGCGTGAGGCGATGCCAGCGTAAAAGCAGCATATTCAAAAGGCTGGATAAAGTGTTACCCCTCTATCCAGCTCATCCATAAATACCTGATGGTTGTGCTAACTCATCACCATCAGGCATTACTGTGCAGGTGGAATATCCGTCACTTCAGGATGCACATCATCCGTGGCGACAGACGTCGCCGCAGCCGCAGCCGTGGCCGATGGCGCCATGATTTGATCCCAGGCAGCCTGCAACGATTTCATGTTAAATTCCGGCTCGCCTTTCGGCTGCAGCAGAATTAACGCCATGTCGTTCGACAACTGCTGACGCAGATCCTGATTTAACATCTCTACCGTCAGGCTGTTAAGGAAATCCTGACGCAGTTTCTGATATTGCTCCGGTGCGATATCGACAACCTGATTTTGCAGTGAACGCATCCGCTGACCCATCAGAATATCGGTATCAGCTCGTGCATAGGCGGCAAACAGTTTCTGCAGCTCCAGTTTCTTTTGCGCGACCAGGGCGTTGAACTCTTCTTCCGGCAGACCTTTGTCGCGGACTTTCGCCAGCTCACGCGCCACCAGATTAAGGTTGCTGTTCAGCTTGTCGTTTGGTGACTCGATGTTGATGGCACATTGCGCACGCAGATACAGCACACGGCAATCGAATCCAAGGCCGATGTCTTTGCTGTTATTGGCGCTTAATGCTTGCTGAACATGCCAGAACAGCGCCTCACGAGCCAGATCCGCGCGCCAGTAGCGCAGCAGTGCGGCAGATTCACGAATTGGCTGCCACGGCGTGTCCCACATGATAGATAACCGATCCTGGCGCACCGCGTCGGTCATAATGCTCACCGCTTCCGCACGCAGCGGAGAAAGCGTCGGCACCGGAGCCGGTGTTTCACGTTTGCCTTTCAGTTCGCCAAACGTTTTGTTGATCTGGTCTACAACCGAGCGCGCATCAACGTTTCCCACCACCAGCAGCGTCATTGCATCTGGGGTGTACCATTTCTGGTAGAAATCTTTAATCTTTTCCGCTTCAACGGGATTTTTCAGCGGATCGGCAGGATCGTGACCTAACAAGGTTGATCCTTTCAGACGATAGCGCCACCAGCCTTCTTTAGTGTCGGCAGGCCAGGTTGCCACCATATCCTGGCTTTGCAGCGCATGGTTAACCGTTTCTGGTGTGATGGTCAGCTTGCCGGTCGCATTCGCCAGATAAGAGAGCGCCTCTTTCAGTAGATCGTTACGATTATTTGGCAAACTCAGATTAAACAGCGTGGTGTCGTAAGAGACGATCACCGGCGGCATCGGGCGCTTAGGGTCGATCCCCTGCTGCCACAATGAACGTGCCTGTGCCGCTTCCAGACCACCGCTTTGCGTCAGCGCAATACGAGGAATGGCATGACTGTAACCGCTCTGTTGGGTGCTTTCGGCGAGCGAACCGGTATTAACCAGCAGGCGAATTTCAACACGATCGCTGGGACGCTGGGGCGTGGTCAGCACTTGCCACTGTAAACCGTTGGCGAGCGTCCCCTGTTGCCATGCTGGATCAGGCTGGAGCGCATCTGCCTGCACATAGCCAGCAGTGGCCATCACCAGCAAACCGCCCGCTAAAAGTCGAATTTTTGTGCCCTGCATGTGAACCCCTGATCAACTATCCTGGTAATAAAAGACTGCCCGCTATCGGTCAGCCTAAATGACGTTAAAAACACTTCGTGTTAGACCGCAAGAACATGAAAATGTCACGGAGGAAGTGAAATAAACCCGAACTCACCCAGGTGGTAAGTTCGGGCACAGGGGGCAATTATGCGCAAACACCCGCACTCGGGGAAGGGAGTGCGGGCATAAGTGGTGAGATTAAGAGGATAATTCGTGCGTTTTGCCATCCGGCGCACGATTATTCAGCACATCATCCAGTTTTTTGTGGTCCAGCTCTTTAACCCACTTAGCAACTACGATGGTCGCTACGCCGTTACCGACCAGGTTAGTCAGCGCACGGGCTTCTGACATGAAGCGGTCGATACCGAGGATCAGCGCCAGACCCGCCACCGGCAAATGGCCCACCGCAGAGAGTGTCGCCGCCAGCACGATAAAGCCACTGCCCGTTACCCCAGCCGCCCCTTTGGAAGAGAGCAGCAACACAATTAACAGCGTAATTTGGTGGACGATATCCATCTCACTGTTAGTGGCCTGGGCGATAAATACCGCCGCCATCGTCAGGTATATCGATGTTCCATCAAGGTTAAACGAGTAGCCTGTCGGGATAACCAGCCCCACCACCGACTTCCGGCAGCCGAGTTTTTCCATCTTGTCGAGCATACGCGGCAGCGCCGACTCGGAAGATGATGTTCCCAGCACAATCAGCAGTTCTTCACGGATGTAGCGGATAAATTTGAAGATACTGAAACCGGTCGCTTTAGCGATTGAACCCAGTACCAGCACTACAAACAGGATACAGGTGATGTAGAAGCAGATAATGAGCTGCCCCAGTTGCACCAATGTGCCGACGCCGTATTTACCGATGGTAAACGCCATCGCCCCAAACGCACCGATGGGTGCCAGACGCATGATCATATTGATGATGCCGAAGATGACCTGCGAGAAACTTTCGATGACGTTAAAAATCAGTTGGCCTTTGCTGCCCAGACGGTGGAGCGCAAAACCAAACAGTACGGCAAACAGCAGCACCTGCAGGATGTTACCGCTGGCAAATGCCCCAATGACGCTAGCCGGGATGACATCCATAATAAAGGCGACAATGCCCTGGTCTTTTGCCTGATCGGCGTAAACTGCTACCGCTTTCGCATCAAGCGTTGCCGGATCGACGTTCATTCCGGCGCCAGGCTGCACGACGTTAACAATAATAAGACCAATAATCAGCGCGATGGTACTGACAATTTCAAAGTAAAGCAGTGCGACTGCGCCGGTACGACCGACCGCCTTCATGCTTTCCATGCCCGCAATGCCCGTTACGACGGTACAAAAGATGACAGGAGCGATGATCATCTTAATGAGCTTAACGAACCCGTCGCCAAGCGGTTTCATTTGCTCGCCTATCTCAGGGTAGAAATGGCCAAGGAGAATACCAATGGCTATCGCTGTCAGGACCTGAAAGTAAAGGCTTTTAAACAGAGAGGTTTTCATAGGGTGTCCTTTAGTAAAACCACAGGTCTTGTAAGGTTATGGGGTACCTGCGGCCTTAAAATAACACCCAGACAACATCACAGAAATGTACCTGGATCATAATTGAAACAAAAAGGTTAAAAAGTTTGAGCTGGCTCGCACAAACCAGCACTTTTTAAAGTTTTGTAATCAGTTTGGGGTAGCTACTTTTCTTCCAGGTAACTCTCTTCGAAGATTTCGATGGGGAGTGGACGGGCAAAAAGGAAGCCCTGGGCAATACCAACGCCTGCTTTTGCCAGCCAGTCGCGTTGCGCTTCCGTTTCTACGCCTTCAGCAATCATTTGCAGATTCAGGCTTTGTGCCAGCATGATAATTGCAGCAATCATGCTGCTATCTTCCGGTAAGCCCTCAACAAACATTTTGTCGATTTTCAGCACGTCTATTGGCAACGATTTCATATGCTGCAACTGACGCAGCCCTGCGTAACCCATGCCGAAATCATCCAGCGCCACCTGTACGCCGGCGTTGCGCAGCGGACGGAGGATCGCCACCGCCGCGTGAGGGTCATCAATGCGTCGGCTTTCCGTGACCTCCAGGATCAACGTTCCAGGCTGAATACGATAACGAGTTAATAACCCCAGCATATCCGGCACCATATTTGGGTGCATCAACTGTAGCGCCGAGAGATTCACCGATAATGGCAACATAATGCCGCGCTCTTGCCAGGCAGCAAGCAGTCGACAGGATTCCTCCAGCACCCAATGACCAACGGTAACCATCAGCCCACAGGACTCAATACGATCGATTAAGCCATCCGGCAGTTCCCAGGTGCCATCCGCTTGCTGGATGCGCAGCAACGCTTCCGCGCTGACGAGTTTGCCGCTGGTCATCTCCACCTGTGGCTGTAGCCAAATAGCAAACTTATGATTTTCCAGTGCATTAAGGATATCGCTCTCTTCCGTCAACCGTTGTTGAGCTTCTTCCATCTGCTGTGGATCATAGAACTGAATCTGATTCTTCCCTTTATGACGAGCGGTAAATGCCGCCGAAATAGCACGACCATAAAGTTGTTCGGCAGTGAGATCGCCATAGAACATCGCCACACCGATGCTACAGTGCGGACGTAGCTGAATACGTTCAATCGGCAAGCGTTCACTCATGATAGTGAGCACTTGCTGACCTAATGTGATAGCGTGCCACGGTTCCTGTACACCATTAGCGATCACAGCGAAGTCATAGCCACTGACCTGTGCGAGGATCATGCGTGGCGACAGCACCGATTTAATTTTCTCCACCAGCGTCAGTAGCAGGATTTCCCGCTGCGCCTCTTTCAGTACGCCAGCAGTATCACGTAGCGTTTCACAAGTGATGATCATCAGTGCGGTGGTTTGTTTACGTGCGACCACCTGTTCCAGCATCTCCATCAGCAAGGCTTTGTTTGGCAAATCCGACACCGGGAAACGCATCGCGTTTTCGCACTGTTCTTCATAATGCCGCTGCAACAGTTGCTGATTGAGGTTGTAACTGCGCACCAGCATACCGATTTCGTCGTCCTGGTGCAGACGCGGCAAGGCCAGTTGATGGCCAACAATCTCTTGCGGTGGAATGGCGTTTAGCTCACGAGCGATATTGCGTAAAGGATGTAATATCAGTCGATTAATGCACCAACTAATCGCCACCGTCAGGATCAGCGACAAAAGTAAGTAAATGGTCACTAACGTAGAGACAGTGCTCATCACGAACTTGTACATGCGGAAGGAATCTGCCTGTAACACCAGATAGGCAATCGGCTGCGGGGTAGCAGGACGTTCCAGCGAGTAGACGCCCAGCGAGATTTGTACCGGTAACTCAAACAGTCGGGTGAACGTCACCGGCACCGGTCGCTCTGGAATAAAACTTTTACGCAGTGCCTGGAACTGATTAGGCAGCACTACGTCGGCGCGACTGACCACGCCCGCTGGTTTGATGCTGGCAAGAATAGCTTCCGCCTGAGGAATATCACCTTTCAAGATGGCGGAAGATAAGGGTTCGCGGACAGAGCGAGCAATGCTTTCCAGTTGCGTAGCCGTGTTATAGCGATTCTGCTGTACCAGATGAAACAGCAAAACAGTGCAAAAAACAAAAACGAACACCATGACAACGGCCGCCACCATTGCCATCTGCTTAATTGTTAACGAGCGACTAACGCGCAAATTGTCTCCCCCCGGAAATCCCAGATTGCCGCCCGAGTATACCCGATCGCAGCGGCATTAAGAGAGGCGCTATCTGAAAACTTACCAGTCGGCGTAAGGTATCAGCGGCTGCGGCGGTAAATCCATGTCGCCCTGCCATCCGGCGGCGGAATACCGCACGTAGAGCAGGAAATGGCTTGGCGCATAATCTTTCGCCTGCTGGATATCAATCGCCGTGCCGACAAACCAGTTGGACGTGACGCGACGCTCAAGTAACGCCCGCGCCGTGTAGCCAAAGCCCTGACTGCTGCCGCCGTCGTTGGTCTGGCTGGCGGCATCCTCTTTCCAGTCCGTCGGGATCAGGTTCATCAGCGGATAACGCGGCATGGTTTTGGTGCGCGAATGCGACCACGAGCCAGACGCGCCCAGCTCCCACGACCAGTTTTCCGTCCGCTCACGCCACATCACCGGTATGGCAAACGACAGGTATTCCTGCGGGCTGTAGTAACCGCCCTGACCGAGTGAGTACCCACTCAGGTCTTTGTCGTAATGCCAGATCATATTGTTCAGGCCAATGGTCACACGGCGATTATTCTGGTTGATGACCTTATAGTAATAGCCCGTCATCCAGCGCACGCGCCAGTTATCTTCGACATTTTTACCGGTTAACTGGTCGCCGCTAAGCGATGCCCAGACGCCGTTCGCTTCACCTTTATCGTAGCTCAGACTTAGCCCCACGCCATCGGCACGCACACCGCCCCATTTTTTCCCGGTATTACC
Organism: Escherichia sp. MOD1-EC5433; assembly: GCF_002966005.1. NCBI lineage: Bacteria > Pseudomonadati > Pseudomonadota > Gammaproteobacteria > Enterobacterales > Enterobacteriaceae > Escherichia > Escherichia sp. MOD1-EC5433. Next base: position 560 of record NZ_PTRL01000009.1, on the reverse strand, counting down.
CGGGGAGTCTTTTTGCCCGCCAAAGGCCAGCAAGGAACTGGAAATGGGCCGACGGTGGGCGTTAACGGTGTAACCAAGCGGCCCGATATCGTCGCTGTAACTGATGCCACCGACCACATCCACCACGTTGAAGCCCATCGGCGTGGTGCCGATATCCCAGCTCCAGACGTCATTTCGCCAGCCGACCGCCACGCTGGCACCTGAATCTGACTGGCTGCGGTTGCCGCTACAGTCCTGCAACGTACAGGTGCCCCAGTTGTTATCCCATTTACCCTCAGCGTCGGCGGAAAAACTGCCGACGTTCATATTGACGAAATCACTGCGAAAGAACATCCGTCCGTCAGAATACGGTGCATCCACCTGCAACATGGTGGTGTGCGCTTTCAGGTCGGAGTAACCACCGGTGCCGCTCGATCCCCAGTAGTCGTGCTCAAGGGTGACGTTAAGATCCTGCTGGCGATAGAGATCTGCCGCATCGCTGCGCACGCCGCGCTTCAGCCAGTCATCTTTCTCGTCGTTACGGGTCAGACGGGTAAAGGTGTCGTTATCCTGCGGACGCG
>NZ_PTRL01000008.1:0-239389 GCF_002966005.1 Escherichia sp. MOD1-EC5433 | reverse complement strand
CGCGTCCGCAGGATAACGACACCTTTACCCGTCTGACCCGTAACGACGAGAAAGATGACTGGCTGAAGCGCGGCGTGCGCAGCGATGCGGCAGATCTCTATCGCCAGCAGGATCTTAACGTCACCCTCGAGCACGATTACTGGGGTTCGAGCGGCACCGGTGGTTACTCCGATCTGAAAGCGCACACTACCATGTTGCAGGTGGATGCTCCGTATTCTGACGGGCGGATGTTCTTTCGCAGTGATTTCGTCAATATGAACGTCGGCAGTTTCTCCACTAATGCCGATGGCAAATGGGATGACAACTGGGGCACCTGTACATTACAGGACTGTAGTGGCAACCGCAGCCAGTCGGACTCCGGTGCCAGCGTGGCGGTCGGCTGGCGAAATGACGTCTGGAGCTGGGATATCGGTACCACGCCGATGGGCTTCAACGTGGTGGATGTGGTCGGCGGCATCAGTTACAGCGATGATATCGGGCCGCTTGGTTACACCGTTAACGCCCACCGTCGGCCTATCTCCAGTTCTTTGCTGGCCTTTGGCGGGCAAAAAGACTCCCCGAGTAATACCGGGAAAAAATGGGGCGGCGTGCGTGCCGACGGTGTGGGGCTAAGTCTGAGCTACGATAAAGGTGAAGCAAACGGTGTCTGGGCATCGCTTAGTGGCGACCAGTTAACAGGTAAAAATGTCGAAGATAACTGGCGTGTGCGCTGGATGACGGGCTATTACTATAAGGTCATCAACCAGAACAATCGCCGCGTCACAATCGGTCTGAACAATATGATCTGGCATTATGACAAAGACCTGAGTGGCTACTCACTCGGTCAGGGCGGTTACTACAGCCCGCAGGAATACCTGTCGTTTGCCATACCGGTGATGTGGCGTGAGCGGACGGAAAACTGGTCGTGGGAGCTGGGCGCGTCTGGCTCGTGGTCGCATTCACGCACCAAAACCATGCCGCGTTATCCGCTGATGAACCTGATCCCGACGGACTGGAAAGAGGATGCCGCCAGCCAGACCAACGCCGGCGGCAGCAGTCAGGGCTTTGGCTACACGGCGCGGGCGTTACTTGAGCGTCGCGTCACGTCCAACTGGTTTGTCGGCACGGCGATTGATATCCAGCAGGCGAAAGATTATGCGCCCAGCCATTTCCTGCTCTACGTGCGGTATTCCGCCGCCGGATGGCAGGGCGACATGGATTTACCGCCGCAGCCGCTGATACCTTACGCCGACTGGTAACGAGGTAGAATCAGAAGGTTAAAACTCGGAAATTATATCCAGTAAATCAGCGTCGAGCATGTTCTCAACGCTGATTTACTGATTACTACTAAAGGAAGGGGTGGCAGGTCGGAATTCAGCCTGCACATGATGTTTTAGAACATCACTTTATGACCATATTGCTCAAGAATCCCTTTCACTCGCTCCATGGTTTCTTTTTTCGGTGGTTTCACACCGTCGAGTTTGTACTCTTCGCCCATCGCCACCCACTTATGTTTGCCTAACTCATGGTAGGGGAGGAGCTCGATTTTTTCGACGTTACCCATATCGCGAGTAAATTCACCGAGGCGATGAGCTGAATCGTCATCGTCAGACCAGCCAGGTACTACGACATAACGTATCCAGACTTTCACATTTTTGTTCGCCAGATATTTAGCAAACTCGAGTGTACGATGGTTGGAAACGCCTACCAGATTCTGGTGGATTTCGTCGTTCATCTGTTTGAGATCGAGCATTACCAGGTCGGTCACTTCCAGAAGTTCATCAATTACTGGATCGTAACGACGAACAAAACCGTTAGTGTCCAGACAGGTATGAATGCCTTCTTTTTTGCAGGCGCGGAACCAGTCGCGAACGAACTCGGCTTGCAGGATTGCTTCACCACCGGATGCGGTAACGCCGCCGCCGGAAGCGTTCATAAAGTGGCGATAGGTCACCACTTCCTTCATTAAATCTTCAACGGTAACTTCTTTACCGCCATGCGTATCCCAGGTGTCGCGGTTATGACAATACAGGCAGCGCATCAGGCAGCCCTGGAAAAAGGTGATAAAGCGAATACCCGGGCCGTCTACGGTTCCACAGGATTCAAAGGAGTGAATGCGACCAATAACTGACATTGCGGTGTTTCTCCAGATGTGGCCCATCTGAGGCCGTGTTGGTGCGCAGCTCGAAGGCTACGTCGAGTCTGTTTTGGCAGTTACCTTAAAGTATAGATAGCTGACAAAAAAGGCTCTCTTGCTAAAAAAGGCCCCACTTTCGTGGAGCCTTTATTGTACGCTTTTTACTGTACGATTTCAGTCAAATCTAATTACATAGACTGAGTGAAGGTACGAGTAATAACGTCCTGCTGCTGTTCTTTAGTCAGCGAGTTGAAACGTACTGCGTAGCCAGATACACGGATGGTCAGCTGCGGATATTTTTCCGGGTTTTCCATCGCATCGAGCAGCATTTCACGGTTCATCACGTTCACGTTCAGGTGCTGACCACCTTCGATGGACGCTTCGTGGTGGAAGTAACCATCCATCAGACCTGCCAGGTTGGTCTTACGAACTTCGTCGTCTTTACCCAGTGCGTTCGGAACGATAGAGAAGGTGTAGGAGATACCATCTTTAGCGTAGGCGAACGGCAGTTTAGCAACGGAAGTCAGAGAAGCTACAGCACCTTTCTGGTCACGACCGTGCATCGGGTTAGCACCCGGTCCGAACGGCGCGCCAGCACGACGACCGTCTGGGGTGTTACCGGTTTTCTTACCATACACAACGTTAGAAGTGATGGTCAGAACAGACTGAGTCGGGATAGCGTCACGGTAGGTGTGCAGTTTCTGAATTTTCTTCATGAAACGTTCTACCAGATCAACAGCCAGGTCATCTACACGCGGATCGTTGTTACCAAACTGCGGGTATTCGCCTTCGATTTCGAAGTCGATAGCCAGACCGTCTTCGTCACGAATCGGTTTAACTTTCGCATATTTGATTGCAGACAGGGAGTCAGCAGCAACGGACAGACCAGCGATACCACACGCCATGGTGCGGATAACGTCACGGTCGTGCAGCGCCATCAGAGAGGCTTCGTAGCTGTACTTGTCGTGCATGTAGTGGATGATGTTCAGTGCAGTGATGTACTGTTTAGCCAGCCAGTCCATGAAGTGATCCATGCGTTCCATCACTTCATCGTAGTTCAGGAGATCGCCTTTGATCGGTTCAGATTTCGGACCAACCTGCATTTTCAGTTTTTCATCAACACCGCCGTTGATTGCGTACAGCATGGTTTTCGCCAGGTTTGCACGCGCACCGAAGAACTGCATTTGCTTACCAACGATCATCGGGCTTACGCAGCAAGCGATAGCGTAGTCATCGTTGTTGAAGTCCGGACGCATCAGGTCATCGTTCTCATACTGCAGAGAAGAGGTGTCGATGGACACTTTAGCGGCGAATTTCTTGAAGTTCAGCGGCAGTTTTTCAGACCACAGAATGGTCATGTTCGGTTCCGGAGACGGACCCATGGTGTACAGGGTGTTCAGGAAACGGAAGCTGTTTTTGGTAACCAGGGTACGACCGTCGAGGCCCATACCACCGATAGATTCGGTTGCCCAGATCGGGTCGCCAGAGAACAGTTCATCGTACTCCGGAGTACGCAGGAAGCGAACCATACGCAGTTTCATGACCAGGTGGTCAACCATTTCCTGCGCTTCTTGTTCGGTGATCTTGCCAGCTTTCAGGTCGCGTTCGATGTACACATCCAGGAAGGTGGAAGTACGACCGAAGGACATTGCAGCACCGTTTTGAGACTTAACAGCAGCCAGGTAGCCGAAGTAAGTCCACTGGATAGCTTCCTGAGCGTTGGTAGCCGGACCAGAGATGTCGTAGCCGTATTTAGCAGCCATTTCTTTCATCTGACCCAGAGCGCGGTGCTGTTCAGCGATTTCTTCGCGCAGACGGATGGTCTGTTCCAGGTTTACGCCGTTTTCCAGATCAGCCTGCAGAGAGGTGAACTGTGCCAGTTTGTCTTTCATCAGGTAGTCGATACCGTACAGCGCAACGCGACGGTAGTCACCGATGATACGACCACGGCCATAAGCATCTGGCAGACCGGTCAGAACACCAGATTTACGGCAACGCAGGATGTCCGGAGTGTAAACGTCGAACACGCCCTGGTTGTGAGTTTTACGGTATTCAGTGAAGATTTTTTTGATCATCGGATCCAGTTCGCGGTTGTACGCTTTGCAGGAACCTTCGATCATTTTGATACCACCGAACGGGATAAGAGCACGTTTCAGCGGAGCTTCAGTCTGCAGACCAACGATTTTCTCAAGCTGCTTGTTGATGTAGCCAGCGTCGTGAGAAGTGATGGTGGAAGCAACAGCGGTGTCAAAGTCAACTGGCGCGTGAGTGCGGTTTTCCAGTTTAACGCCTTCCATTACTTTGTCCCACAGGGAAGTGGTCGCTTCAGTAGCGCCAGCCAGGAAGGACTCGTCACCCTCATACGGAGTGTAGTTTTTCTGAATGAAGTCACGGACGTTTACTTCATTCTGCCAGTCACCTTTGGTAAAACCTTCCCAGGCTGTGGCTAACTTTTCATTAAGCTCGGACATGTAACACCTACCTTCTTAAGTGGATTTTTTATTTACTGCGTACTTCGACAACCATTAATGGTGATCGTTTTCACGCAGGTAAATGACCCAGTATGTCAACCCAACCAACAAACCACCGCCGATAATATTACCGATCGTAACCGGAATCAGGTTATCAGTGATGAAGTTCATCACGGTCAGGTGAGAAAAATTTTCCGGTGCTGAACCGACAGCGGTCCAGAATTCCGGAGATGCGAAGTCGCGGATTACAATACCCATCGGGATCATAAACATGTTTGCGATACTGTGCTCAAAACCGCTGGCAACAAACATCGCGACCGGCAGCACCATGATAAACGCTTTGTCCATCAGGCTGCGGCCAGAATAGCTCATCCATACCGCCAGGCATACCATCAGGTTAGCCAGGATACCGAGGCAAACCGCCTCAATAAAAGTATGGTGCACTTTGTGGTCGGCGGTTTGTAGGACGTTAAGTCCCCATTGACCATTGGCGGTCATATACTCGCCGGAAAGCCACATTAAAAGTACAAATAACAACGCGCCGACCAGGTTGCCAAAATAGACGTTCAGCCAGTTTTTCGCCAACTGGCCCCAGGTGATGCGCCCACTCGCCTTGGCAACAACAATCAACACTGTGGAAGTAAAGAGATCGGCTCCGCAGACAACACAAAGAATCAGCCCCAGAGAGAAGCAAATGCCGCCAACCAGTTTGGCCATACCAAAGGGCATTGTGCCTGTGCCAGTAGTTGCTGTGATATAGAAGACGAATGCGATTGAGATGAAAACACCGGCGGTAATCGCCAGATAGAAAGTCTTAAGCGGATGTTTCGTTGCTTTATAGACACCTGCCTCTTCGGCCACTTTGGCCATTGCTGCAGGAAGTAAAAGATCAAAAGGGTTGTCAGCTTTCACACTAACTCTCTCTTTATTAAGTCGGCGACGAGATACTAACAAAGCATTATAGATGAGAAATTGATATAGATCATATCTCGCCTGGCTTATAGGCCCGTAACTCGCATGGTTTTTATGCAAATACGGAGTAAATATTTGATTATCCAAATAAAAATAAATTTTAAAAATTAACAAATGAGTTGAATTTTTTCCGCATCCTCCGCTAAAACAGTTAATTAAAAGGGAGCAACAGGCAAATAAACTAACAATATCGATCGTATTTATTAAATATAAATTACCGATATTTAACCTTGTAATTACAATTATTTTATTAATGCAAATATATGTAAAGCGGGGCATTAAAAAAACGCCCCGTAATATAACTCAGCCAAATCATTAAGCCTACATTGCGTAGGCTATTTGATTTTATTTTGCCCAGAATGCCGCTTTGGCGCGCTGCAGCTTTTCGTAGGCTTTTAACAACGACTGATGCGCCGCAAATGCGTGCAGATCGCTATCTACCGGTTGCAAGCCATAAAACGCCGCTTCGCCACTCATTGCCGCACTGGCTGCTTCTACCGCATCTGCGCCGTACATACGAACGAAGGCATTCAGATATTGCAGCGGCTGGCGATCTTCTTCCTGCGCCAGCAATAACAATGTTTGCAGGCAGCGATAATAGTTGGCGCGTTCCGGACTGAACACCGATGAGTTAAACTCCATCGTCCATTCAGTCCAGATCAGAGCTTGTTCCATATCGCCGCCAGCCAGTGCCAGCATTGCTTTTAATTCACCGATACGCAGAGTGTACCAGCCGTTATCTGGTCCGGTCGCCAGACCTAACAGCTCACGCACGCGGGTAAAGTCGTCAAAACCTTCTTCATCCAGTTGCTCGATGAGGTTCAGGTAATCTTCTTTTTCCCACTCACTGCCTGGTAACGAAAGGATCGTTTCACGTAAATGGCTGCCCATACTGTTATTTGCCAGCCACAGATCTTCCGCCGGATAAATATCGGACATACCCGGCACGATAATGCGGCAAGCATAAACGCCCAGATGCTCGTAATCGGCAATATAAACTTCTTTATCCTCTTTGTTGAAGATAGCCATCAGCGTGGCAAACTCTTCTTCAGTGGTGCCAGAGAAATTCCAGTCCACAAACGGATAATCGGCATCTTGTTTGAAAAGATCCCAGGAGATCAAACCGCTGGAATCGATAAAGTGCGTTTCGAGGTTAGTATGTTCGGCGACTTCTTCATCATCGAAGGTCGGCGGAGTAAACACATCCAGATCCTTCAGGCCACGACCTTGCAGCAGCTCGGTCACGGTACGTTCCAGTGCAACGCCAAAATCAGGATGCGCGCCGAAGGAGGCAAAACAAGTGCCATTGGTCGGGTTGAACAGTACGACGCAGATCACGGGATACTGACCGCCAAGCGAGCCGTCATAAGCAAAGATTGGGAAACCTTCCGCTTCCAGTGTTTCGATCGCTTCAACTACAGCCGGATAACGTGCAAGCACATCTGCCGGGATCTCCGGCAAGCTGATGCTTTCAGCAATAATGCGGTTTTTCACGTAGCGTTCGAAAACTTCGGACAATCCCTGAACGCGCGCTTCGTTGCGGGTATTACCGGCGGACATACCGTTGGAAACGTACAGGTTACCGATAATATTCATCGGAATATAAACGGTCTGATTGTCAGACTGGCGCGTAAACGGCAGGCCACATATACCGCGATCTTCATTACCGGATTGCAGATCAATCAGCATACTGCCGGTCAGTTCATTTTCCGGGTCGTAAAATGCGCGCAGACGGTCATCGAGCAGGCCTTCCGGCACGTCATCGCTTTCTGTCAGTGGGAACCATTTTTCGTTGGGATAATGCACGAACGGACCATTGGCGATAGTTTCACCCAGCCAGAAATCAGCAAAAAAGTAGTTGGTTGAGAGACGCTCGAAATATTCGCCCAGGGCAGAAGCCAGCGCCGCTTTTTTGGTTGCGCCTTTACCGTTGGTAAAACACAGTGCGCACTCTTTGTCGCGAATATGTACAGACCAGACGTTAGGCACTGGATTCAGCCAGGAAGCTTCTTCAATCTGAAAACCGAGGTCGGAGAGTTTTTGCTGGAAGCGAGCGATGGAATCTTCCAGGGCGGCATCTTTGCCGGGGATAAATGTTTGTGTCATGAAAATCACTTTAGTCGTACGGAAAGCGCGCAATAATACGGGTTTTATCTCAAAGGCGCTATCACCGCCGCCACGCCGGTGAACTGTTGACTATGCTTTTAGCGGATAAATTACGATAAGAGCATAAAAATGAAGGCGTTCGATCTCCACCGTATGGCATTCGATAAAGTGCCGCTGGATTTTCTTGGCGAAGTCGCTCTACGGAGCCTCTATACCTTTGTTCTGGTCTTTCTGTTTCTAAAAATGACAGGAAGGCGTGGAGTACGGCAAATGTCGCTATTTGAAGTGTTAATCATTCTGACGCTGGGGTCAGCTGCAGGGGATGTGGCGTTTTACGACGATGTGCCGATGATCCCGGTGCTTATCGTCTTCATTACCCTGGCGTTGTTATACCGCCTGGTGATGTGGCTGATGGCGCACAGTGAGAAACTGGAAGATCTGCTGGAAGGCAAGCCGGTTGTCATTATTGAAGATGGCGAACTGGCCTGGTCGAAACTGAATAACTCCAACATGACGGAATTTGAGTTTTTTATGGAGCTGCGACTGCGTGGTGTGGAACAACTTGGACAGGTACGCCTGGCTATTCTTGAAACCAACGGTGAAATCAGCGTCTATTTCTTTGAAGATGACAAGGTGAAGCCGGGGTTGCTTATTTTACCCAGTGATTGTACCCAACGTTATAAAGTGGTGCCGGAGTCGGCGGACTATGCCTGCATCCGTTGCAGTGAAATCATTCACATGAACGCGGGTGAAAAACAATTATGTCCGCGCTGTGCAAATCCAGAATGGACGAAGGCAAGTCGGGTAAAACGGGTGACCTGACAGCAAAAACATCGGTTTTTTGACAATGATTCGAGATTTTATATTGTGTGACGCGTGCCGCATTTTTGCGCGCAACGGTTTTACCCATTGCGATGCGTGTCACTGAATGATAAAACCGATAGCCACAGGAATAACGTATTACCTGCGGTCGCAATCGATTGACCGGGGGTTAATAGCAACGCAACGTGGTGAGGGGAAATGGCTCAAATCTTCAATTTTAGTTCTGGTCCGGCAATGTTACCGGCAGAGGTGCTTAAACAGGCTCAACAGGAACTGCGCGACTGGAACGGTCTTGGCACGTCGGTGATGGAAGTGAGCCACCGTGGCAAAGAGTTCATTCAGGTTGCAGAGGAAGCCGAGAAGGATTTTCGCGATCTTCTTAACGTCCCCTCCAACTACAAAGTATTATTCTGCCACGGCGGCGGTCGCGGTCAGTTTGCTGCTGTACCTCTGAATATTCTTGGTGATAAAACCACAGCAGATTATGTTGATGCAGGCTACTGGGCGGCAAGCGCCATCAAAGAAGCGAAAAAATACTGCACGCCAAATGTGTTTGACGCCAAAGTGACTGTTGATGGCCTGCGCGCGGTTAAGCCAATGCGTGAATGGCAACTCTCTGATAATGCTGCTTATATGCATTACTGCCCGAATGAAACCATCGACGGTATCGCCATCGACGAAACGCCAGACTTCGGTAAAGATGTGGTGGTCGCTGCCGACTTCTCTTCAACGATTCTTTCCCGTCCGATTGATGTCAGCCGTTACGGCGTGATTTACGCTGGTGCGCAGAAAAATATCGGCCCGGCTGGCCTGACGATCGTTATTGTTCGCGAAGACTTGCTGGGTAAAGCAAATATCGCCTGCCCGTCGATTCTGGATTATTCCATCCTCAACGATAACGACTCCATGTTTAACACACCGCCTACGTTTGCCTGGTACTTATCTGGCCTGGTCTTCAAATGGCTAAAAGCGAACGGTGGTGTGGCTGCAATGGATAATATCAATCAGCAAAAAGCAGAACTGCTGTATGGCGTGATTGATAACAGCGATTTCTACCGTAATGATGTGGCGAAAGCTAACCGTTCGCGGATGAACGTGCCGTTCCAGTTGGCGGACAGTGCGCTCGACAAATTGTTCCTTGAAGAGTCTTTTGCGGCTGGCCTTCATGCGCTGAAAGGTCATCGTGTTGTCGGCGGAATGCGCGCGTCTATTTATAACGCGATGCCGCTGGAAGGTGTTAAAGCTCTGACAGACTTCATGGTTGAGTTCGAACGCCGTCACGGCTAATGCCGAAATTTTGCTTAATCCCCACAGCCAGCCTGTGGGGTTTTTATTTCTGTTGTAGAGAGTTGAGTTCATGGAATCCCTGACGTTACACCCCATCGCCCGTGTCGATGGCACTATTAATCTGCCTGGTTCCAAGAGCGTTTCTAACCGCGCTTTATTGCTGGCGGCATTAGCACACGGCAAAACAGTATTAACCAATCTGCTGGATAGCGATGATGTTCGTCATATGCTGAATGCGTTGCAGGCATTGGGGGTGAGCTATACGCTTTCTGCCGATCGTACGCGCTGCGAAATCATCGGTAACGGCGGTCCATTAGACGCAGAAAATGCGCTGGAGTTGTTCCTTGGTAATGCGGGCACTGCGATGCGCCCGCTGGCGGCAGCACTTTGTCTGGGAAGTAATGATATTGTCCTGACTGGTGAGCCTCGTATGAAAGAGCGCCCGATCGGTCATCTGGTGGATGCGCTGCTCCAGGGCGGGGCGAAAATTACTTACCTGGAACAAGAAAACTACCCACCGCTGCGTTTACAGGGTGGTTTTGTGGGGGGCAACGTAGAAGTTGATGGCTCCGTTTCCAGCCAGTTCCTTACCGCACTGTTAATGACCGCGCCGCTTGCGCCGGAAGATACGGTTATTCGTATTAAAGGTGAACTGGTTTCTAAACCTTATATCGACATCACGCTCAACCTGATGAAGACGTTTGGTGTTGAAATTGAAAATCAGCACTATCAAAAATTTGTCGTAAAAGGCGGGCAGTCTTATCAGTCACCGGGGACTTATTTGGTAGAAGGCGATGCCTCCTCTGCGTCTTACTTCCTTGCCGCAGCAGCGATCAAAGGTGGCACTGTAAAAGTGACCGGCATTGGACGCAACAGTATGCAGGGTGATATTCGCTTTGCTGATGTGCTGGAAAAAATGGGGGCGGCCATTAGCTGGGGCGATGATTATATTTCCTGCACTCGTGGTGAACTGAACGCTATCGATATGGATATGAACCATATTCCCGATGCGGCGATGACTATCGCGACGGCGGCGCTGTTTGCGAAAGGCACCACAACGCTGCGTAATATTTATAACTGGCGCGTTAAAGAGACGGATCGTCTTTTTGCGATGGCGACTGAACTGCGAAAAGTGGGGGCTGAAGTGGAAGAGGGGCATGACTTCATTCGCATTACGCCGCCGGAAAAACTGAACTTTGCCGAGATCGCCACTTATAACGATCACCGCATGGCGATGTGTTTCTCGCTGGTGGCCTTGTCAGATACGCCGGTGACGATTCTTGACCCAAAATGTACGGCCAAAACATTTCCGGATTATTTCGAGCAACTGGCGCGGATTAGCCAGGCAGCCTGAATGAAGAACGGGCAATAAATAGCCAAATCTTTCTTTATCAAAACGTCGGCGCATTGTCGGCGTTTTTTTTCGGACATTGTGAACCATTTTTATTGATGGTAGCGTTAACTGTCAATGTAAGTTGTTGATACATAATATTTATATATGATTAATCAACGGATGATTCACATGAAGAATACTAAATTACTGCTGGCGATTGCGACCTCTGCAGCATTACTGACAGGGTGTCAAAATACCCACGGTATTGATACCAATATGGCTATCAGCTCCGGTTTAAATGCATATAAAGCAGCAACGTTAAGCGATGCCGATGCAAAAGCGATTGCCAATCAGGGCTGTGCCGAAATGGACAGCGGCAATCAAGTCGCAAGTAAATCCAGCAAGTACGGTAAACGTCTGGCAAAAATCGCCAAAGCATTGGGTAACAATATTAACGGCACGCCGGTCAACTATAAGGTTTATATGACCAGCGACGTCAACGCATGGGCGATGGCGAACGGCTGTGTTCGTGTCTACAGTGGCCTGATGGACATGATGAACGACAACGAAATTGAAGGGGTTCTGGGTCATGAACTGGGGCACGTTGCGTTGGGTCACTCGCTGGCTGAAATGAAAGCCTCTTATGCGATCGTTGCCGCACGTGATGCTATTTCCGCCACCAGCGGTGTTGCTTCCCAGCTTTCCCGTTCACAATTAGGTGATATCGCAGAAGGCGCTATCAATGCTAAATACTCCCGCGATAAAGAGTCTGAAGCAGATGATTTCTCCTTTGATCTGCTGAAGAAACGTGGCATCAGCACCCAGGGACTGGTCGGTAGCTTTGAAAAACTGGCTAGCCTGGATGGCGGTCGTACCCAGTCCATGTTTGACTCTCACCCACCATCAACAGAGCGTGCGCAACATATCCGTGATCGTATCGCCTCTGGTAAGTAAATCATTGTCATCTTTCGGGCTGGTCTTCTGCCAGCCCGCTATAATTGCGCAATAAATCCCCATCTGAATACAGACAAAACTGGTTTTTGCACACAACGTTAACGATTTGTGGCGCCGACGCGTATAATGCGCGCGGTTATGTTAACGGTACGCCTGTTTTAAGGAGATAAAGATGACGGCAATTGCCCCGGTTATTACCATTGATGGCCCAAGCGGTGCAGGGAAAGGCACCTTGTGTAAGGCTATGGCGGAAGCGTTGCAATGGCATCTGCTGGACTCGGGTGCAATTTATCGCGTACTGGCGCTGGCGGCATTACATCACCATGTTGATGTGGCGTCAGAAGACGCTCTGGTGCCGCTGGCATCCCACCTGGATGTACGTTTTGTGTCGACCAATGGCAATCTGGAAGTGATCCTCGAAGGGGAAGATGTCAGCGGTGAAATTCGTACTCAGGAAGTGGCGAATGCCGCTTCACAAGTCGCCGCATTTCCTCGTGTTCGTGAAGCATTATTGCGTCGCCAACGTGCGTTTCGTGAATTGCCAGGCCTGATTGCCGATGGTCGCGACATGGGAACAGTTGTATTCCCTGATGCGCCAGTGAAAATTTTCCTTGACGCCTCTTCGGAAGAACGTGCGCATCGCCGAATGCTACAGTTGCAGGAGAAGGGCTTTAGTGTTAACTTTGAACGCCTTTTGGCCGAGATCAAAGAACGCGATGACCGCGATCGTAATCGTGCGGTAGCGCCTCTGGTTCCGGCAGCCGATGCTTTAGTGTTGGATTCCACCACCTTAAGCATTGAGCAAGTAATTGAAAAAGCGTTACACTACGCGCGCCAAAAATTGGCTCTCGCATAAGCGACCGAATTTGCAGTACCCCCGTTGCAATGGAATGACAGCGGGTATGTTAAACAACCCCATCCGGCACGGAGCCAGGTGGACGTTAAATATAAACCTGAAGATTAAACATGACTGAATCTTTTGCTCAACTCTTTGAAGAGTCCTTAAAAGAAATCGAAACCCGCCCGGGTTCTATCGTTCGTGGCGTTGTTGTTGCTATCGACAAAGACGTAGTACTGGTTGACGCTGGTCTGAAATCTGAGTCTGCCATCCCGGCTGAGCAGTTCAAAAACGCCCAGGGCGAGCTGGAAATCCAGGTAGGTGACGAAGTTGACGTTGCTCTGGACGCAGTAGAAGACGGCTTCGGTGAAACTCTGCTGTCCCGTGAGAAAGCTAAACGTCACGAAGCCTGGATCACGCTGGAAAAAGCTTACGAAGATGCTGAAACTGTTACCGGTGTTATCAACGGCAAAGTTAAGGGCGGCTTCACTGTTGAGCTGAACGGTATTCGTGCGTTCCTGCCAGGTTCTCTGGTAGACGTTCGTCCGGTGCGTGACACTCTGCACCTGGAAGGCAAAGAGCTTGAATTCAAAGTAATCAAGCTGGATCAGAAGCGCAACAACGTTGTTGTTTCTCGTCGTGCCGTTATCGAATCCGAAAACAGCGCAGAGCGCGATCAGCTGCTGGAAAACCTGCAGGAAGGCATGGAAGTTAAAGGTATCGTTAAGAACCTCACTGACTACGGTGCATTCGTTGATCTGGGCGGCGTTGACGGCCTGCTGCACATCACTGACATGGCCTGGAAACGCGTTAAGCATCCGAGCGAAATCGTCAACGTGGGCGACGAAATCACTGTTAAAGTGCTGAAGTTCGACCGCGAACGTACCCGTGTATCCCTGGGCCTGAAACAGCTGGGCGAAGATCCGTGGGTAGCTATCGCTAAACGTTATCCGGAAGGTACTAAACTGACTGGTCGCGTGACCAACCTGACCGACTACGGCTGCTTCGTTGAAATCGAAGAAGGCGTTGAAGGCCTGGTACACGTTTCCGAAATGGATTGGACCAACAAAAACATCCACCCGTCTAAAGTTGTTAACGTTGGCGATGTAGTGGAAGTTATGGTTCTGGATATCGACGAAGAACGTCGTCGTATCTCCCTGGGTCTGAAACAGTGCAAAGCTAACCCGTGGCAGCAGTTCGCGGAAACCCACAACAAGGGCGACCGTGTTGAAGGTAAAATCAAGTCTATCACTGACTTCGGTATCTTCATCGGCCTGGACGGCGGCATCGACGGCCTGGTTCACCTGTCTGACATCTCCTGGAACGTTGCAGGCGAAGAAGCAGTTCGTGAATACAAAAAAGGCGACGAAATCGCTGCAGTTGTTCTGCAAGTTGACGCAGAACGTGAACGTATCTCCCTGGGCGTTAAACAGCTCGCAGAAGATCCGTTCAACAACTGGGTTGCTCTGAACAAGAAAGGCGCTATCGTAACTGGTAAAGTAACTGCAGTTGACGCTAAAGGCGCAACCGTAGAACTGGCTGACGGCGTTGAAGGTTACCTGCGTGCTTCTGAAGCATCCCGTGACCGCGTTGAAGACGCTACCCTGGTTCTGAGCGTTGGCGACGAAGTTGAAGCTAAATTCACCGGCGTTGATCGTAAAAACCGCGCAATCAGCCTGTCTGTTCGTGCGAAAGACGAAGCTGACGAGAAAGATGCAATCGCAACTGTTAACAAACAGGAAGATGCAAACTTCTCCAACAACGCAATGGCTGAAGCTTTCAAAGCAGCTAAAGGCGAGTAATTCTCTGACTCTTCGGGATTTTTATTCCGAAGTTTGTTGAGTTTACTTGACAGATTGCAGGTTTCGTCCTGTAATCAAGCACTAAGGGCGGCTACGGCCGCCCTTAATCAATGCAGCAACAGCAGCCGCTTAATTTGCCTTTAAGGAACCGGAGGAATCATGACCAAGTCAGAATTGATAGAAAGACTTGCCACCCAGCAATCGCACATTCCCGCTAAGACGGTTGAAGATGCAGTAAAAGAGATGCTGGAGCATATGGCCTCGACTCTTGCGCAGGGCGAGCGTATTGAAATCCGCGGTTTCGGCAGTTTCTCTTTGCACTACCGCGCACCACGTACCGGACGTAATCCGAAGACTGGCGATAAAGTAGAACTGGAAGGAAAATACGTTCCTCACTTTAAACCAGGAAAAGAACTGCGCGATCGCGCCAATATTTACGGTTAAGTTTTCACTCAAACTTGAACGCGAGAAAAGCACCTGTCGGGTGCTTTTTTCATTTCTGTAATCTGGAACTGGAAGCTGCCTCGCAGCGTTTTGTGTAGTTTTCACATTCCCGTTAAATTCTTCTGAACCTGTCTCGGGGAACGCAAAACTCCCGCCAGACAACCGTTCAACAAAGTTGCACACTTTCCGAAAACAGGGAGGGGTGCATGAAAATAACGACAGTTGGCGTATGCATTATTTGCGGAATTTTTCCGCTGCTGATTTTGCCACAATTGCCTGGGACATTAACCCTTGCGAGTCTGACCGTCTTCGCCTGCGTACTGGCATTTATTCCTGTTAAAGCCGTTCGTTATTTCACGCTGACATTGCTGTTTTTCCTTTGGGGCATATTGGCGGCAAAGCAAATTTTGTGGGCAGGAGAAAACTTAACTGGCGCGACGCAGGATGCAATTGTCGAGATTACTGCTACTGACGGCATAACCACTCATTACGCTCAAATTACCCATCTACAAGGTCGACGTCTTTTCCCTGCGCCAGGCATTGTGCTGTATGGCGAGTATCTGCCACAAGTGGTTTGTGCCGGACAACAATGGTCAATGAAACTCAGAGTTCGTGCGGTTCACGGTCAGCTTAATGATGGTGGCTTTGACAGCCAGCGTTATGCTATTGCCCAGCACCAGCCTCTAACCGGGCGTTTTCTTCAGGCAAGAATCATTGAACCGGGGTGTAGTCTGCGGGCGCAATATCTGGCCTCTTTGCAAACGACCCTGCAACCTTATCTGTGGAAAGCGGTGATTCTTGGCTTAGGTATGGGTGAACGGTTATCTGTGCCCAAAGAAATCAAAGATATTATGCGCAATACTGGTACAGCGCATTTAATGGCGATATCGGGATTGCACATCGCTTTTGCGGCGTTGCTGGCAGCCGGGCTCATTCGCGGTGGGCAAATTTTCCTCCCTGGTCATTGGATCCACTGGCAGATGCCATTAATTGGCGGAATTTTCTGTGCCGCTTTTTATGCCTGGTTGACTGGTATGCAACCTCCGGCACTGCGTACCATCGTGGCGCTTGCAACGTGGGGAATGCTCAAGTTAAGTGGGCGACAATGGAGTGGCTGGGATGTCTGGTTATGCTGCCTTGCGGCAATATTGCTAATGGATCCTGTTGCCATCCTTTCACAAAGTTTGTGGCTCTCTGCTGCAGCGGTGGCGGCGCTGATTTTTTGGTATCAGTGGTTTCCCTGTCCGGTCTGGTCGCTGCCGCCAGTATTGCGCGCTATTGTTTCCTTCATCCATCTGCAACTGGGAATAACGCTTCTGCTCATGCCAGTGCAAATAGTCATATTTCATGGCATTAGTCTGACCTCGTTTATAGCAAATTTGTTCGCTATTCCCTTAGTGACATTTATCACGGTTCCGTTGATTCTCGCCGCGATGATAGTGCATTTAAGCGGACCATTAATCGTGGAACAAGGATTATGGTTTCTGGCCGACAGATCTTTGGCTTTACTTTTCTGGTTGTTAAAGAGCTTGCCAGAAGGATGGGTCAACGTTGCTGAACGTTGGCAATGGCTATCATTTTCTCCCTGGTTATTACTGGTAGGATGGCGACTAAACGCATGGCGAACGTTGCCTGCGCTGTGCGTGGCTGGAGGCATTATGATGTGTTGTCCACTGTGGCAAAAAACACGGTCTGACGAGTGGCAGGTGTATATGCTTGATGTCGGGCAAGGGCTGGCAATGGTGATTGCGCGAAACGGCAAAGCGATTCTCTATGATACGGGCCTCGCCTGGCCAGAAGGTGACAGCGGGCAACAACTGATTGTCCCCTGGCTACGCTGGCATAACCTTGAACCGGAAGGCGTCATTCTGAGTCATGAACATCTGGATCATCGGGGAGGGCTGGACTCGATATTACGTGTCTGGCCGACGTTATGGGTCAGAAGCCCTTTAAACTGGGAACATCATCAGCCCTGTGTGCGCGGTGAAGCGTGGCAGTGGCAAGGATTACGTTTTAGCGCACACTGGCCTTTACAAGGTAGCAACGATAAAGGAAATAACCATTCCTGTGTGGTTAAGGTTGATGACGGAACGTATAGCATTCTTTTAACCGGTGATATTGAAGCACTCGCTGAACAAAAAATGCTAAGTCGTTACTGGCAACACGTGCAGGCAACATTACTTCAGGTGCCCCATCATGGCAGTAATACCTCATCATCATTGCCATTAATTCAGCGTGTGAATGGAAAAGTGGCACTGGCATCGGCATCGCGCTATAACGCATGGCGACTACCCTCCAGCAAAGTTAAAATACGCTATGAACTTCAGGGATATCAATGGGTTGATACCTCGCATCAGGGGCAAATAACCGTCGATTTTTCAGCGCAAGGCTGGCAGGTACGCAGCCTAAGGGAGCAAATTTTACCTCGTTGGTATCATCAGTGGTTTGGCGTGCCAGTGGATAACGGGTAGAATATGCGGCTATTTCAACAAATGCTGGTTTTTTGAATGCATAACGACAAAGATCTCTCTACGTGGCAGACATTCCGCCGACTGTGGCCAACCATTGCGCCTTTTAAAGCGGGTCTGATCGTGGCGGGCATAGCGTTAATTCTCAACGCAGCCAGCGATACCTTCATGTTATCGCTCCTTAAGCCACTTCTCGATGATGGCTTTGGTAAAACCGATCGCTCCGTGCTGATGTGGATGCCGCTGGTGGTTATTGGGCTGATGATTTTACGTGGTATCACCAGTTATATTTCCAGTTACTGCATTTCCTGGGTATCAGGAAAAGTGGTAATGACCATGCGTCGCCGTCTGTT
This sequence comes from Escherichia sp. MOD1-EC5433, assembly GCF_002966005.1. Taxonomy (NCBI): domain Bacteria; kingdom Pseudomonadati; phylum Pseudomonadota; class Gammaproteobacteria; order Enterobacterales; family Enterobacteriaceae; genus Escherichia; species Escherichia sp. MOD1-EC5433. The sequence continues at coordinate 221,423 of NZ_PTRL01000008.1, read as the reverse complement.
CGGCCACATGATGGGAATGCCGGTGTCATTTTTTGACAAACAGTCAACCGGGACACTGCTTTCACGTATTACTTACGATTCTGAACAGGTTGCTTCGTCGTCTTCCGGCGCGCTGATTACGGTGGTGCGTGAAGGTGCTTCCATTATCGGTCTGTTCGCCATGATGTTCTATTACAGCTGGCAGTTGTCGATCATTTTGATTGTGCTGGCGCCGATCGTCTCGATTGCGATTCGTATCGTATCGAAGCGTTTTCGCAGCATCAGCAAAAACATGCAGAACACAATGGGGCAGGTGACCACCAGTGCTGAACAGATGCTGAAAGGCCACAAAGAAGTATTGATTTTTGGCGGCCAGGAAGTAGAAACGAAGCGTTTTGATAAGGTCAGCAACAAGATGCGTTTGCAGGGAATGAAGATGGTATCTGCCTCTTCCATCTCTGACCCGATCATTCAGCTGATTGCCTCTCTGGCGCTGGCATTTGTTCTCTACGCCGCGAGCTTCCCAAGTGTAATGGATAGCCTGACAGCCGGTACGATCACCGTTGTCTTCTCTTCGATGATTGCACTGATGCGTCCGCTGAAATCGCTGACCAACGTTAACGCCCAATTCCAGCGTGGTATGGCGGCCTGTCAGACGCTGTTTACCATTCTGGATAGTGAACAGGAGAAAGACGAAGGTAAACGCGAGATTGAGCGTGCTACTGGCGACGTCGAATTTCGCAATGTCACCTTTACCTACCCGGGGCGCGAAGTCCCTGCGCTGCGTAATATCAACCTGAAGATCCCAGCAGGGAAAACAGTGGCTCTGGTAGGGCGTTCGGGTTCGGGTAAATCAACTATCGCCAGCCTAATCACGCGTTTCTACGATATTGATGAAGGCGAAATCCTGATGGATGGTCACGATCTGCGCGAGTATACCCTGGCGTCGTTACGTAACCAGGTTGCACTGGTATCGCAGAATGTCCATTTGTTTAACGATACGGTTGCCAACAACATTGCTTACGCACGTACAGACCAGTACAGCCGTGAGCAAATTGAAGAAGCGGCGCGTATGGCTTATGCCATGGACTTTATCAATAAGATGGATAACGGTCTTGATACGGTGATTGGTGAAAACGGCGTGTTGCTCTCTGGCGGTCAGCGCCAGCGTATCGCTATCGCTCGAGCTTTGTTGCGTGACAGCCCTATTCTGATCCTTGATGAAGCCACCTCGGCGCTGGATACAGAATCCGAACGTGCGATTCAGGCGGCGCTTGACGAGCTACAGAAAAACCGTACCTCACTGGTGATTGCTCACCGTTTGTCTACCATTGAAAAGGCAGACGAAATTGTGGTCGTTGAGGATGGTGTCATTGTGGAACGCGGCACGCATAACGATTTGCTTGAGCACCGTGGTGTCTACGCGCAACTTCACAAAATGCAATTTGGTCAATGATCGAAAAAATCTGGTCTGGTGAATCCCCTTTGTGGCGGCTGTTGCTGCCACTCTCCTGGTTGTATGGCCTGGTGAGTGGCGCTATCCGTCTTTGCTATAAACTAAAACTGAAGCGCGCATGGCGTGCCCCAGTGCCTGTTGTGGTAGTCGGTAATCTCACCGCAGGTGGTAACGGGAAAACACCGGTCGTTGTCTGGCTGGTAGAACAACTGCAAAAACGCGGTGTTCGTGTTGGTGTTGTATCCCGGGGCTATGGCGGTAAGGCCGAGTCGTATCCGATGTTATTGTCGGCAGAGACCACCACAGCACAGGCGGGTGATGAACCTGTGTTGATTTATCAGCGTACTGGCGCGCCTGTTGCAGTTTCTCCCGTCCGTTCTGATGCGGTAAAAGCCATTCTTGCGCAACATCCTGATGTGCAGCTCATCGTAACCGACGACGGTCTACAACATTATCGTCTGGCACGAGATGTGGAAATTGTCGTCATTGATGGTGTGCGTCGCTTTGGCAATGGCTGGTGGCTGCCTGCGGGGCCAATGCGTGAGCGAGCCGGGCGTTTAAAATCGGTTGATGCGGTAATCGTCAATGGCGGCGTACCGCGTGATGGTGAAATTCCGATGAATTTAATACCGGGTCAGGCAGTGAATTTGCGTACCGGTGCTCGTTGTGACATTGCACAGCTTGAACATGTGGTGGCAATGGCGGGGATTGGTCATCCGCCGCGCTTTTTTGCCACGCTGAATATGTGTGGTGTGCAACCGGAAAAATGTGTGCCGTTGTCCGATCATCAGTCTTTGAATCATGTGGATGTCAGCGCATTGTTAAGTGCCGGGCAAACACTGGTTATGACTGAAAAAGATGCGGTGAAATGCCGGGGCTTTGCAGAAGAAAATTGGTGGTATTTGCCCGTTGACGCACAGTTTTCGGGCGCTGAGCCAGAGAAACTGCTCGCGCAACTTTCCTCGCTGGCTTCTGGCAACTAATTCGCAGCAGCAGCGTTCAATTGATGGAGCCATGAATGACGCTGCCGTATATCTCTCTTGCTGATGCGCGTAATCTTCATCTCGCTGCGCAAGGCCTGTTAAAAAAATCTCGTCGTCGCGCGTTGCCGCAAGATATTCTGGCAGCTATTTCCCGCATGTCCTTGCTGCAAATCGACACTATCAATATCGTTGCCCGCAGCCCTTATTTGGTGCTTTTTAGTCGTCTGGGTAATTATCCTCCGCAGTGGCTGGACGAGTCGCTGGCGCATGGCGAATTAATGGAATACTGGGCGCATGAAGCCTGCTTTATGCCGCGTAGTGATTTTCATCTCATTCGCCACCGGATGCTGGCGCCAGAAAAAATGGGCTGGAAATATCAAGACGCCTGGATGCGGGAACATGCGAAAGAAATTGAACAGTTACTTCAGTACATTCAGGATAACGGACCCGTACGTTCAGCCGATTTTGCTCATCCCCGCAAAGGGGCAAGCGGTTGGTGGGAGTGGAAGCCGCATAAACGCCATCTGGAAGGGCTGTTTACTGCTGGAAAGGTTATGGTGATTGAAAGGCGTAATTTCCAGCGCATTTATGATTTAACCCATCGCGTCATGCCGCACTGGGATGATAAGTGTGGCCTCGTTTCGCAAACAGAAGCAGAAATCACGATGCTGGATAACAGCGCGCGTAGCCTGGGAATATTTCGCGAACAGTGGCTGACAGATTACTATCGCCTTAAACGCCCGGCGCTGGCTGCCTGGCGTGATGTGCGTGCTGAACAGCGGAAAATTATCCCCGTAAATGTGGAGAGGTTAGGACAACTCTGGCTGCATACTGATTTGTTGCCTCTTCTCGAAACAGCTCTCGCGGGAAAACTCACCGCGACGCATAGCACTGTACTGTCACCCTTTGACCCTGTCGTCTGGGATCGTAAACGTGCAGAGCAACTCTTTGATTTTAGCTACCGGCTGGAATGCTACACGCCGGCACCGAAACGTCAGTATGGCTATTTCGTTCTGCCGTTACTGCATCGTGGACAATTAGTCGGGCGAATGGATGCCAAAATGCATCGCCAGACGGGCGTCCTTGAAGTTATCTCCCTTTGGTTACAGGATGGCATCAAACTGACTGCTTCTCTTCAAAAAGGATTGCGCCAGGCGATTACCGATTTTGCTGGCTGGCAGCAGGCAACGCGAGTGACATTAGGGGGCTGCCCACACGGTCTCTTTAGTGATTGCCGCACAGGCTGGGAAATAGCCCCCTGGGCATAAATGATTATGATAAGATTTATGCATTCATAACCCGATCCATCTGGAGGAACTATGGATCATCGTCTGCTCGAAATCGTTGCCTGCCCGGTTTGCAACGGCAAACTTTGGTATAACCAGGAAAAACAAGAACTGATTTGCAAACTGGATAACCTGGCTTTCCCGCTGCGCGATGGCATCCCTGTGCTGTTGGAAACGGAAGCCCGCGTGCTGACTGCTGATGAGAGTAAATCATGAGTTTTGTGGTGATTATTCCTGCACGCTACGCTTCTACGCGTCTGCCAGGTAAACCGTTGGTCGATATTAACGGTAAGCCGATGATCGTTCATGTTCTTGACCGCGCCCGCGAGTCAGGAGCCGATCGCATCATTGTCGCAACCGATCATCAAGATGTTGCCCGCGCTGTTGAAGCTGCTGGGGGGGAAGTGTGCATGACGCGCGCCGATCATCAGTCAGGCACCGAACGCCTGGCGGAAGTTGTCGAAAAATGCGCGTTCAGCGACGACACGGTGATTGTTAATGTGCAGGGCGATGAGCCAATGATCCCTGCGACAATCATTCGTCAGGTTGCTGATAATCTCGCCCAGCGTGAAGTAGGCATGGCAACCCTTGCTGTACCTATCCACAGTGCGGAAGAAGCCTTTAATCCGAATGCGGTTAAAGTGGTGCTTGACGCTGAAGGTTATGCGCTTTACTTCTCACGTGCCACCATTCCGTGGGATCGTGATCGTTTTGCAAAAGGTCTGGAAACCGTTGGTGATAACTTCCTGCGTCATCTTGGTATTTATGGCTACCGTGCAGGCTTTATCCGTCGTTATGTCAACTGGCAGCCAAGTCCGTTAGAACACATCGAAATGTTAGAGCAGCTTCGCGTACTGTGGTATGGCGAAAAAATCCACGTTGCTGTTGCCCAGGAAGTTCCTGGTACAGGAGTGGATACCCCTGAAGATCTCGAGCGCGTTCGCGCTGAAATGCTCTAAGCTAATTTCACGACACTCCACCTGATTTTGGGGGAGTGTCGTACCGTTACGATTTTCCTCATTTTTCTTTTCAACAATTGATCTCATTCAGGTGACATCTTTTACATTGGCGCTCATTATGAAGGCAGTAGCTTTTATGAGGGTAATCTGAATGGAACAGCTGCGTGCCGAATTAAGCCATTTACTGGGCGAAAAACTCAGTCGTATTGAGTGCGTCAATGAAAAAGCAGATACGGCGTTGTGGGCTTTGTATGACAGCCAGGGAAACCCAATGCCGTTAATGGCGAGAAGCTTTAGTACGCCAGGACAAGCCCGCCAGTTGGCATGGAAAACCACCATGCTGGCACGCAGTGGGACTATTCGTATGCCAACCATCTATGGCGTGATGACACACGAAGAACATCCTGGCCCCGATATCCTGTTACTGGAGCGGATGCGTGGTGTTTCTGTGGAAGCACCCGCGCGTACACCGGAACGTTGGGATCATCTGAAAGAGCAAATTGTTGAAGCTCTGCTGGCCTGGCACCGACAGGACAGTCGCGGTTGCGTCGGTGCAGTCGACAATACTCAGGAAAATTTCTGGCCCTCATGGTATCGGCAACATGTTGAAGTGCTATGGACCACGCTCAATCAGTTCCATAACACCGGTCTAACGATGCAGGATAAGCGTATCCTGTTCCGCACCCGCGAATGTCTTCCGGCATTATTTGAAGGATTTAACGACAATTGTGTGCTGATCCATGGCAATTTCTGTTTGCGCAGCATGTTGAAAGATTCTCGTAGCGATCAATTACTGGCGATGGTAGGGCCGGGCCTCATGCTTTGGGCGCCACGTGAGTATGAGTTGTTCCGGTTGATGGATAACACTCTGGCAGAAGATTTACTCTGGAGTTACCTGCAACGCGCGCCAGTGGCGGAGTCGTTCATCTGGCGGCGTTGGCTGTATGTGTTATGGGATGAAGTTGCGCAACTGGTCAATACCGGACGGTTTAGCCGGCGCAACTTCGATCTGGCATCAAAATCACTCCTTCCCTGGCTCGCCTGACGAACCTTTCAGCCACTGCCAGATGCGACCAAGCGTTTCATAGCCGACTCGGTCGCTATGCATCAACCAGACCGGAGAGGGAATTGCCCGTTCCCACGGATTAAGCGGTGAGTCGATTGCCAGCTGATTCGCCGGGGCTGGCAGCGGATTCAGACCTTCCTGTTGGAAAAAGATCATCGCGCGCGGCAAATGAGACGCAGATGTCACCAGCAGGAAAGGGGCGTCACCAATTGCCTGTTTCACTGCGGCTGCTTCTTCTTCGGTATCTTTTGGCAAATCCAGCGTAATAATTTGTTCGCGCGGTACGCCCAGCGATTGCGCTACTCTGGCACCCACTTCGGCTGTACTCACCGTATTGGTTTTTGCCACGCCTCCCGTGAAGATCAGTTTTGATCCCGGATTCTCGCGCCATAAACGAATACCTTCATTCAGGCGCGGCAAACTATTATTGATTAAATTTGAACTTGGTGCCCACTGCGGGTTCCAGGTATAACCACCTCCGAGCACCACGATATAGTCCACTTTTTGTGCATTATTCCATGTCGGATAAGTACTTTCGATGGGACGCAGCAGGCGGTCGGCTACTGGTTGCAAACTTAATAACAAAAGCGCCAGCCATCCGGCGCTAATAAATATCTTTCCGGTTTTTTGAAAACGGCTAAACCACAGTAGCACCAGACCCACACCGATAATCAACAACATTAGCGGAAGTGGCAGTAGCATACCGCCAATCACTTTTTTCAGTGTAAAAAGCATCCTTTCTGGTTCCTTTTTTAACCATATAGCGAGGGATCGGCAGTGATATTACACCAGACGGGTTCATTCTCGCCGTGGCTGTGACAAAATAGCGCCTTTATCAGAAAACGTCTTAGCCAACCGGTGGAGAAAGCAATGCAGGATCGCAATTTTGATGACATTGCGGAAAAGTTTTCCCGTAACATTTACGGCACCACCAAAGGACAGCTTCGGCAGGCTATTCTGTGGCAGGATCTCGATCGTGTGCTGGTGGATATGGAGCCGCACAAACTGTGCGTACTGGATGCCGGTGGTGGTGAAGGACAGACCGCGATCAAAATGGCCGAACGTGGGCATCAGGTCATTTTATGCGATCTCTCCGCCCAGATGATCGACCGCGCAAAGCAGGCGGCAGAAGCTAAAGGTGTGAGCGACAACATGCAATTTATACATTGCGCCGCTCAGGACGTTGCTTCGCATTTGGAAACGCCCGTTGATCTGATATTGTTCCATGCGGTGCTGGAATGGGTGGCTGACCCCCGCAGCGTATTGCAAACATTGTGGTCAGTGTTGCGCCCAGGCGGCATGTTGTCATTAATGTTCTACAATGCGCACGGCTTGCTGATGCATAACATGGTCGCAGGGAATTTTGATTACGTGCAGGCGGGAATGCCGAAAAAGAAAAAACGGACGCTTTCGCCAGACTATCCACGCGACCCGGCGCAGGTATATCAGTGGCTGGAAGAAGCTGGCTGGCAAATTATGGGTAAAACCGGCGTTCGCGTGTTTCATGATTATCTGCGTGAAAAGCACCAGCAGCGCGACTGCTACGAAGCATTACTTGAATTAGAAACGCGTTATTGCCGCCAGGAACCGTATATCAGCCTGGGGCGTTATATTCATGTCACCGCGCGCAAACCGCAGAGCAAGGATAAAGTATGAGTGAATTTTCCCAGACAGTCCCCGAACTGGTTGCCTGGGCCAGAAAAAATGACTTCTCCATCTCGCTGCCGGTAGACCGACTCTCTTTTCTGCTGGCGGTTGCCACGCTGAATGGCGAGCGTCTGGATGGTGAGATGAGTGAAGGCGAGCTGGTGGATGCATTCCGCCATGTGAGTGATGCGTTTGAGCAAACCAGCGAAACCATCGGCGTGCGCGCCAACAACGCGATCAACGACATGGTGCGTCAACGTCTGCTGAACCGCTTTACCAGTGAGCAGGCGGAAGGGAACGCTATATATCGTCTGACGCCGCTCGGCATCGGCATTACTGACTACTATATCCGTCAGCGCGAGTTTTCTACGCTGCGTCTTTCTATGCAGTTGTCGATCGTTGCAGGCGAACTGAAGCGTGCGGCGGATGCGGCAGAAGAGGGCGGTGATGAGTTTCACTGGCACCGCAATGTCTATGCGCCGCTGAAATATTCTGTAGCAGAAATTTTCGACAGCATCGATCTGACGCAACGTCTGATGGATGAGCAGCAGCAGCAGGTGAAAGATGACATCGCTCAGTTGCTGAATAAAGACTGGCGGGCGGCGATCTCCAGCTGCGAATTGTTGCTTTCAGAAACCTCCGGTACGCTGCGTGAATTGCAGGATACGCTGGAAGCGGCAGGTGACAAATTGCAGGCTAACCTGTTGCGCATTCAGGATGCGACCATGACGCATGACGATCTGCATTTTGTCGATAGTCTGGTGTTCGATCTGCAAAGTAAGCTCGATCGTATTATCAGCTGGGGACAGCAATCTATCGACTTGTGGATTGGCTACGATCGCCACGTACACAAATTTATCCGTACTGCTATCGATATGGATAAAAACCGCGTCTTTGCCCAGCGTTTACGTCAGTCGGTACAAACCTATTTTGATGAGCCGTGGGCGCTGACTTACGCGAATGCCGATCGTCTGCTGGATATGCGTGACGAAGAGATGGCACTGCGCGACGAAGAAGTGACCGGGGAGCTTCCGCCAGATTTAGAGTACGAAGAGTTCAACGAGATCCGCGAACAACTGGCGGCGATCATCGAAGAACAGCTCGCCGTGTACAAAACCAGACAAGTACCGCTGGATCTTGGTCTGGTGGTACGCGAATATCTGGCGCAGTATCCACGTGCGCGTCACTTTGACGTTGCGCGTATTGTTATTGATCAGGCGGTACGCCTCGGCGTAGCGCAAGCAGATTTCACCGGACTGCCTGCGAAATGGCAGCCGATTAATGATTACGGAGCCAAGGTACAGGCGCATGTCATCGACAAATATTGAACAAGTGATGCCGGTTAAGCTGGCGCAGGCGCTGGCGAATCCGTTATTTCCGGCGCTGGATAGCGCCTTACGTTCAGGCCGTCATATTGGCCTCGACGAACTGGATAATCATGCATTCCTGATGGATTTTCAGGAATATCTGGAAGAGTTTTACGCACGTTATAACGTGGAGCTTATTCGCGCGCCGGAAGGTTTTTTCTATTTGCGCCCACGTTCTACCACTATTATCCCGCGCTCCGTATTGTCGGAACTGGACATGATGGTTGGGAAAATCCTCTGTTATCTCTATCTCAGCCCGGAACGGCTGGCGAACGAGGGGATTTTTACTCAGCAGGAATTGTATGATGAACTGCTCACCCTGGCCGATGAAGCGAAACTGCTGAAACTGGTAAACAATCGTTCTACCGGTTCGGACGTGGATCGCCAGAAGTTGCAGGAAAAAGTACGTTCTTCGCTCAACCGTCTGCGCCGCTTAGGCATGGTGTGGTTTATGGGGCACGACAGCAGCAAGTTCCGCATTACTGAATCGGTGTTCCGTTTCGGTGCGGATGTCCGTGCGGGCGACGATCCGCGCGAAGCCCAGCGTCGCCTGATTCGCGATGGTGAAGCTATGTCGCTGGAAAACCACCTGCAACTCAACGACGAAACTGAAGAGAATCAGCCAGATAGCGGAGAGGAAGAATAATGATTGAACGCGGTAAATTTCGCTCACTGACGCTGATTAACTGGAACGGCTTTTTTGCCCGTACCTTTGACCTTGATGAGCTGGTCACGACGCTTTCCGGCGGTAACGGTGCGGGTAAATCCACCACTATGGCGGCGTTCGTTACGGCGCTTATCCCCGACCTGACCTTGTTGCATTTCCGTAACACCACGGAAGCCGGTGCTACCAGCGGTTCGCGAGATAAAGGCCTGCACGGTAAGCTAAAAGCGGGGGTCTGTTATTCGATGCTTGACACCATCAACTCGCGCCACCAGCGCGTGGTGGTTGGTGTGCGTCTACAACAGGTTGCCGGGCGCGATCGTAAAGTTGATATCAAACCGTTTGCCATTCAGGGCTTGCCGATGTCGGTGCAGCCGACGCAACTGGTGACCGAAACCCTGAACGAACGTCAGGCGCGCGTGCTGCCGCTTAACGAGCTGAAAGACAAGCTCGAGGCGATGGAAGGCGTGCAGTTTAAGCAGTTCAACTCCATCACCGATTACCATTCGCTGATGTTCGATCTGGGCATCATCGCGCGCCGTCTGCGTTCTGCTTCTGATCGTAGTAAATTCTATCGTCTGATCGAAGCCTCGCTGTACGGCGGTATTTCCAGCGCCATTACCCGTTCCCTGCGCGACTACCTGCTGCCAGAAAACAGCGGTGTGCGTAAAGCGTTCCAGGACATGGAAGCGGCGCTGCGTGAAAACCGCATGACGCTGGAAGCGATTCGTGTCACCCAGTCTGACCGTGACTTGTTCAAGCATCTGATTAGCGAAGCTACCAACTATGTGGCGGCGGACTACATGCGTCACGCCAACGAGCGCCGTGTCCATCTCGACAAAGCTCTGGAGTTTCGTCGTGAGCTACATACTTCGCGTCAGCAACTGGCGGCGGAGCAGTACAAACACGTCGATATGGCGCGTGAGCTGGCAGAGCACAACGGTGCCGAAGGCGATCTGGAAGCGGATTATCAGGCGGCCAGCGATCACCTGAACCTGGTGCAGACTGCACTGCGTCAGCAGGAAAAGATCGAACGTTACGAAGCGGATCTCGATGAGCTGCAGATCCGTCTGGAAGAGCAAAACGAAGTGGTGGCAGAAGCCATCGAGCGCCAGGAAGAGAACGAAGCGCGTGCGGAAGCCGCCGAACTGGAAGTGGATGAGCTGAAAAGCCAGCTTGCTGACTACCAGCAGGCGCTGGACGTCCAGCAAACGCGCGCGATCCAGTACAACCAGGCGATTGCTGCGCTTAATCGTGCCAAAGAATTGTGTCATCTGCCGGACTTAACCGCCGACAGCGCCGCCGAATGGCTGGAAACCTTCCAGGCGAAAGAGCTGGAAGCGACCGAAACAATGCTCTCTCTTGAGCAGAAAATGAGTATGGCGCAAACTGCGCACAGCCAGTTTGAGCAGGCTTATCAATTGGTAGTAGCAATCAACGGTCCGCTGGCGCGTAACGAAGCGTGGGAGGTCGCCCGCGAATTGCTGCGCGAAGGGGTCGATCAGCGCCACCTGGCAGAACAGGTTCAGCCGCTACGGATGCGCTTAAGCGAACTGGAACAGCGTCTGCGCGAGCAGCAAGAAGCCGAAAGACTGCTGGCAGAATTCTGCAAACGTCAGGGCAAGAATTTCGATATCGACGAACTGGAAGCCCTGCATCAGGAACTGGAAGCGCGCATTGCCTCTCTTTCTGACAGCGTGTCTAACGCCCGTGAAGAGCGCATGGCGCTGCGTCAGGAACAGGAACAACTGCAATCACGCATTCAGAGTCTGATGCAGCGTGCGCCGGTTTGGCTGGCGGCGCAAAACAGCCTCAATCAGTTGAGCGAGCAGTGCGGTGAAGAGTTCACTTCCAGTCAGGACGTCACTGAATACATGCAACAGTTGCTGGAGCGTGAGCGCGAAGCGATTGTTGAACGTGACGAAGTGGGCGCGCGTAAAAACGCCGTTGACGAAGAGATTGAGCGTTTAAGTCAGCCGGGCGGCTCTGAAGATCAGCGCCTGAATGCGCTGGCAGAACGTTTTGGTGGCGTGCTGCTGTCAGAAATTTATGACGACGTTAGCCTTGAAGATGCGCCGTACTTCTCTGCGCTATATGGCCCGTCTCGCCACGCGATCGTTGTGCCGGATCTGTCGCAGATTGCCGAACAACTGGAAGGTTTAACCGATTGCCCGGAAGATCTCTATCTGATCGAAGGTGATCCGCAGTCATTCGATGATAGCGTGTTCAGCGTTGATGAGCTGGAAAAAGCGGTGGTGGTGAAAGTTGCCGACCGTCAGTGGCGTTACTCACGCTTCCCGGAAGTTCCGCTGTTTGGTCGTGCGGCGCGCGAAAGCCGTATTGAAAGTCTTCATGCCGAGCGTGAAGTGCTCTCTGAACGTTTTGCTACGCTCTCCTTTGATGTACAAAAAACCCAGCGCCTGCATCAGGCATTTAGCCGTTTTATCGGCAGCCATCTGGCGGTGGCGTTTGAGTCCGATCCGGAAGCCGAAATCCGCCAACTCAACAGCCGTCGCGTCGAGCTGGAGCGTGCGTTGAGTAATCATGAAAATGATAACCAGCAGCAGCGTATTCAGTTTGAGCAGGCGAAAGAGGGCGTTACGGCGCTAAATCGCATTCTGCCGCGTCTCAACCTGTTGGCTGATGACAGCCTGGCGGATCGCGTCGATGAAATCCGCGAACGTCTGGATGAAGCACAGGAAGCCGCGCGTTTTGTTCAGCAGTTCGGTAATCAACTTGCAAAACTGGAGCCGATGGTTTCGGTGTTGCAGAGCGACCCGGAACAGTTCGAACAGTTAAAAGAAGATTACGCGTACTCCCAGCAAATGCAGCGAGATGCCCGTCAGCAGGCATTTGCCCTGACTGAAGTGGTGCAGCGTCGTGCGCACTTTAGCTACTCCGACTCGGCAGAAATGCTCAGCGGTAACAGCGATCTCAACGAAAAACTGCGTGAGCGTCTGGAGCAGGCGGAAGCGGAACGTACCCGCGCTCGTGAAGCGTTGCGTGGTCACGCAGCGCAGTTGAGCCAGTACAACCAGGTACTGGCCTCGCTGAAAAGTTCTTACGACACCAAAAAAGAGCTGCTTAACGATCTGCAACGCGAATTGCAGGATATCGGGGTGCGTGCCGATAGCGGGGCAGAAGAACGGGCGCGTATTCGCCGTGACGAATTACATGCGCAACTGAGCAATAACCGTTCACGTCGCAACCAACTGGAAAAAGCACTTACCTTCTGCGAAGCGGAGATGGACAACCTGACCCGCAAACTGCGCAAGCTGGAACGTGATTACTTTGAGATGCGCGAGCAGGTGGTGACCGCCAAAGCGGGCTGGTGTGCAGTCATGCGCATGGTGAAAGATAATGGCGTTGAGCGCCGCTTACACCGTCGCGAGCTGGCTTATCTCTCCGCTGATGATTTGCGTTCCATGTCGGATAAGGCGTTAGGTGCGCTGCGTCTGGCGGTAGCGGATAACGAACATCTACGCGACGTGCTGCGTATGTCGGAAGATCCAAAACGTCCGGAACGTAAAATTCAGTTCTTCGTGGCGGTTTACCAGCATCTGCGCGAACGTATTCGTCAGGATATTATTCGTACCGATGATCCGGTGGAAGCTATCGAGCAGATGGAAATCGAACTTAGCCGTCTGACTGAAGAGTTAACTTCCCGCGAACAGAAACTGGCGATCAGTTCCCGCAGCGTGGCGAACATTATTCGCAAAACCATTCAGCGCGAACAGAACCGTATCCGTATGCTCAACCAGGGATTGCAGAACGTGTCGTTCGGTCAGGTGAACAGCGTGCGTCTGAACGTGAACGTGCGTGAAACTCACGCCATGCTGCTGGATGTCCTTTCTGAACAGCATGAACAACATCAGGATCTGTTTAACAGCAACCGTCTGACCTTCTCGGAAGCTCTGGCGAAACTGTATCAGCGCCTTAACCCGCAGATTGATATGGGCCAGCGCACACCGCAGACCATTGGTGAAGAACTGCTGGATTACCGCAACTACCTGGAGATGGAAGTTGAGGTTAACCGTGGTTCCGATGGCTGGCTGCGTGCGGAATCGGGCGCACTATCTACCGGTGAAGCAATTGGTACAGGTATGTCGATTCTGGTTATGGTGGTACAGAGCTGGGAAGATGAATCACGCCGCCTGCGCGGTAAAGACATTTCTCCTTGCCGCCTGTTGTTCCTCGATGAAGCAGCGCGACTGGATGCTCGTTCTATCGCCACGCTGTTTGAATTGTGTGAGCGTTTGCAAATGCAGCTCATCATCGCGGCGCCAGAAAATATTAGCCCGGAGAAAGGCACCACCTACAAACTGGTGCGTAAGGTATTCCAGAATACCGAGCACGTACATGTGGTTGGTTTACGTGGCTTTGCGCCGCAGCTTCCTGAGACGCTTCCAGGAGCTGACGAAGCGTCTTCCCAGGCAAGTTAAGATTAAGGCGGCAGCGATGTCGCCTTTTTTCCGAAAACTCCGTTTCTGCACTAAAAAAATGCCGCATTACGGCGCGCTTTTCTTTAAACTTCTTTACATTAGGTTGTGTAAAAACGTATCGGTGTTTATATACTGAAGGTAAGCCTGATAAGTAACAGGCTTGCTCGTCATACTTTCGTGAGTATTGGCGTTGTACAGGCAAGTAGAGAAAAGCAGCCTGGCTATTCAAAGTATGATAAAAACAGGGGGCAAGGGATGTTGCTTAACATGATGTGTGGTCGTCGGCTTTCGGCAATGAGTTTGTGTCTGGCCGTAACATTCGCTCCACTGTTCAGTGTGCAGGCTGATGAGCCTGAAGTAATCCCTGGCGACAGCCCGGTGGCTGTTAGCGAACAGGGAGATGCACTGCCGCAAGCGCAAGCTACGGCAATTATGGCGGGACTTCAGCCGCTACCAGAGGGTGCGGCGGAAAACGCTCGCACACAAATCGAATCTCAATTACCCGCAGGTTATAAGCCGGTTTATCTTAACCAACTTCAACTGCTGTATGCCGCACGTGATATGCAGCCGATGTGGGAAAACCGTGATGCGGTAAAAGCCTTCCAGCAGCAACTAGCAGAAGTGGCGATTGCTGGTTTTCAGCCGCAGTTTAACAAATGGGTAGAGTTACTGACTGATCCTGGCGTTAACGGTCTGGCACGCGACGTAGTGTTGTCGGATGCAATGCTGGGCTATCTCCATTTCGTTGCTAACATTCCGGTCAAAGGTACGCGCTGGTTGTACAGCAGTAAACCTTATGTGCTCTCTACACCACCGCTCTCGGTCATTAACCAATGGCAGGTGGCGCTAAATAATGGTCAGTTGCCAACGTTTATTGCAGGACTGGCTCCGCAGCATCCGCAATATGCCGCGATGCATGAATCTTTATTGACCTTACTCAGCGATACTAAACCGTGGCCACAACTGACCGGTAAAGCAACGCTGCGTCCTGGCCAGTGGAGTAATGATGTACCAGCACTGCGCGAGATTTTGCAGCGAACGGGAATGCTCGAAGGCGGACCGAAAATTGCGCTCCCTGGCGATGAAACACCCGCTGATGCAGTCGTGAGTCCGTCCGCCGTTGCCGTCGAAACAGCGGAAACTAAGCCGATGGACAGGCAAACTACGGCTCGCAGTAAACCGGCACCAGCCGTGCGCGCCGCCTACGATAATGAGCTGGTGGAAGCCGTTAAACGTTTTCAGGCATGGCAAGGATTGGGGGCAGATGGCGCTATCGGCCCGGCAACGCGGGACTGGTTAAATGTAACGCCAGCTCAGCGTGCAGGTGTGCTGGCACTCAACATCCAGCGTTTACGCTTGCTGCCTGCGGAGCTTTCTACTGGCATCATGGTCAATATACCCGCCTATTCTTTGGTCTATTACCAGAACGGTAATCAGGTGCTGGACTCGCGGGTAATTGTCGGTCGTCCTGACCGAAAAACACCGATGATGAGCAGTGCTTTAAACAATGTGGTGGTGAATCCGCCGTGGAACGTACCGCCGACGCTGGCACGCAAAGATATTTTGCCAAAAGTGCGTAACGATCCGGGTTATCTGGAAAGTCATGGCTATACGGTGATGCGCGGCTGGAACAGCAAAGAAGCGATTGATCCGTGGCAGGTTGACTGGTCAACGATTACTGCGTCGAATTTACCGTTCCGCTTCCAGCAAGCTCCTGGCCCACGAAATTCGCTAGGACGGTATAAATTTAATATGCCGAGTTCAGACGCTATCTACTTGCATGACACGCCTAATCACAATCTGTTCAAGCGTGATACACGCGCGTTAAGCTCAGGGTGTGTGCGGGTGAATAAGGCATCGGATCTGGCAAATATGCTGTTGCAGGATGCAGGCTGGAATGACAAGCGTATTTCCGACGCCCTGAAGCAGGGAGATACCCGTTACGTCAATATCCGTCAGTCGATTCCGGTTAATCTCTACTACCTGACCGCGTTTGTCGGTGCAGACGGTCGTACTCAATATCGTACAGATATTTACAATTATGATCTGCCTGCGCGATCCAGCTCGCAAATTGTATCGAAAGCGGAACAATTAATCAGATAAATGAAGTAGTTCGGGTAAATCAGTTGTCGTAATAATTGGCATGATTGGGGGCTATTCTCGGTAGCCCCCATTACTGCTGGGATTGAGTCATCTTGACGTTAGCTTTATGGACGGTTAAGGTGCCTCTTGTGCGCCAGAAGTGCATATAAACGATAACATTGACCTGTAGACTTGATTATCATGGACAAATTCGACGCTAATCGCCGTAAACTGCTGGCGCTTGGTGGCGTTGCACTTGGTGCCGCCATCTTGCCGACCCCTGCGTTTGCGACACTCTCTACCCCACGTCCGCGTATTTTGACACTCAATAATCTCCATACCGGAGAGTCAATTAAAGCGGAGTTTTTCGATGGCAGAGGCTATATTCAGGAAGAATTGGCAAAACTAAACCATTTTTTCCGCGATTTCCGCGCGAACAAAATAAAGTCCATCGACCCAGGATTATTCGACCAGTTGTATCGCCTGCAAGGGCTGTTAGGCACCCGCAAACCGGTGCAACTCATTTCCGGTTATCGCTCTATTGATACCAACAATGAACTACGCGCGCACAGCCGTGGGGTAGCGAAGAAAAGCTATCACACCAAAGGCCAGGCGATGGATTTCCATATTGAAGGTGTCGCGTTAAGCAATATTCGCAAAGCCGCGTTATCTATGCGTGCAGGTGGTGTAGGATATTACCCACGTAGTAACTTTGTGCATATTGATACCGGGCCAGCACGGCACTGGTAACAATCGCTTAACGAAACAGGGGCAGTATGAATTATCGTATTATTCCGGTCACTGCATTCTCCCAGAATTGCTCATTGATCTGGTGTGAACAAACTCGCCTGGCTGCACTGGTTGATCCTGGCGGCGATGCAGAAAAAATCAAACAGGAAGTTGATGCCAGCGGCCTGACGCTAATGCAGATCCTGCTTACGCATGGTCACCTGGATCATGTTGGCGCGGCGGCGGAACTGGCGCGACATTACGGCGTGCCGGTTCTTGGTCCGGAAAAGGAAGATGAGTTCTGGCTGCAAGGCTTGCCTGCGCAAAGCCGTATGTTTGGCCTGGATGAGTGTCAGCCACTAACACCGGATCGTTGGCTGAACGAAGGCGACACTATCAGCATAGGGAATGTGACTTTACAGGTGTTACATTGCCCTGGGCATACGCCGGGTCATGTGGTCTTCTTTGATAATCAGTCAAAACTGCTCATTTCTGGCGACGTTATTTTCAAAGGTGGAGTGGGGCGCAGTGACTTCCCGCGTGGCGATCACAATCAACTGATTTCTTCAATCAAAGATAAATTGCTGCCACTGGGGGATGACGTGACATTTATTCCGGGTCACGGACCATTATCCACTCTTGGTTATGAGCGCCTGCATAATCCCTTCCTGCGAGATGAAATGCCCGTCTGGTAAAGGCGTATAAAAAAGCCCGCTTTCAATGCGGGCCTGGATTTCTGGCAAAGTGCGCTTTGTTTATGCCGGATGCGGCGCGAGCGCCTTATCCGGCCTACAAAATCGTGCAAATTCAAAATATTGCAGGGGACGCGTAGGCCTGATAAGCGTAGCGCATCAGGTAATGCTGCATTTGTCATCAGTCTCAGCCCGCTTTCAGCGGGCTTTATTGGTTTTAACGCTTACAGCACTGCCACAATCGCTTCGCACAGCGGAGCCATGTTGTCTGGCGTCATCCCGGCTACGTTCACACGACCGGAAGCTACTGCATACACGCCAAACTCTTCACGCAGACGCAGTACCTGTTCTTTAGTCAGACCGCTAAAGGAGAACATGCCATTCTGTTTGATGATAAAGCTGAAGTCGCGGTTTGCACCTTTCTCCTGCAGCGTATTAACGAACAACTGACGCATACGCTGAATGCGCTGGCGCATATCGGTCAGCTCTTGTTCCCAAATAGCACGTAACGCATCATTGCTCAGGATAGTGGCAACAACCGAAGCTCCGTGCGCTGGTGGGTTAGAATAGTTCGCACGAATCGCTGCCTTCATCTGGCTGAACGCGCGATCAACGGTTTCACTGTCAGCAGCAACCAGCGTACATGCGCCTACACGCTCGTTGTACAGACCAAAGTTTTTAGAGTAGGAACTGGCGACGATAAGTTCTTTATGCAGACCAGCGAAAACGCGCAGACCTTCAGCATCTTCTTCCAGACCGCGAGCAAAACCCTGGTAAGCGAAGTCAAACAGCGGTAACCAGCCTTTCTCAACGGAAAGCTGCGCCAGCGTTTGCCATTGCTCCAGTGTAGGATCGATACCGGTTGGGTTATGACAGCAGCCGTGGAACAGAACCACATCGCCAGCCTGGGCCTCGTTCAGACTGTTAATCAGGGCGTCGAAGTCCAGAGTATGTTTTTCTGCGTCGTAATAAGCGTATTCACGTACTTCCAGACCAGCAGAGTTGAATACGCTCTTATGATTTGGCCAGCTTGGGTTACTTACCCACACACGCTTAACACTGGTATTTTTCGCCAGGAAATCGGCAGCCACGCGTAACGCACCAGTACCACCTGGGGTCTGAGCTGTGCGGGCGCGTTTGTCGTTGATCAGGGCGCTACCTTTACCAAACAGTAATTCCTGGGTGCAACGACCAAATTCAGGGATACCGTCAATGCCGAGGTAGTTTTTGGTGGTTTCATTTTCGAGCAGATACTGTTCAGCCTTTTTAACGCTGGTCAGTACCGGAGTTTTGCCCGTCTCATCTTTATAGACACCAATCCCGAGGTTAATTTTGCCAGGACGTTCATCGGCACGAAACAGATCGGCCAGACCCAGAATCGGGTCGGCAGGAGCGGCGGTAATGTTCTCAAACATGACGAGGTTCCATTATGGTTACAGAAGGGAAGTCCGCTATCAGGGTAACGGGAGATTTACAAAATTCCAACTATTACTGATGAAAACGCCGGCTGTTTTTGCAAGACGTGAGATTGCTCTGGAAGGCATAAAAAAAACAGGACCAAAGTCCTGTTTTTTCGGCATTTAACAAAGAGGTCTGCTATTAGAACTGGTAAACGATACCCACAGCAACGGTGTCGTCAGAACCTACGCCCAGTTTGTTGTCAGAATCGATCTGGTTGATGATGTAGTCAACATAGGTGGACATGTTTTTGTTGAAGTAGTAGGTTGCGCCCACTTCAACGTAGTTCACCAGATCAACATCACCGATACCTTCTACGTCTTTCGCTTTAGATTTGGTGTAAGCGATGGACGGACGCAGACCGAAATCGAACTGGTATTGCGCAACTAACAGAACGTCTTGCGTTTTGTTGGCAAAGCCGCCAGTGATCGGCGTAGCGTTACGGGTTTCACCGTAGTTTGCTGCCAGGTAGATGTTGTTCGCATCATACTTCAGGCCAGTAGCCCACTGTTCAGCTTTTTTACCCTGGCCGAGAGGCTGAGCTTCCTGCAGGTTGGTACGGTCAGCGGCACCATAAGCACCAACGATACCAAAGCCTTCGAATTCGTAGCTGATGGAGCCGCCAACGCCGTCGCCGTTAGAACGACGTGCGGTGTCACGTTCGTTTTTACCCAGGTACTGAACAGCGAAATTCAGGCCGTCAACCAGACCAAAGAAGTTGGAGTTACGGTAAGTTGCAACGCCGCCAACACGACCAACGAAGAAGTCATCGCTGTATGCAGTGTCACCACCAAATTCTGGCAACATATCGGTGTAACCCAGTGCATCATAAACAACACCATAGTTACGACCGTAATCGATTGAGCCAGCATCAGCAAATTTCAGACCAGCGAACGCCAGACGGGTTTTGTTGCCATTTTGGGCATCAGAACCCTCAGAGTTGTTACCCTGGAAGTTGTATTCCCACTGACCGTAACCGGTCAGATCGGAATTGATTTGAGTTTCCCCTTTAAAACCAAGACGGGCATAGGTCATATCGCCATTGCCACCGTAACTGTTTTCACCGTTACCCTTGGAAAAATAGTGCAGACCGACAGCTTTACCGTACAGATCTACTTTGTTGCCATCTTTGTTATAGATTTCTGCAGCGTTTGCAGTACCTGCTACTAACAGAGCAGGGACGATCACTGCCAGAATGTTGCGCTTCATCATTATTTATTACCCTCATGGTTTTTTTTATGACACCTGCCACTGCCGTCAATAAGTTTCGTCAATAAATATTTACGGAGCTATTGATGAAAGTTTGGTGTCTTTATGTATCTGCAGGCATCTTTCCATTCAAACTAACGTTTCGCTACCGTGAAAGTGCTACAAAGATAAAGATATAGTTACAAAAAGAAAAAATATGTAACCAAAGGTAAATTTTAAGGAACTTTGTGAACGCCGTCATATTTCCATTGGACTTTAATGATATTTGCAGCGAGTTTGATCTATTTATATGATTTCCTTATATTAAATTTAGCTAAACGGAAATTTTCGCTCTGATGATTTCTCTCAGTGGCTTCGCTAAAACACACGTTCAGACATCCAGAAAGCCAATAAGAGTTATGGAAATTGTGCTATTGGCTAAGAAATAACTAATCCGCAATAAGAATGCGGATTATTTTTTGTTCACAAATGTTACGTGGAAATATTCCGTAACAGGAAGGCTGTTGTGACAGGGTTGCAAATAGATTGATTGACTTAACAAACAGATAACTTGACAGAAGGGAATAGAAAAGAGCCAGCGGGCGCTGGCTCTCGGAAAAACTAAATTAGAAGCTGGCGTTACGCGGGGTACGCGGGAACGGAATCACGTCACGCACGTTTTGCACACCAGTCACGTAGGCGATCAGGCGTTCAAAACCAAGACCGAAACCGGAATGCGGAACAGTACCGTAGCGACGCAGATCGCGATACCACCAGTAATCTTCTTTGTTCAGACCCATCTCCAGCATACGTTCGTCCAGCACGTCCAGACGCTCTTCACGCTGGGAACCACCAATGATCTCACCGATGCCCGGTGCCAGTACGTCCATTGCTGCAACGGTTTTACCGTCTTCGTTAAGACGCATATAGAACGCCTTAATATCTTTCGGATAGTTTTTCACCACGACCGGCGCTTTAAAGTGTTCTTCTGCCAGGTAACGTTCATGCTCGGAAGAGAGATCCACGCCCCAGTAAACCGGGTTTTCAAATTTCTTACCGCAATTTTCAAGGATGGTTACCGCGTCGGTGTAATCAACCTGCGCAAAGTCGGCTTCAATGAAGCGTTCCAGACGGCTGACAGCATCTTTATCTACGCGTTCAGCGAAGAATTTCATGTCGTCAGCACGTTCTTCGAGAACCGCTTTGAAGACATATTTCAGCATGGCTTCAGCCAGACCGGCGATATCGTTCAGGTTAGCAAACGCCACTTCCGGCTCCAGCATCCAGAATTCCGCCAGGTGACGGCTGGTGTTGGAGTTTTCTGCACGGAAAGTCGGGCCAAAGGTATAAATTTTGGACAATGCGCAAGCGTAGGTTTCGCCGTTCAACTGACCAGATACGGTCAGGAAAGACTCTTTACCGAAGAAGTCTTTGTCGAAATCGACTTTGCCCTGATCGTTACGCGGCAGGTTTTCCAGATCCAGCGTTGAAACGCGGAACATTTCGCCAGCGCCTTCGGTATCAGATGCGGTAATCAGTGGTGTTGAAACCCAGAAGAATCCCTGCTCGTTAAAGAAGCGATGCAGCGCCTGTGCCAGCGTGTGGCGAACGCGCGCAACGGCACCAATCAGGTTGGTACGTGGACGCAGGTGAGCGACTTCACGCAGATACTCAATGCTGTGGCGTTTTGCTGCCATCGGGTAAGTGTCTGGATCCTCAACCCAGCCGGCAACTTCAACGTTGCTGGCCTGAATTTCAAATTGTTGCCCCTGGCCCGGCGACGCCACGACTTTACCCGTCACAATGACCGAGCAACCGGTGGTCAGACGCAGGACGTCTTCATTGTAATTGGGCAGAGAATTATTGATGACAGCCTGTACAGGATCAAAGCAGGAACCGTCATAAACGGCGAGGAAGGAGATGCCAGCTTTTGAATCTCGGCGGGTACGCACCCATCCGCGCACGGTGACTTCGCTGTCAACGGCTACGCGGCCCTGGAGTACGTCGGCTACAGGCACAACGCTCATAATATTCTCTCTGTTAATAGTCGGAAAAAATAAACACTTGTCCACCCGTCAATGGGGGGATACCTATGTTACCTGGCATCTGCAATCAGACAAGCAGAATTCGCAGATGGGACAAAAGATTTCGGAATAAAAGGCAAAAAAGGGAGCCGTTATGGCTCCCTGATGATATTAACTGGCTTTTTTAATGTGCGGAAGGTCGAACGCTTTACGCAGCGCACGGACAAACGCTTTGTCATGGCAGATAGTTTTGCCAGGACTGTCAGAAAGTTTCGCCACCGGTTTACCGTTACACTCCACCAGCTTAATCACAATATTCAGTGGTTTGACCTGGGGTATATCGCAGGTCAGGCGCGTACCGATACCAAAGCTTAATTGCACACGGGAAGAGAAGTGGCGATAAAGCTCGACCGCTTTGCGTAAATCCAGATTGTCAGAGAAAACCAGCGTTTTGCTCTGCGGATCAATTCCCAGCTTCTCATAATGTGCAATGGCTTTTTCGCCCCATTCAACCGGGTCGCCGGAATCATGGCGAAGCCCCTGGTAACGACTGGCAAACTCCACGCCGAAATCACGCAGAAAGGCATCCATAGTAATGCAGTCGGTTAACGCAATGCCAAGTTGGTCAGGATATTCTTCCAGCCACGCAGCAAGTGCGGCGCGCTGACTATTGGCAAGATCCGGGCTGATTTGTTGATGCGCCTGGAACCATTCATGCGCTTGCGTTCCCATAGGGGTGAGGGAAAGCAGACGCGCCAGATCGTAATTACTGGTGCCAACGAACCAGGGTTCCTGTTGCAAACGTTTAACGATGGTTTCTTGTACTTCGCGGGAAAAACGGCGGCGAGTGCCGAAATCCATCAGATGGAAGCGCGACATCTCGAGATCGGCGGTTAATGCCGAAAAGTCGACTAATTTGCTTTCCAGCGTATCGAGGGCTTGCGCAACGTCGGCCTGCGGTGAGCGATAGCGATGTATCAGTTCACTGATGACCGCCAGCAGAGGAACTTCCCAGAGGATGACTTCACGCCACGGGCCGCTTAAACGAATATCCAGCTTACCGTTATCGTTGGTGACGGTGACCTGTTCCGGGTTAAAGCGGAACTCGCGTAGCCAGTTGAGATAGTCGGCCTTAAAAAAAGGCAGGGCAGAGAGCCATTGATATTCATCATCCTGCAGGCGCAGGTGCTGCATCGCCTGAACCTGTTCACGAATAGCATCGGCATAAATACCCAGCAGATCGTCACCTCGGCAACGAAACTCCGCCGCGACATGCACATCATAATAGTGATGAAACACGGCTTGCTGCATATGCAACTTATAAGCATCTGTATCCAGCAACGAGTGCAGAACAGGAGAAGCGAATTGTGTCATAGGTGCGCAGTAGCGTCCTCGTACGGGAGCGTTTAGTACAATAAACATCTTCAGGAACTGCTGGAGTATACCTTGTTTCGCAATTTATTGAACCCCGATCACACCATATGCCACCTTTATGGTCGATGGTATTGCGCCCTGTATGTTATAAAAATGTAGCAATAAAAGCGTTTGTACCTGAAAAGATGAAGATTCTGCGTAGCGAGATTTATGCAACAGGAATAGACTGAACACCTGACTCTATAAAAGATGCTAAAGGTTATTTATGACTCAACAGCCACAAGCCAAATACCGTCACGACTATCGTGCGCCGGATTACCAGATTACTGATATTGACTTGACCTTTGACCTGAACGCGCAAAAGACGGTGGTTACCGCGATCAGCCAGGCTGTCCGTCATGGTGCATCAGATGCTCCGCTTCGTCTGGACGGCGAAGACCTTAAACTGGTCTCTATTCATATTAATGATGAGCCGTGGACAGCCTGGAAAAAAGAAGAGGGCTCACTGATCATCAATAATTTACCGGAACGTTTTACGCTCAAGATTGTTAATGAAATTAGCCCGGCCTCCAACACCGCGCTGGAAGGGCTTTATCAGTCAGGCGATGCGCTCTGCACCCAGTGTGAGGCTGAAGGTTTCCGCCATATTACGTACTATCTCGATCGCCCGGACGTGCTGGCGCGTTTTACCACCAAAATTGTTGCCGATAAAACTAAATACCCGTTCCTGCTTTCCAACGGTAACCGCGTTGCGCAAGGCGAACTGGAAAACGGACGTCACTGGGTACAGTGGCAGGATCCGTTCCCGAAACCGAGCTATCTGTTTGCGCTGGTAGCTGGTGACTTCGATGTACTTCGCGACACCTTCACTACCCGCTCCGGTCGCGAAGTGGCGCTGGAGCTGTATGTCGATCGCGGCAATCTTGATCGCGCGCCGTGGGCGATGACCTCGCTGAAAAATTCCATGAAGTGGGATGAAGAACGCTTTGGCCTGGAGTATGACCTCGACATCTATATGATCGTTGCAGTGGATTTCTTCAACATGGGCGCAATGGAGAATAAAGGTCTTAACATCTTTAACTCCAAATATGTGCTGGCGCGTACCGACACCGCAACCGATAAAGATTACCTCGATATTGAACGCGTTATCGGCCATGAATATTTCCATAACTGGACCGGTAACCGTGTGACCTGCCGCGACTGGTTCCAGCTCAGTTTGAAAGAAGGCTTGACCGTTTTCCGCGATCAGGAATTCAGCTCTGACCTTGGTTCCCGCGCGGTAAACCGTATCAATAATGTGCGCACCATGCGCGGATTGCAGTTTGCGGAAGACGCCAGCCCGATGGCTCACCCAATCCGTCCGGATATGGTCATTGAAATGAACAACTTCTACACTCTGACCGTTTACGAAAAGGGCGCAGAAGTGATTCGTATGATCCACACCTTGCTGGGCGAAGAAAACTTCCAGAAAGGGATGCAGCTCTATTTCGAGCGTCATGATGGTAGTGCTGCGACCTGCGATGATTTCGTTCAGGCGATGGAAGATGCGTCAAATGTCGATCTTTCCCATTTCCGTCGCTGGTACAGTCAGTCCGGTACGCCGATTGTGACCGTTAAAGACGACTACAATCCGGAAACCGAGCAGTACACTCTGACCATCAGCCAGCGCACACCAGCCACGCCGGATCAGGCAGAAAAACAGCCACTGCATATTCCGTTTGCTATTGAATTGTATGACAACGAAGGCAAAGTGATTCCGTTGCAGAAGGGTGGCCATCCGGTCAATCCGGTATTGAATGTCACCCAGGCGGAACAGACCTTTGTCTTCGATAACGTCTACTTCCAGCCTGTGCCTGCGCTGCTGTGCGAATTTTCTGCGCCGGTGAAACTGGAATATAAGTGGAGCGACCAGCAACTGACTTTCCTGATGCGCCATGCGCGTAATGATTTCTCTCGCTGGGATGCGGCACAAAGCCTGCTTGCAACCTACATCAAACTGAACGTTGCCCGTCATCAGCAAGGGCAGCCGCTATCTCTGCCGGTGCATGTTGCAGATGCTTTCCGTGCGGTATTGCTCGATGAGAAGATTGACCCGGCGCTGGCGGCAGAAATCCTGACGCTGCCTTCCGTCAATGAAATGGCAGAACTGTTCGATATCATCGACCCGATCGCCATTGCTGAAGTGCGTGAAGCTCTCACCCGTACTCTGGCGACTGAACTGGCGGATGAGTTGCTGGCTATTTATAACGCGAATTACCAGAGTGAGTACCGCGTTGAGCATGAAGATATTGCGAAACGCACTCTGCGTAATGCCTGCCTGCGTTTCCTCGCTTTTGGTGAAACGCATCTGGCTGACGTGCTGGTGAGCAAGCAGTTCCACGAGGCCAACAATATGACCGATGCGTTGGCGGCGCTTTCGGCGGCGGTTGCTGCGCAGTTACCATGTCGTGACGCGCTGATGCAGGAGTACGACGACAAGTGGCATCAGGACGGCCTGGTGATGGATAAATGGTTTATCCTGCAAGCCACCAGTCCGGCGGCGAATGTGCTGGAGACGGTGCGTAGCCTGTTGCAGCATCGCTCATTTACCATGAGCAACCCGAACCGTATTCGTTCGTTGATTGGTGCGTTTGCGGGCAGCAACCCGGCTGCGTTCCATGCCGAAGATGGCAGCGGTTATCAGTTCCTGGTGGAAATGCTCACCGACCTGAACAGCCGTAACCCGCAGGTGGCTTCGCGCCTGATTGAGCCGCTAATTCGCCTGAAACGTTACGATGCCAAACGTCAGGCAAAAATGCGTGCGGCGCTGGAACAGTTGAAAGGGCTGGAAAATCTCTCTGGCGATCTGTACGAGAAAATCACCAAAGCTCTGGCTTGATACAAACATGCCTGATGCGACGCTTGCAGCGTCTTATCAGGCCTACAAACCTGTTGAAATTGCTGGTTTTGTAGGCCGGATAAGGCGTTCACGCCGCATCCGGCAACCGTGCCCAACGGCCTGATGCGACGCTTGACGCGTCTTATCAGGCCTACAAGCCCGTTGAAACTGCTGGTTTTATGCGCCGCATCCGGCATATTAACCATGACGCCGAATCGGTTGTTCAGAATGCCCACGCTGCATCACCCGCTGCAACACTTCCGCTTCCAGCTCCGCTAATCGTACCGACCCTAACCGGCGCGGACGGGGTATATCCACCGTCAAATCCAGACCAATTTTTCCTTCTTCAATTAACAGCACCCGGTCAGCCATCGCCACCGCTTCGCTCACATCATGCGTTACCAGCAAGACGGTAAAACCGTGCTCCTGCCAAAGTGACACAATCAAATCCTGCATCTCCAGTCGCGTTAAGGCGTCCAGTGCCCCGAGCGGTTCATCAAGCAACAATAAACCCGGTCGATGAATCAACGCTCTTGCCAGTGCCACACGCTGTTTTTGCCCGCCAGAAAGTGCGGCAGGCCATTCCCCAGCCCGATTCTCCAATCCTACCGCAGCCAACGCCCGACGCGCGGCATCGCGCCACTGGCCTTTAAGGCCTAACCCGACGTTATCAATCACCGATTTCCACGGCAGTAAACGGGCATCCTGAAACATCATGCGTGTATCGTCCTGAATTTCGGCAAGTGGCGTTGTGCCCGCTAACACATCGCCTGCGGTTGGTGTTTCCAGCCCCGCCAACAGGCGCAGCAGAGTACTTTTACCACCGCCGCTGCGACCGACCACAGCCACAAACTGACCAGCCGGAATATGTAGATCAAGTTGATTCAGAACGATATTTTCTGCGTAATGTTTGCTTACCGCATTGAGCAATAGCGGTGTGCCCTGGTTCAATCGTGCAGTATTCATACCGTGGCCTCCTTCAGATGATAAGCCGGGTTCCAGCGTAGCCAGACGCGCTCTAACAATTGGGCGCTGACGTCAGCAAGTTTGCCGAGCAGGGCGTAAAGAATAATGGCGACTACCACCACGTCCGTTTGCAGAAACTCCCGCGCATTCATCGCCAGATAACCAATGCCGGAATTAGCAGAAATGGTTTCGGCAACAATCAGCGTCAGCCACATCAGACCTAACGCAAAGCGCACACCGACCATAATTGAGGGCAGGGCACCGGGCAGGATCACATGGATAAACAGCGGCACGCCGGATAAGCCATAGCTGTGCGCCATCTCTACCAGCCCGCGATCGATATTACGGATCCCGTGCCAGGTGTTGATATAAATGGGGAATAGCGTGCCAAGCGCCACCAGGAAAATCTTTGCGGACTCATCAATGCCAAACCACAAAATCACCAGTGGGATCAGCGCCAGATGCGGCACGTTGCGCAACATCTGAATTGAGGTATCCAGTAGTCGCTCACCCCAGCGCGACAGACCGCTAATCAGCCCCAGAATCAATCCCAGCGATCCGCCAATGGAAAAACCGATTAGCGCCCGCCAGGAGCTGATCGCCAGATGCTGCCATAATTCGCCGTTGGCTGAGAGCGTCCAGAACGCCGTCACCACCCCTTCCGGCGAGGGCAAAATACGCGTCGACAGCCAGCCAACCGAGGAGGCCAGTTGCCACACCGCCACGATGCCCACCGGTAAAAACCAGGGGGCAACGCGCAATAACCACTTTTTCACTGGCGTTGCCATCATCTTGTTCCTTAGCTTTGCGCGACTTTACGTGGGATAAACTCATTTGCTACTGCTTCGCCTTGCAGGTTCAGCGGCTGCGGTTGGGGAATCTGTGGGATGGCGACATCCAGATGTGGGAACAACAACTCGCCAACCCGATACGCTTCTTCCAGATGTGGATAGCCAGAAAGTACAAAACTGTCGATGCCAAGCGCGGCGTATTCGTTGATTCGCGCAGCGACTGTCGGCCCATCGCCCACCAGCGCCGTCCCGGCACCGCCGCGCACTAAGCCAACGCCCGCCCATAAATTGGGGCTGATCTCCAGGTTGTCGCGCTTGCCGTTATGCAGCGCCGCCATTCGTTGTTGACCT
Source organism: Escherichia sp. MOD1-EC5433 (assembly GCF_002966005.1). Classification (NCBI taxonomy): domain Bacteria; kingdom Pseudomonadati; phylum Pseudomonadota; class Gammaproteobacteria; order Enterobacterales; family Enterobacteriaceae; genus Escherichia; species Escherichia sp. MOD1-EC5433. The sequence continues at coordinate 193,041 of NZ_PTRL01000008.1, read as the reverse complement.
ACGGAATCCGTCCGGGCAAACGCTTCTTGTGCTTTGGCAATCGTCTCATCGTCAAGATGGGAGATTAACCGTTCGGCGGCCTGCCAGGCTTCGTCGTTGGTTTCGCGGACAATTACATGCAGACGAATACCGAAACGGATTTTGCGCCCATGTGCGGCAGCTTTTGCCCGCACTTGTTCGATCTTCTCTTTTACCCGCTCCGGCGGCTCGCCCCAGGTAAGATAAAGATCAACCTGTTCGGCAGCCAGATCCTGAGCGACGTCGGACGATCCGCCAAAGTAAAGAGGAGGATACGGCTGTTGGATCGGTGGAAAGAGCAGTTTTGCTCCTCGCACATGAATATGTTTGCCGTTGAAATCGACGGTTTCCCCCTGCAATAACCGCCGCCAGACCTGAGTAAATTCCGCCGAGGCTTCGTAACGCTCGCTATGATCAAGAAACACGCCGTCGCCTGCCAGCTCTTGCGGATCGCTGCCTGTAACCAGGTTAAACAACGCGCGTCCATTAGAGAGGCGATCAAGCGTGGCAGCCTGGCGAGCGGCTACGGTAGGCGATGTCACACTTGGGCGTAGGGCGACGAGGAACTTAAGCCGTTGCGTCACCGGGATCATCGATGCCGCCACCAGCCACGCATCTTCGCAGGAACGGCCTGTTGGGATCAGCACGCCGGTATAGCCAAGACGATCCGCCGCTTGCGCAATCTGTTGCAGATACCCATGATCAACCGGGCGAGACCCTTCTTCCGTTCCCAGATAATGACCGTCACCGTGCGTGGGTAAAAACCAGAATATATTCAGACTCATAATTGTTTTCCTTCCAGTTGAGTGGGTTGCCAGATGCGTTGACGGATATCGACTTTTTTCGGCACCAGACGATTTTCATAAAACAGGTCGGCAGTGTGTTGCTGTAAAGCAGCAACCTCGGCGTTCACGGGTTTGATGGTGGTAGGGGGGCGATGATCCAGATACGAGGCAATCACCGGTGCCGGTAAGCCCATCGTTTTTGCCAGTAAAGAGATACTTTGCTCGCGCTGGCTGCGGGTTAACGCATCAGCTTCGCTAAAGGTTGTCAGTACGCCCTGAATAAATGCGCCGTTTTTTTCCGCATAGGGACGGGCTGCCAGATAAAACGATCCTGTTTGATTGAGATCGGTGCCATCTTTCAGCACCCGCACGCCGCCCTGTAATAACGCGGCAGAGTAGTAAGGATCCCAGATAGCCCAGGCGTCGACGTTACCCTGCTGGAATGCAGCGCGCGCATCGGCGGGCGTCAGATAGGTCGGCTGGATATCAGTGAATTTAAGCCCGGCCTGTTGCAGTGCGCGCAGTAAAAGGTTGTGCGAACTTGAACCTTTCTGAAACGCGACTTTGTGGCCCTTTAGTTCAGCCACAGTTTTGATCGGGCTGTTTTCGGGCACCAGAATCACTTCGGCTTTTGGTTTCGGCGGCTCGACACCGACGTAAACCAAATCAGCACCGGCGGCCTGAGCAAAGATTGGAGGAATGTCCCCCGTACTGCCCAGATCGATACTGCCGACGTTTAACGCCTCCAACATTTGCGGACCAGCGGGAAACTCAACCCACGAGATTTTGGTTTGCGGATAGCGAGTTTCCAGTAACTGGTGGCTTTTTGCCAGCACCATGCTGATGCTGCCTTTCTGATAACCTATCCGTAACGCTTCAGGAGAAGACTCCGCAGCAATCGCGAGCGTAGAGACGCTGAATAATCCCACCAGCACCAGTTTAAAAATATTACGCATGGGCGTTACCTCGCAGAGAGAGAAAGTCAGGAACCTGGACATCACGGCGGTGCAACGCCTGCCAGAAGGTATCGAGCGCGGTATCAAGACGGGATTGCAGATTCGGCGTGAATTGCGGCTTATGTTGGAAATCAAGCACCTGTGAGTCATCGGCAAATACGCCGTGTAGGATCTCCTGGGCTTTTAGTGCGCTTAAAACTGGTTTAAGTGCGTAATCAACCGCCAGCAGGTGAGCCACCGTGCCACCTGTCGCCAGCGGCAACACCACTTTTCCTTGCAGTGCGCGTTCTGGTAGCAGATCGAGAAGCGTTTTCAGTGCGCCGGAATAGGCGGTTTTGTAGACGGGCGTGGCGACAATCAGCCCATCAGCCTCTTGCAACTGATCGGTGAAGGTCTTGAGTGCCGGACTATCGAAACGGGCATAGAGCAAATCTTCCGGGGAGAAGTTTTGCAGATTCCAGTGATAAACCTCGACATCCAGGCCATTCAATTTTTCTCGCGCATATTCCAGCAAAGAACTGGAGCGAGAAGGAAAGCGAGGACTTCCTGCCAGGGTGATGACACGCATATTCTCTCCTTATAACCAATTGTTCTTGTTTTGTTAACATTGATAACAATTCGCTCAGTCTGTCGGAGGGAAAAGCAAATGCCAAATATAATTTTTGTGTATGTTTTTCTAAAAATGAACTAAAGGATGTTATTAAAATATCACTTGTATTTATTTATTGGGCTGTCGTTTTATATTGAATCAATATATTGCCAATGAGTACCATGAAATTATATTCACTAAATCTATAAGTTAAGAAAATGTCATTTATTTGGGTGAATAGACCCGGTTTAAATAGCGGACAATTATTGATATTATTAAATGCGATGTCATTTATAGGCATTATCATATTTACGAAGAAATCAGGATGATAACGATGAAAAAAAGTGTATTGACGGCGTTTATAACTGTGGTATGTACAACTTCCAGCGTTATGGCGGCTGATGATAATGCCATCACGGACGGTACAGTAACGTTTAATGGTAAAGTCATCGCACCTGCCTGCACGCTGGTCGCTGCGACGAAAGATTCAATAGTCACATTGCCAAATGTCAGTGCAACGAAGTTGCAAAGTAATGGCGCAGTCTCTGGTGTAAAAACTGATGTACCAATTGCATTAGAAGACTGTGATGTTACTGTAACTAAAAATGCTGCTTTCACCTTTAGCGGTACGGCTGACGCCACACAGACTACAGCATTCGCCAACCAGGCTTCTACCGATGCAGCGACTAATGTCGCTCTACAAATGTATATGCCGGATGGTACTACAACAGTGACTCCCGGTACGGAAACTGAAAATATTCAGTTAGCGGATTCTGCTGAGCAAACAGTGACCTTTAAAGTTGATTATATCGCTACGGGTAAAGCGACTTCAGGTAATGTTAATGCGGTAACTGATTTCCATATTAACTATTATTAATAGAACTCATTAATTGTTTTATTAATTAGTACCCCTCCAGTGTTCTGGAGGGGATATTCATATTTTTTAAGAGTACCTGTTTATGAAAACTTGCATAACAAAGGGAATTGTGACCGTAAGTTTAACGGTAATATTACTAAACTGTATGTCCGTCTGGGCCGCAGGTAAAGGTGGAGTAGGACTTGCCGCCACGCGTCTGGTTTATTCTGAAAGTGAAGAACAAATTTCACTTGGCGTGCGTAACACCAGTCCTGATGTTTCTTATCTTATTCAGTCATGGGTGATGACGCCGGATAATAAAAAATCAGCAGATTTTATTATTACGCCACCGCTATTTGTGCTGAATCCGGCAAATGAGAATCTGTTACGCATTATGTATATTGGTGCACCGTTAGCAAAAGACAGGGAAAGCCTTTTCTATACCAGTGTGCGTGCCGTTCCTGCCACAACAAAGCGGGAAGAGGGCAATACCCTGAAGATTGCCACGCAAAGTGTTATCAAACTGTTCTGGCGACCAAAAGGTTTACCGTATTCCGTTAGTGAGGCTCCGGCAAAACTGCGTTGCACCTCGTCAGCCGACGTGATTACAGTCAGTAATCCAACGCCTTACTTCATTACCCTTACAAACCTGAAAATAGGTGGGAAAACGGTTAAAAATCAAATGATCTCCCCCGTTGATAAATATCAATTCTCTCTGCCTAAGGGAGCCAAAAACAGCAGCGTAACGTACCAAACAATCAATGACTATGGGGCGGAAACGCCGCAACTCAACTGTAAATCGTAAGTCGTCTTCAGTTAAGAGAGCGAGATGCATAGAACTCAACGACAACACAGCCTGTTAAGCTCTGGTGGAGTGCCATCGTTTATTGGTGGGCTGGTGGTGTTTGTGTCGGCGGCGTTCAATGCACAAGCTGAAACCTGGTTCGATCCTGCCTTTTTCAAAGATGATCCCTCAATGGTGGCCGATTTGTCCCGTTTCGAAAAAGGACAAAAAATAACGCCAGGGGTTTATCGTGTCGATATTGTTCTGAATCAGACAATTGTAGATACGCGCAACGTCAATTTTGTTGAGATAACGCCAGAGAAGGGGATTGCTGCCTGTTTAACGACTGAAAGCCTGGATGCAATGGGCGTGAATACTGACGCGTTTCCGGCTTTTAAACAACTGGACAAACAAGCGTGCGCGCCGTTGACGGAAATTATTCCCGATGCCAGCGTGACCTTTGATGTGAATAAACTCCGTCTGGAAATTTCAGTACCGCAAATCGCCATCAAAAGTAACGCTCGTGGCTACGTTCCCCCTGAACGTTGGGATGAAGGGATCAACGCGCTATTACTGGGATATTCATTTAGCGGTGCTAACAGCATTCACAGCAGTACAAGCAGTGATTCTGGTGACAGCTATTTTCTGAATTTAAACAGTGGCGTGAATTTAGGTTCGTGGAGATTGCGCAACAATTCAACATGGAGTCGTAGTAGCGGACAACCCGCAGAATGGAAGAATCTCAGCAGCTACCTGCAGCGGGCAGTTATTCCATTAAAAGGCGAATTGACCGTGGGTGATGATTATACAGTAGGCGATTTTTTCGATAGCGTCAGCTTTCGTGGCGTGCAACTGGCGTCAGATGACAACATGCTGCCAGACAGTTTGAAAGGCTTTGCGCCAGTGGTGCGTGGTATCGCAAAAAGCAATGCTCAGATAACAATTAAACAAAACGGCTATACCATCTACCAAACCTATGTTTCGCCTGGTGCTTTTGAAATTAGTGATCTCTATTCCACGTCGTCTAGTGGTGATTTGCTGGTTGAAATTAAAGAAGCTGACGGCAGCGTCAATAGTTACAGCGTACCTTTTTCCAGCGTGCCATTGCTCCAGCGTCAGGGGCGAATCAAATACGCGGTGACACTGGCGAAATACAGAACCAATAGCAATGACCAACAAGAAAGTAAATTTGCTCAGGCTACGCTGCAATGGGGTGGGCCGTGGGGAATGACCTGGTATGGCGGTGGGCAATATGCTGAATATTACCGTGCTGCGATGTTTGGCATGGGGTTTAACCTCGGCGATTTCGGGGCAATTTCGTTCGATGCAACCCAGGCGAAGAGTACACTGGCAGATCAAAGTGAACATAAAGGTCAGTCGTATCGTTTCCTGTATGCCAAAACGCTTAACCAGTTTGGCACTAATTTTCAGTTGATGGGCTATCGCTATTCTACTTCCGGTTTCTACACACTTTCCGACACCATGTATAAACACATGGATGGTTACGAATTTAATGACGGTGATGACGAAGACACGCCGATGTGGTCGCGTTATTACAATTTGTATTACACCAAACGCGGCAAACTTCAGCTCAATATCTCCCAGCAATTAGGCGAGTACGGTTCGTTTTATTTAAGCGGCAGTCAGCAGACATACTGGCATACGAATCAACAGGATCGGTTATTACAGTTTGGTTATAACACGCAAATTAAAGATGTTTCCCTGGGACTATCGTGGAACTACAGTAAATCACGTGGCCAGCCTGAAGCCGACCAGGTATTTGCGCTGAATTTTTCCTTACCGTTCAGTTTATTGCTTCCAAAGACTAATGATAGCTATACCGCGAAAAAGAATTACGCCTGGGTGACCTCAAATACCAGCGTCGATAACGAGGGACATATAACGCAAAACCTGGGTTTAACGGAGACATTACTCGACGACGGTAATCTGAGTTATAGCGTGCAACAGGGTTATAACAGCGAAGGAAAAACCGCCAACGGCAGCGCCAGCATGGATTACAAGGGTGCGTTTGGTGATGCCAGAGTGGGATATAACTACAGCGATAATGCCCGACAGCAACAGCTTAATTATGCACTTTCAGGCGGTTTAGTTGCCCATTCGCACGGTATTACGTTGGGTCAATCATTGGGCGAAACAAATGTTTTGATTGCTGCTCCGGGCGCAGAAAATACCCGAGTGGCAAACAGCACTGGCCTGAAAACCGACTGGCGCGGCTATACCGTTGTCCCTTATGCCACTTCTTACCGGGAAAATCGCATTGCGCTCGATGCCGCGTCGTTGAGACGTAATGTGGATATTGAAAATGCAGTGGTAAACGTGGTGCCCACCAAAGGGGCGCTGGTATTGGCGCAATTCAGTGCCCATGTTGGGGCCAGAGTATTAATGAAAACATCAAAGCAGGGTATGCCGCTGCGCTTTGGCGCGATGGCAACACTGGATGGCGTACAGACAAATAGCGGCATTATTGATGATGATGGTTCGCTCTATATGTCAGGTTTACCGGCGAAGGGAACGATAACCGTACGCTGGGGCGAAGCTTCCGATCAGGCTTGCCGAATAAGTTATCAACTAACCGAACAGCAAATTAACTCAGCGATTACGCGTATGGAGGCCATATGCAGATAAATTCTATTTCATTATTACGACTGATTTTTGCTGCCGTGTTAATACTTTGGGGCGCTCAAGCCGCTGCTTATACCGGACAGTGCCATGTTACGCAGGGGAACCCTTATATTGGCGTTAATTTTGGCGTTAAAACTCTCGACGAAGAAGAAAATACAGCAGGAGTGGTCAAAGATAAATTTTATCAGTGGAACGAATCGAATGATTATTATGTTTCCTGTGATTGCGATAAAGACAATGTCAGAAGTGGTCTGTGGGCATTCGCTGCTGATTCACCGTTACCCTATTTAGGCGACAGCTGGTACAAAATCAACGACTATCTGGCGGCTAAGGTATTGCTCCAGGTGAAAGGGAATTCTCCAACTGCAGTACCGTTTGAAAATATTGGTACAGGGTCTGACAACCGATGGCATATTTGCGATCCTGGTGGGCAACGATTAGGTGGCCAGGGAGCAAGCGGCAATAGCGGGAGTTTTTCCCTGAAAATATTACAGCCGTTTGTCGGTTCGGTAACCATTCCGCCGATGGCGCTGGCGCGATTATTCGAATGTTACAACATACCCGCAGGTAATTCCTGTACGGCCACAGGTACACCGGTTCTGGTGTATTACCTGTCAGGTACTATCAATTCTTTGGAATCATGCTCTGTTAACGCCGGAGAGACCATCGAAGTGGATTTGGGGGATGTATTTGCCGCTAACTTTCGGGTTGTGGGTCATAAACCACTGGGAGCCAATACCGCAGGTCTATCGATTCCTGTCAGGTGTAATACCGGAAACTCCGGACTGGTTAACGTTAATTTAAGTCTGACGGCAACCAGCGATCCCAATTATCCCCAGGCGATTAAGACTTCACGTCCCGGTGTCGGTGTTGTAGTCACTGACAGCCAGAACAATATTATTTCCCCAGCAGGAGGAACGCTACCGCTCTCAATTCCTGATGATGCGGACAGTATCGCGCGAATGAATGTTTATCCGGTCAGCACGACGGGCGTACCACCGGAAACCGGGCGCTTTGAAGCCACGGCGACGGTAAGAATAAACTTTGACTGACGCGTGAATACATGAAGAAAAATACAATAATTCAGTATGTTGTCTTGTCGTTGACTCTGCTTAATGCACATGTCGGGACGGCTGGACCTGAGCAGGTCAGTATGCATATTTATGGCAATGTGGTTGATCAGGGCTGCGATGTCTCTACTAAAAGCGCATTACAAAATATCCATATTGGTGATTTTAATATCAGCGATTTTCAGACCGCGAATACCGTAAGCACTGCTGCTGATTTGAATATTGATATTACCGGCTGTGCCGCTGGTATTACTGGCGCGGATGTCCTTTTTAGCGGCGAAGCTGATTCCCTTGCACCGACATTACTCAAATTAACCGACACAGGCGGAAGCGGTGGAATGGCAACGGGGATTGCCGTGCAAATTCTCGATGCACAAACCCAGCAAGAAATCCCGCTCAACCAGGTACAGCCGCTCACCCCCTTAAAAGCAGGGGATAACACACTCAAGTATCAACTGCGTTACAAGTCTACAAAGACGGGAGCAACGGGCGGTAATGCGACTGCTGTCCTGTATTTTGATCTGGTTTACCAGTGAAGGAGTGATGTTGAAACGGATAATCTTGATTCTGTGCTTGCTGGGATTAACGGGAGGCGGCACGGTGTTTGCTCATGATGGCACGGTAAACATCAGTGGATCGTTTCGCCGTAACACGTGCGTACTGGCACAGGATAGCAAGCAAATTAATGTACCGTTAGGTGATGTCTCGCTGACGCGTTTTTCTCATGGGAATTATGGTCCGGAGAAATCTTTCATGATTAATTTGCAGGATTGCGGAACAGATGTCAGCACGGTAGACGTCACCTTTTCAGGAATACCCGACGGAATACAGAGCGAAATGCTGTCCATTGAAAGTGGTACGGATGCAGCCAGTGGGCTGGCTATTGCGATTCTGGATGATGCGAAGATATTGATACCGCTTAATCAGGCGAGCAAAGACTACAGCTTACATAGCGGTAATGTGCCATTAACGTTTTATGCGCAACTGCGACCTGTCGGTGGCGGTGTGCAGTCGGGCAATGTGAGTGCCAGCGCGACATTTGTACTTCATTATGACTAATATCTGGAACAGATTTACGCTGTCTATTTTTGTCGTCTTACTCCTGCTGGTAGCGGGAGAGTTACAGGCGGGGGTTGTGGTTGGGGGAACGCGATTTGTCTTTCCTGCTGACAGAGAATCGATTTCGATTTCACTGACCAATACCAGTCAGGAATCCTGGCTTATCAACAGTAAAATTAATCGCCCTGTACGCTGGGCGGGGGGAGATGCACCTGCCACATCAGCACCATTACTGGCAGCTCCGCCGCTTTTTCTGTTGAAGCCGGGAACCACAGGAACGTTGCGCTTGCTGAAAACTGAAAGCAATTTATTACCTACGAATCGTGAAACGCTATTCGAATTAAGCATTGCCAGCGTGCCTTCTGGCAAAGTGGAAAATCAAAGCGTGAAAGTGGCGATGCGTTCAGTATTTAAACTGTTCTGGCGACCCGAAGGTTTGCAAGGCGATCCGTTGGAGGCTTATCAACAATTACGCTGGTCACGGACTTCGCAGGGGGTGCAACTGATTAACCCCACGCTTTACTACATCAACTTGATTCAGGTTAGCGTAAATGGTCAACCGCTAAGCAACGCGGGGGTTGTGGCTCCTAAAAGTCAGCGTCAGACAAGTTGGTGCCAGTCAGTGGCACAGTGCCAGGTCTCCTGGCGGACGATAAATGATTACGGCGGTTTGAGTGAAAAGAAGGAGCAAAATCTGCCCTAAAACAGGTTCAGAAAACGTTTGCGCTTTTTTTGCCACAGGTCAATTCCCTTTTGATCCGAACTCACACATAATACGCACCCGGTTTGCACACCGGGAATCCAGGAGAGTTCATGTACTACCCCTTCGTTCGTAAAGCCCTTTTCCAGCTCGATCCTGAGCGCGCTCATGAGTTTACTTTTCAGCAATTACGTCGCATTACCGGAACGCCGTTTGAAGCACTTGTTCGACAGAACGTTCCAGCGAAACCGGTTAACTGCATGGGACTGACCTTTAAAAATCCGCTTGGTCTGGCTGCCGGTCTTGATAAAGACGGGGAGTGTATTGACGCTTTAGGCGCAATGGGATTTGGATCGATCGAGATCGGCACTGTCACCCCTCGTCCACAACCAGGAAATGACAAGCCACGTCTCTTCCGCCTGGTGGATGCTGAAGGTTTGATCAACCGTATGGGCTTTAATAACCTCGGCGTTGATAACCTCGTTGAGAACGTTAAAAAAGCACATTATGATGGCGTACTGGGAATTAATATCGGTAAAAATAAAGATACACCGGTTGAGCAAGGCAAAGATGACTATCTGATTTGTATGGAGAAAATCTACGCCTATGCAGGATATATCGCCATCAATATTTCATCACCGAATACCCCAGGATTACGTACTCTGCAATATGGCGAAGCACTGGATGATTTATTAACGGCAATTAAAAATAAGCAAAATGATTTGCGAGCGATGCACCATAAATATGTGCCGATCGCAGTGAAGATCGCGCCGGATCTTTCTGAAGAGGAGTTGATCCAGGTGGCCGATAGTTTGGTACGCCATAATATTGATGGCGTTATTGCGACTAATACCACCCTCGATCGTTCTTTAGTTCAGGGAATGAAAAATTGCGAGCAAACCGGTGGCTTAAGTGGTCGTCCGTTACAATTAAAAAGCACAGAAATTATTCGCCGCTTGTCGCAGGAATTAAATGGTCGTTTACCGATCATTGGTGTTGGTGGTATTGACTCGGTTATCGCTGCCCGTGAGAAGATAGCCGCAGGAGCCTCACTGGTGCAAATTTATTCTGGTTTTATTTTTAAAGGGCCGCCGCTGATTAAAGAAATCGTTACTCATATCTAATTATTTCTTTCACTTTCTCTTTATAAGATAATCAGGGCTTTATTTTCAGCCCTGGTTGTTTTATATTCATTCCTGTTACTTATTTAGACATTTTGTACTTTTCTTGTTGAGGTTATTAAGCAAAGCAACAATGGAATGTGTTGCAGTGAATTTATAGGGTAGAGGAGAGGCATATGCGAATTAAACCAGACGATAACTGGCGTTGGTATTACGATGAAGAGCATGATCGAATGATGCTTGATTTAGCCAATGGTATGCTGTTTCGCTCACGTTTTGCACGTAAAATGTTGACGCCGGATGCTTTTTCTCCTGCGGGATTTTGCGTTGATGACGCCGCGCTCTATTTCACGTTTGAAGAAAAATGCCGCGACCTTAACTTATCAAAAGAACAAAAAGCTGAACTGGTGCTTAATGCACTGGTAGCGATTCGTTATCTCAAACCGCAAATGCCGAAAAGCTGGCATTTTGTTTCTCATGGCGAAATGTGGGCACCAGCGTCGGGTGATGCTGCCTGTGTCTGGTTAAGCGACACCAATGAGCAGGTCAATTTACTGGTTATTGAATCTGGCGAAAATGCCGCACTGTGCCTGCTGGCGCAACCTTGCGTCATTATCGCCGGGCGCGCCATGCAACTGGGTGACGCCATCAAAATTATGAATGACAGGCTGAGACCGCATGTAAGTTATGACAGCGTCAGCCTTGAACAAGCCGTTTAACTTTTCAGTTTCAATGCAGTCTTCGGTACGCAACTACAGCAAAGAATTGTTCCATCGTCGCTCATAGCTGATTTTTTCAGCGGGGTGACTTCGCCTTCGAGAAGCTGAACACGACAACTTCCACATATGCCGGCACGGCAAGAATAGGGAATACGAATCCCTTGATTTTCTAATTGTTCCAGCAGTACCTGTTGGTTATTACCGCGAAATGCCCGCCCCTGCCAGTTGATATCAACATTCGCATTCGGTTGTTGGGGCGCAGGGAAAGTATCGTCCGTTGCGGCCGCACCGTAGACTTTTGCCGGTGCTGTCGCCAGGATTTCCACCTCATCGCCAACACGGATAACACCACTGTTACGGGCAATTAAGTTTTGACCGAAATCGACATCGCCGTTATCCTGGGCTGTACGGAAAGATTGCAGCGTTTTTAATGGTTCGCCAGCCGGATGCTTTTGCCCTTTTTCCGGGCTAACGGTGGTGAAAATACAACGGCTACAAGGTTTCACCACATCGAACACCACATCGCCAATACGAATCACTTTCCAGGTGTCTTCTTCCCACGCGGCTACGCCAGAAATAACCAGATTGGGGCGGAATTGTTCCATTTTGACACTTGCCGGACAGCGTTGTTGGAGATCGCGCAATGAAGCTTCATTGACGAGCAGATACGGATAGCCATCAGCGAATGACAGGGGTACAGTGTTGTGGCGTTTTACGCGCCGCGTCATCTGCGGCCCCACCCAGCGCAATTGCACGTCGCGGGAGAAAAATCCGCTTAACCATTTGTTAATCTCATCTGGCGCAATGCGCGCAGTAAAATGGTTACCCCACACTTCCGTTGGTGCGTCCTGTTTGGCGAAATCGGCAAAGCGGACCCACGCGCTGCTACCATCGGGCGCGGTGAGATGTAAGCCGTCATGCACGGGAGAAGGGGTAAACCGTACCATTTGCGGAAACTGACGAGCGGTAATAAACGTACCGTCAGGTTCTGTCAGCATAAAAATGCGATCGAAGGCCAGCCCGCTGATATCTGCAAGAGCGTGTGTCAGACCGATGCCACGCATGGATTTAACAGGATGAATAAAAAGCCGGGTTAATGTCGCCACGGTGCGGTCCCCAAATGAAAATAAGCCCTCAACTTTATGACATGACGGACTTATTAGCTATAATGCGCAACAATTTTCTTAGAGTAAAAGTGACGATATGAATTCTCTGTTTGCCAGTACGGCCCGTGGGCTGGAAGAGCTGTTAAAAACTGAACTGGAAAACCTGGGGGCCGTTGAATGCCAGGTGGTTCAGGGTGGGGTCCATTTCAAGGGCGACACGCGGCTTGTATACCAGAGCCTGATGTGGAGCCGCCTGGCCTCGCGTATTATGTTGCCGCTGGGCGAGTGTAAGGTTTACAGCGATTTAGACCTCTATCTCGGCGTTCAGGCGATCAACTGGACAGAGATGTTTAATCCTGGCGCGACCTTTGCTGTCCACTTTAGCGGTCTGAATGACACTATCCGCAACAGCCAGTACGGCGCGATGAAAGTTAAAGACGCAATTGTTGATGCTTTCACGCGTAAAAATCTGCCGCGACCAAATGTTGATCGCGATGCGCCGGATATCCGCGTTAATGTCTGGCTACATAAAGAAACCGCCAGTATCGCTCTCGACTTAAGTGGTGATGGTTTGCATCTGCGTGGTTATCGTGACCGTGCCGGTATTGCGCCAATCAAAGAAACACTGGCGGCTGCCATTGTGATGCGATCCGGCTGGCAGCCAGGAACACCACTGCTTGACCCGATGTGTGGTTCCGGTACGTTGCTGATTGAAGCAGCGATGCTGGCGACCGACCGCGCGCCGGGCTTGCACCGTGGGCGTTGGGGCTTTAGCGGCTGGGCGCAGCACGACGAAGCTATCTGGCAGGAAGTGAAAGCGGAAGCGCAAACTCGCGCCCGTAAAGGCCTGGCTGAGTATAGTTCTCATTTTTACGGTTCGGACAGCGACGCACGGGTGATTCAACGTGCGCGCACTAACGCCCGTCTTGCGGGGATTGGCGAACTGATCACTTTTGACGTGAAAGATGTCGCGCAACTGACCAATCCGCTGCCAAAAGGACCGTATGGTACAGTACTGAGCAACCCGCCGTACGGCGAGCGTCTGGACAGCGAACCGGCGCTGATTGCGCTGCATAGTCTGTTGGGTCGAATCATGAAAAACCAGTTCGGTGGCTGGAATCTCTCTTTATTCAGCGCCTCACCGGATTTGTTAAGTTGTCTGCAATTGCGCGCAGACAAACAGTACAAGGCGAAAAATGGCCCGCTGGACTGCGTGCAGAAAAATTACCACGTTGCTGAAAGTACTCCGGACAGCAAACCGGCGATGGTGGCGGAAGATTACGCCAACCGTCTGCGTAAGAACCTGAAGAAATTCGAAAAATGGGCGCGTCAGGAAGGGATTGAATGTTATCGTCTGTATGACGCCGATTTGCCGGAATACAACGTCGCTGTTGACCGCTACGCCGACTGGGTGGTCGTGCAGGAGTACGCGCCGCCGAAGACCATCGATGCGCACAAAGCGCGTCAACGTCTGTTCGATATTATCGCTGCGACCATTTCGGTACTGGGGATTGCGCCAAACAAACTGGTGCTGAAAACCCGTGAACGCCAGAAAGGCAAAAATCAGTATCAGAAACTGGGCGAGAAGGGCGAGTTTCTTGAAGTCACCGAATATAACGCGCACCTGTGGGTGAACCTGACGGATTACCTCGATACGGGTTTGTTCCTCGATCACCGTATCGCCCGTCGTATGCTCGGTCAGATGAGTAAAGGCAAAGATTTCCTCAACCTTTTCTCCTATACCGGTAGCGCCACCGTGCATGCGGGATTAGGCGGTGCACGCAGCACCACCACCGTGGATATGTCGCGTACTTATCTGGAGTGGGCAGAACGCAACCTGCGTCTGAATGGCTTAACCGGTCGTGCGCATCGCCTGATTCAGGCCGATTGCCTGGCGTGGTTGCGTGAAGCTAATGAACAGTTCGATCTGATCTTTATCGATCCGCCAACCTTCTCTAACTCAAAACGAATGGAAGATGCGTTTGATGTTCAGCGCGATCATCTGGCGCTGATGAAAGATTTGAAACGTCTGCTGCGTGCAGGTGGGACGATCATGTTCTCGAACAACAAACGCGGCTTCCGTATGGATCTTGACGGACTGGCAAAACTGGGACTGAAAGCACAAGAAATTACGCAAAAAACGCTCTCCCAGGATTTCGCCCGTAACCGCCAGATCCACAACTGCTGGCTGATTACCGCAGCCTGAAAGGAATAGTAATGTCATTAATCAGTATGCATGGCGCATGGCTGTCGTTCAGCGACGCGCCGCTTCTCGATAACGCAGAACTGCATATCGAAGATAACGAACGTGTTTGTCTGGTGGGCCGCAACGGCGCAGGCAAATCGACGTTAATGAAAATCCTCAACCGTGAACAAGGGCTGGATGACGGTCGCATTATTTACGAGCAAGATTTGATTGTAGCTCGTCTGCAACAGGATCCGCCGCGTAACGTTGAGGGTAGCGTTTATGATTTCGTTGCCGAAGGCATTGAAGAACAAGCGGAATATCTGAAACGCTATCACGATATTTCGCGCCTGGTGATGAACGACCCGAGCGAGAAAAATCTCAACGAACTGGCGAAGGTTCAGGAACAGCTGGATCACCACAACCTGTGGCAGCTGGAAAACCGCATCAACGAAGTGCTGGCGCAACTGGGGTTAGATCCTAACGTTGCGCTGTCGTCACTTTCCGGCGGTTGGTTGCGTAAAGCGGCGTTGGGACGCGCGCTGGTGAGCAATCCGCGCGTGTTACTGCTTGACGAACCGACGAACCACCTGGATATCGAAACCATCGACTGGCTCGAAGGTTTCCTGAAAACCTTTAACGGGACGATTATTTTTATCTCCCACGACCGTTCGTTTATTCGCAATATGGCGACGCGTATTGTTGATCTCGATCGCGGCAAGCTGGTGACCTATCCAGGGAATTACGACCAGTATTTACTGGAAAAAGAAGAAGCCCTGCGCGTGGAAGAGCTGCAAAACGCCGAGTTCGACCGCAAACTGGCGCAGGAAGAGGTGTGGATCCGTCAGGGGATCAAAGCGCGTCGTACCCGTAACGAAGGTCGCGTGCGTGCATTGAAAGCGATGCGTCGTGAACGTAGCCAACGCCGCGAGGTAATGGGTACGGCAAAGATGCAGGTGGAAGAGGCCAGCCGCTCCGGTAAGATCGTTTTCGAAATGGAAGACGTTTGCTACCAGGTTGACGGCAAGCAACTGGTGAAAGATTTTTCTGCCCAGGTTCAACGTGGCGACAAAATTGCCCTGATTGGCCCGAATGGCTGTGGTAAAACCACGCTACTGAAACTGATGCTCGGTCAACTTCAAGCGGACAGCGGGCGTATTCATGTCGGCACCAAACTGGAAGTGGCTTACTTCGACCAACACCGCGCGGAACTCGATCCCGATAAAACGGTAATGGATAACCTGGCAGAAGGTAAGCAAGAGGTGATGGTTAACGGTAAACCACGCCACGTGCTGGGCTATTTGCAGGACTTCCTGTTCCATCCGAAACGAGCGATGACGCCGGTGCGTGCGCTTTCTGGCGGGGAACGTAACCGTCTGCTGCTGGCGCGCTTGTTCCTTAAGCCAAGCAATTTACTGATCCTCGACGAACCGACCAACGACCTTGACGTCGAAACGCTCGAACTGCTTGAAGAGCTAATCGACAGCTACCAGGGGACGGTGTTGTTAGTAAGCCACGATCGTCAGTTTGTCGATAACACCGTTACAGAATGCTGGATCTTCGAAGGCGGCGGCAAAATTGGTCGTTATGTTGGCGGTTATCATGATGCCCGTGGTCAGCAAGAACAGTATGTGGCGCTTAAACAGCCTGTAGTGAAAAAAACCGAAGAAGCGGCAGCGCCAAAAACAGAAACTGTAAAACGCAACACTAGCAAACTAAGCTATAAATTGCAGCGTGAACTGGAACAGCTTCCTCAATTGCTTGAAGATCTGGAATCGAAGCTGGAAGCCTTACAGGCGCAGGTGGCGGATGCCTCCTTCTTCAGCCAGTCTCATGAACATACGCAAAAAGTGCTCGCTGATCTGGCTGCTGCGGAGCAGGAGTTGGAGCAGGCTTTTGAACGCTGGGAGTATCTTGAAGCGTTAAAAAATGGTGGCTGATCGCAAAACAGTTGATTGATATAGAGGCTGATGACAAAGGTAAAATTGCCTGATGCGCTACGCTTATCAGGCATGGGGGAAACTATTTATATTCTCTCAGACCGGTAAAGGCACCTATGCTGCATCCGGCATGAAAAAAGGACACTTTGTCAGCAATCTGTAGAATAGCGCATCATTAAGGAGTACCAATGTGCGAACATCATCATGCCGCGAAGCATATCTTATGCTCGCAGTGTGACATGCTGGTGGCATTACCCCACCTTGAGCATGGTCAGAAAGCGGCATGTCCTCGGTGTGGCACAACGTTAACCGTTGCGTGGGACGCGCCCCGGCAGCGTCCTACCGCCTATGCGTTGGCCGCACTGTTCATGCTGTTGCTGTCCAACTTATTCCCTTTTGTGAATATGAACGTCGCAGGAGTTACCAGTGAAATTACATTACTGGAAATTCCGGGCGTGCTGTTTTCTGAGGACTACGCCAGCCTCGGCACTTTTTTCTTGTTGTTTGTGCAACTGGTTCCTGCATTTTGCCTGATTACCATTCTGCTTCTGGTGAATCGCGCCGAATTACCGGTACGTCTGAAAGAGCAACTGGCACGGGTGCTCTTTCAACTCAAAACCTGGGGAATGGCAGAGATTTTCCTCGCGGGTGTGCTGGTCAGTTTCGTCAAACTGATGGCCTACGGCAGTATTGGTGTGGGCAGCAGTTTTCTCCCCTGGTGTTTATTTTGTGTGCTGCAACTGCGCGCCTTCCAGTGCGTTGATCGTCGCTGGTTGTGGGATGATATTGCGCCGATGCCAGAACTACTTAAGCCGTTAAAACCGGGCATTACGGGTATCCGACAAGGATTGCGCTCTTGCTCTTGCTGTACGGCGATCCTTCCCGCCGATGAAACGGTGTGCCCGCGTTGCGGCACGAAAGGATACGTTCGGCGCAGAAATAGCCTGCAATGGACGCTGGCGCTGCTTGTTACGTCCATCATGCTGTATCTCCCGGCTAATCTATTACCCATCATGGTGACCGATTTATTAGGTTCGAAGATGCCGTCGACGATTCTCGCCGGGGTCATCCTGTTGTGGAGTGAAGGTTCTTACCCTGTTGCTGCGGTTATCTTTTTAGCCAGTATCATGGTGCCAACGTTAAAGATGATCGCCATCGCATGGTTGTGCTGGGATGCCAAAGGGCACGGCAAGCGTGACAGCGAAAGAATGCATTTAATTTATGAAGTTGTTGAGTTTGTAGGCCGCTGGTCGATGATTGACGTTTTCGTGATTGCGGTGCTCTCGGCGCTGGTGCGTATGGGAGGTTTAATGAGTATTTATCCGGCAATGGGTGCGTTAATGTTTGCTTTAGTCGTCATAATGACAATGTTTTCTGCGATGACGTTTGATCCACGCTTGTCGTGGGATCGTCAACCTGAATCAGTGCATGAGGAGTCCTGACAGTATGGAATCTAATAATGGGGAAGCCAAAATCCAGAAAGTGAAGAACTGGTCTCCCGTGTGGATATTTCCTATCGTCACGGCGCTTATAGGGGCGTGGGTTCTTTTTTATCATTACAGTCATCAGGGGCCGGAAGTTACCCTGATCACCGCGAATGCGGAAGGGATTGAGGGCGGCAAGACTACCATTAAAAGCCGTAGTGTTGACGTCGGCGTGGTCGAGAGCGCAACGCTAGCCGATGATTTGACGCACGTTGAAATCAAAGCGCGCCTGAATGCCGGTATGGAGAAGCTGCTGCATAAAGATACCGTCTTCTGGGTGGTAAAACCGCAGATAGGTCGAGAAGGTATTAGTGGCCTGGGCACACTGCTTTCCGGTGTGTATATCGAACTGCAACCGGGGGCGAAAGGCAGCAAACAGGCAAGTTATGATTTGCTCGATTCGCCACCGCTGGCACCGCCTGATGCGAAAGGTATTCGTGTGATTCTTGATAGCAAAAAAGCCGGACAACTCTCGCCGGGAGATCCGGTGCTGTTCCGTGGCTATCGGGTAGGTTCGGTTGAAACCAGCACCTTCGATACGCAAAAACGCAATATCAGCTATCAACTGTTCATCAATGCGCCTTATGACCGGTTGGTGACCGGCAATGTTCGCTTCTGGAAAGATAGTGGCATTGCGGTTGATCTGACGTCAGCGGGAATGCGCGTAGAGATGGGCTCGTTGACAACGCTACTCAGCGGCGGCGTCAGCTTTGACGTGCCGGAAGGTCTGGATTTAGGGCAGCCTGTTGCGCCGAAAACCGCATTCGTTTTGTATGACGACCAGAAGAGCATTCAGGATTCGCTATACACCGATCACATTGACTATCTGATGTTCTTTAAAGATTCGGTACGAGGCTTGCAGCCTGGCGCTCCGGTAGAATTCCGGGGTATTCGCCTGGGTACAGTAAGTAAAGTACCTTTCTTTGCGCCGAATATGCGTCAGACATTTAATGATGATTACCGTATTCCGGTACTTATTCGCATTGAACCGGAACGGCTGAAAATGCAGCTTGGCGAAAATGCGGATGTCGTTAAGCACCTTGGAGAGTTGTTGAAACGTGGTTTACGCGGATCGCTGAAGACCGGAAATCTGGTCACTGGCGCGCTCTATGTTGATCTCGATTTCTATCCAAATACGCCAGCAATAACCGGTATTCGTGAATTTAATGGTTATCAGATTATCCCGACCGTTAGCGGCGGTCTGGCGCAAATCCAGCAACGTCTGATGGAAGCATTAGATAAGATCAACAAGCTGCCGTTGAATCCGATGATTGAGCAGGCGACCAGTACGCTGTCTGAAAGCCAGCGCACGATGAAAAACCTGCAAGCGACGCTGGATAGCATGAACAAGATACTCGCCAGCCAGTCGATGCAGCAGTTGCCCACGGATATGCAGTCAACGTTGCGTGAGCTGAATCGCAGTATGCAGGGCTTCCAGCCTGGCTCCGCAGCCTACAACAAGATGGTGGCGGATATGCAGCGGCTTGATCAGGTGTTGCGTGAACTGCAACCGGTGCTGAAAACGCTTAATGAGAAGAGTAACGCGCTGGTATTTGAAGCGAAGGACAAAAAAGATCCAGAGCCGAAGAGGGCGAAACAATGAAAAAGTGGCTAGTGACGATTGCGGCACTGTGGCTGGCCGGATGCAGCTCCGGCGAGATCAATAAAAACTATTACCAGTTACCTGTTGTGCAGAGCGGTACGCAAAGTACCGCCAGCCAGGGCAATCGCCTGTTATGGGTAGAGCAAGTCGTTGTTCCAGATTATCTGGCGGGGAATGGGGTGGTTTATCAGACCAGTGATGTGAAGTATGTGATTGCCAATAACAACCTGTGGGCCAGCCCGCTGGATCAACAGTTGCGCAACACCCTGGTTGCTAATCTGAGTACGCAGCTCCCCGGTTGGGTGGTTGCCTCCCAGCCTCTGGGAAGCGCCCAGGACACGCTCAACGTAACCGTAACGGAGTTTAACGGTCGCTATGATGGCAAGGTCATTGTCAGTGGCGAGTGGCTGTTGAACCACCAGGGACAATTGATCAAACGACCGTTCCGTCTGGAAGGGGTGCAAAATCAGGATGGCTACGATGAAATGGTCAAAGTGCTGGCCAGTGTCTGGAGTCAGGAAGCCACTGCTATTGCGCAAGAGATAAAGCGTCTACCTTAATTATAAATATTTGTAAATATAACCGTCTCCGGCATGTAGCCTGAGGCGGTTTTTTTGTTTAATCCATCGAGAAAAACTTGTTCCGCTTCACATTTTTTGTACAACCAACATGCCTGTATGGCTCACAAATATGACAGTGGCGTGAATTTTGCGCATTGACGGCAGTTATGATTCGCGGTATTGCTTAACTGTGATTGCACATTTAGTAATCACTGTTTTCTTTTCCACCAGAAACCAGTATGAGGGAAACGAGGCATGAAGAGACAAAAACGAGATCGCCTGGAACGGGCACATCAACGTGGTTATCAGGCCGGCATCGCCGGACGCTCAAAAGAAATGTGTCCCTATCAGACGCTGAATCAAAGGTCACAATGGCTGGGAGGCTGGCGAGAAGCCATGGCGGACAGGGTAGTAATGGCCTGATTCTGTCTCTTTAAAAAGAAACCTCCGCAATGCGGAGGTTTCGCCTTTAATATGTAGCCTGATTTAAATCAGAATGCAGAAGTATCCTGGAACAGACCGACTTTCAGGTCGCTGGCGGTATAGATTAGACGACCATCTACCAGCACTTCGCCGTCTGCCAGACCCATGATCAAGCGACGGTTAACAATGCGTTTAAAGTGAATACGGTAGGTCACTTTTTTCGCGGTAGGTAGAACCTGACCAGTGAACTTCACTTCGCCTACACCCAGTGCGCGGCCTTTACCTTCGCCGCCCAGCCAGCCAAGGTAGAACCCTACCAGCTGCCACATCGCATCCAGACCCAGACATCCCGGCATTACCGGATCGCCGATGAAGTGGCAGCCGAAGAACCATAGGTCTGGATTGATATCCAGTTCTGCTTCGACATAGCCTTTGTCGAAGTTACCGCCAGTCTCGGTCATTTTGACCACTCGATCCATCATCAGCATGTTTGGTGCTGGCAATTGCGGGCCTTTAGCGCCAAACAGTTCTCCGCGACCAGAGGCAAGAAGGTCTTCTTTTGTATAGGATTCGCGTTTATCTACCATGTTCTCTGTAAGCCTTATTTTAGTGAAGCACGCAGGATAGCTAACACGTGTACGCTGAACAAGTCCGATCAGTTCGGAATAAACCAGTTCAGCCAACGTAATGGCCATGGAAAACGGTGACGTCCTTCCTGTTGCGATGCTTGCGCAATACGTTCCTGGATAGTTTGCATCAGCGTTGTCTGGCCTTCGCCATCCCACACAAGATTTAATAATAACGGCAGTGCGTCAGTCACATCGTCTACTGCCCAGATGGTGAATTTGCCTTCCTCTACCGCTTTCACAAGTTCACTGTGAAGACTTAAATGGCGAACGTTAGAGGTAGGGATAATGACACCTTGTTTCCCCGTTAACTCACGTTGCTGGCAAATCGCAAAGAAGCCTTCGATTTTCTCATTCAAACCACCGACCGGTTGGGCGCGACCGAACTGATCGACTGAACCCGTAATAGCGATACTCTGATTCACCGGCACATCGGCAAGGGCGCTTATCAGGGCGCAGAGTTCAGCCATCGAGGCACTATCGCCGTCCACTTCACTGTATGACTGCTCAAAAGTTAGCGATGCTGAGAAAGGGATCTGTTGCTCAAGCTGAAGCTCCGACATCAGGAACGCCTGCATGATCATCATCCCTTTAGCGTGTATATTGCCGCCAAGCTCGGCTTTGCGTTCGATATCGGTAAACTCGCCATCACCTATATGCACAACGCAGCTAATGCGAGAAGGTTCGCCAAAAGCGCGCGGATGGCCCGGAAATTCGATGACCGAAAGGGCGTTAATTTGCCCGATGCGTTCGCCTTCGGTTTCAATCAGGATCTGCTCCTGAAGGATCTCATCCTGCATCCGTTCGGCGAGGAAACCTTCGCGCCATTCACGCTGCTGTAGCATTAAGTTTAGCTGCTCGCCGGAGAAGGTATCGCCATCGCACAAGGAAGCGACTTCTTTACACTGGCGGAGGATCCACTGCGGGCTAAGCGGCAGCGTTTCTTGTTCACCGGTGTAGCGGACGGCTTCGCGGATAAGTACCGGCCAGGCATCAGTTCCCGGCGCAGGCAAGTGGTTATGTCTGGCGGTGAATGTCACCCAGCGACACCACTGGCTTACTGACTCGGCGTCGATAATCTGAAGGGTATCTTCAAATTCACTATAAATAGCCTGCTCAGAGAGTTCTGGCTCCATCTCCTGGAAATCGGCCAATGATTCGCGTTCGCCGACCAGAACGACTTTCAGCTTCAGTGGCATTGCAGGAACGGAGACAGGGAGAGGACGCGACTCATCAAACGCTACCCAGTCAAAATATTCGCGGTTAACGATATTTTTCAGCCGCATCCACAGCAGAGGTTGCGCCAGCAGAGTACGCAAAGAGATGATGAGAATACCGCCATTTGCCTGATGCACCAGGCCTGGCTGCAAGGTAATGTCGCCATTAAACTGGCGCAGGCAGCCAAAGAGTTGTTCTGCTTCTACCCAGTCGGCAGCGACAACCTGCGTTAAAGTCGCAAAATTATCATCTGCGCTAACTGCGTTACGTAAGCGAATGGTGTGGCCGGAAATCTCATAATGACCGCCCACCAGTTGGCCTGCATCGCTTTGTAGCGCACGTGCGGCATCGGCAATAAGATTCAGATACTCAGACTCATTCGGGGCCTTTGCCAGCATAAAAGAGGAGGATGCTCGCGTATGCAGTAGCTGTTCCAGCGCAAATTGCAGTCGCGGTTGAGTATCACTGAATAAAGGATCGTTTTCGTCAATCAAATGTGGCTGTGCAAATACTTCCTGATAGCTTTCGGTATCAGGCACTAAGTCACGCCATGCAAGTTTCGTAATGGTCAAAGTTGATGTTTTTTAGTCTGTTGTCAAAGATGCGATTATACCGTAACCGGCACTTCAGCACACGTGGAAAGCGATGACAAAAGACCTGTCGTGCGCGCGAAAGCTCACAGGATGGAGATTCTTTTCATCACACAGTTAAAAAACTGATATTCTGTAAAGAGTTACACGGTAACATTGAGATCGCTATGAAATATCAACAACTTGAAAATCTGGAAAGCGGTTGGAAATGGAAGTATCTGGTGAAGAAACACCGTGAAGGGGAGTTAATTACCCGTTACGTAGAAGCCAGTGCCGCCCAGGAAGCCGTTGACGTGTTGCTATCGCTGGAAAATGAACCCGTGCTGGTAAATGGCTGGATTGACAAGCATATGAATCCCGAGCTGGTCAATCGCATGAAGCAGACAATTCGGGCCAGACGGAAACGCCATTTTAATGCGGAACATCAGTACACGCGTAAGAAATCAATCGATCTGGAATTTATTGTCTGGCAACGGCTGGCAGGTCTTGCACAGCGGCGCGGTAAAACACTTTCCGAAACGATTGTCCAGCTGATTGAAGATGCGGAAAACAAAGAGAAATATGCAAATAAAATGTCTTCTTTGAAGCAGGATTTGCAGGCCTTACTGGGTAAGGAATAACTTGCCAGGGTTATTTACTTTACTGAAGACGAAAAAAAACCCCGCATGAAGCGGGGTTTTTTACCAGACGAGAACTTAAGCCTGCGGCTGAGTTACAACGTCTTTGATGCCTTTAACTTCGATCTCTACGCGACGATCCGGAGCCAGGCAGTCAATCAGTGCAGCGCGTTGTTTCACGTTGTCACAGGTGTTGCCGGTAACCGGGTTGGATTCGCCCATACCACGTGCGGAGATCTTGTCAGACGGGATACCTTTAGAGATCAGGTAATCAACGACGGACTGAGCACGACGCTCGGACAGACCCTGGTTGTAAGCATCAGAACCGATGCGGTCAGTGTAACCCAGAACAACTACGGAACCGTCTTTCGGATCCAGGTTGCTCAGCTGGCTGTACAGCTGATCCAGAGCAGCCTGACCTTCCGGTTTCAGGGTTGCTTTGTTGAAGTTGAACAGAACGTCAGACTTCAGAGTGAAGTGCTTGGTCTGTACTTCTGGAGCCGGAGCCGGAGCCGGAGCAACTACCGGAGCTGCTTCGCCCTGACCGAAACGGTAGGAAACACCCAGGCTCAGCAGACCGTTGTCCGGACGAGTACCGATGGTGTGTGCGTCACCGATGTTGTTGGTCCACTGGTATTCCAGACGGGTAGCGATTTCAGGAGTGATCGCGTACTCAACACCACCTGCGAATACCGGGGAAACGCCGGTGTCGTGGTCTTTAAAGGATGCGCCACCAGGTACGTTAGCCTTGGTGTCTGCACGCCATACCATACCACCCAGACGAGTGTAGATGTCCAGATCGTCAGTGATTGGGTAACCCAGTTTAGCGGTCAGCTGAACGCCCTGAGCTTTGTATGCGCCATTGATGTTGTCGCCTTTGTACGGCATACGACCTAACCAGTCGTAACCCATTTCAAAGCCAACATACGGGTTAACCTGGTAACCACCAAAAGCACCTGCACCCAGTTGGTTTTCGTGGGTCGGACCATTGTTAGGAATGAAACCAGTGTCATGGTACTGGGACCAGCCCAGTTTAGCACCAGTGTACCAGGTGTTATCTTTCGGAGCGGCCTGCGCTACGGTAGCGAAACCAGCCAGTGCCACTGCAATCGCGATAGCTGTCTTTTTCATTTTTTGCGCCTCGTTATCATCCAAAATACGCCATGAATATCTCCAACGAGATAACACGGTTAAATCCTTCACCGGGGATCTGCTCAATATTAACTCTACCGATATCTTCGGCTTATGCCGAGCACCCCTGGCGATGTAAAGTCTACAACGTAGTTGAAAACTTACAAGTGTGAACTCCGTCAGGCATATGAAAAAAAAGATTTGTATAAGGCGCGTTTAACCTTTTTTGTTAACGACACTTTACAGCATAAAATCGCGGAAACCGCTTCAGACAAGCCTCCGCAGGGAAAGTTAGCCATGAGTGAAATCGTCAGACGGGCGATAAAAAAAGTTCCAGGATTAATCCTAAATTTACTTAATGATACAAATTAGAGTGAATCTTTACCCCGGAAAGTTGTCTCGTGGCGTGAGAGGATGTGCTCACTGGACGCATAATAAACCCCATTGCGTTACCTTCATTAGCGGCATCCACAAGCTCTGCATGTTCTTCTTCTGTCAGATCATCTGTTAACCAACCGATCACCACGCTGTAATTTCCCGTGCGTAAAGCGCGAACCATTGATTCCACTGTATGGCAAGGGGAAAGCTGGTTTATCTGCATCACTTTCGTTAAAGGTAGTCCAGCGGCCTGAACCCATTCACGACTCAGTTTTTGTTTTGGTGTTAACCATAGTTGCCAACGTGATTGCTGGCCGAGTTGCTGCAACAATGGCAAAAGCAGCAGTTGCGTCATCATGGGCTGATCTTCGCGATAGACAACTTCACTAATTAGCCCGGCTGTTGTGTTTTCCGTGGAGACACGCGCAATTTTGTTTGCTGCGGATGAGAACAACGAAGAACGATGTGCATAGCCTGAAGTGTACATAATCAATCCAGCCCTGTGAGTTACTGTATGAATATACAGTACATCCGGTGGCAACAAAGATCAACCCTAATTTCGGAAAGAGCCTCGCAAATTTTGTCGTTGGTGACCTGAAAACTTAAATTAATCTTGCCCCTTGATAATAAGTTGCCTATTTTCGTATTTAACGGATCCGTTAATGTGAATCATTCTTTTATATTATGATTTTAAAAGGAATTTTATGAAAAGCCTCTCTTATAAGCGGATCTATAAGTCACAAGAATACCTGGCTACGCTGGGCACTATTGAATACCGATCATTGTTTGGTAGTTACAGTCTGACCGTTGATGACACGGTATTTGCAATGGTTTCTGATGGCGAGTTGTATCTTCGGGCTTGTGAACAAAGTGCACAATACTGTGTAAAACATCCGCCAGTATGGCTGACATATAAAAAGTGTGGGCGGTTTGTTACCCTCAATTACTACCGGGTCGATGAAAGCCTATGGCGAAATCAACAAAAGCTGGTGCGCCTGTCGAAATATTCTCTGGACGCTGCGCTTAAAGAGAAAAGTACGCGCAATATCCGGCAACGGCTGAAAGATTTACCCAATATGTCTTACCATCTTGAGGCTATTCTTGGGGAAGTGGGGATTAAGGATGTACGGGCGTTACGTATTCTTGGGGCGAAAATGTGTTGGTTGCGACTGCGGCAACAGAACAGTCTGGTGACAGAAAAAATCTTATTTATGCTTGAAGGCGCAATTCTCGGTATTCATGAAGCTGCGCTCCCGGTGGCACGCCGCCAGGAGCTTGCAGAATGGGCAGATTCAATTACGCCGAAACAGGAGTTTCCTGCGGAACTTGAGTAATTCTGCGCTGCAGACGACCAATTTCTGGTAGTAATGCAATCAATAATCCGACTTGCTGTACAACCAGAGGTTCTTTGCTGTCTGCCCGTGGTTCAAGTTGCTGCATCTGTTGTTTCAGGTCAGCTAATGCCTGATTGACGCGTTCTTCATCGGCTGGTTGATGATGTAGCGCGTCATCCACATAGCAGACTGCGTCATCAAGAAACGCCAGAATTTCAGGGTTAGTTAACTGCTCACGGTGTGCGCCGAGGGCAGAAATGTAACTGGTAAACGTATGGTTAAGGCACAGTAACCGGAACGCGTCCTCGCGAATTTGCGGTGTGACATTCGGTTCGCTGGACATATTCGACACCACCGACGCCAGCTCTGCATCACGATTGTGCGCATCGCGACGAGCAATACGATATGCCAGACGGTTATCGCGCCCCTGGTGGTATTGTTCGAGAATAGCATCGAGATAACGGCAGTTAGCATCGGTTGCGCGCTCAAGCATTCGGGGCAGATTACGAAACCGCCAGTCTGGCCAGATGTAACTTACCGCAGCCCATGCAATGGCACATCCGATCAGCGTATCGATTACGCGAGGCAATGCCACTTCAAAACCTTCACCCAGCAAGTTAAAGCACAGTAGCACCAGAAGCGTAATGAACATTGTTGCATGAGCGTATTGCACGTTACGGAAGGCAAAAAAGAGAACACCGGTAATGACCAGCAGCACCAGTTGCCCTTCCAGTGACGGCACAAACCACAGCACAGGAATGCCAATCGCAATACCCACCAGCGTACCAATAATCCTTAACTTCAGGCGGTGGCGCGTGGCGTTATAGTTTGGCTGGCAGACAAATAAACTTGTCAGCAAGATCCAATACCCGTGATGCATCCCGGTTATCTGAATGATGGCGTAGCCGAAGCACAAGACCAGTGACATTCTTACCGCATGACGGAAGAGGGCGGATTCCGGCGTGAAGTGACGGCTAAGACGCAGCCAGATATCGCTCAACCCGTGCGGGCTGTCATCTGCGAGTTCATTTTCGTCATTATTATGGGGCAGCGCCTGAGCCTGTTCTGATTCAATTGTTGCCAGTTGGGCATCAATGGCGCGTAAATTGTTCAGCAAAAATCCCAGTGTTTTGAGTAAATCGGCGGGTGCGCCGTTATCGCGCATTCGCTCCAGCGCAGCATCAATATGCGTAAAAGCGCGATCAAAATGTGGATCGTGTTGATAAGGCTGACGCAGCAAAATACAGCGTGACAGTTGCTGGCAGGCCTGTCCCTGCATTGACATCAGTCGCTGGAAACGGAACAGCACGTCACTGTGGCGAAAATGTTCCCGCAACGTTTGATACTGAATATGGGAAGAGCTGGCACGCTCGTGGATATCCTGCGCCACAAAGTAGTAATGCAATGTGCGACGTGTTCCCCGCTGACCACGATCGCCGCGTAAGCGAGTCAGCAACGAGAGTTTCGTCTGATTCAGTGTCGCCATCAGTTGCCCGTTGGCGAGAGCCAAATCGTACAGCGGTGCCTGGCTTTCATACTCTATATCAGGATCGAACATGCGTGATTTCAGTTCCAGATAACGCGCCAGTTGTTCATAGCAACGCGCCAGATTGTCCTGCAATGGGCGGACAGGGAACAGTAGGTGACCGATAAGCGTCAGGACGTTGTACCAGACGGCACCGGCAAGCAGATACATCGGCTGCTGATACCAGTGCTCATACAGAGACGTTCCCAGCATGGTGTAGATAGCGATCAGCAACGCGCCAAAAGCGATTGTTGCATAGCGTTGACCCAGACCGCCGAGCAAAATGAAACCGCTGGTGGAGAGCGTTAAGCCAATGGCAAACAGCCAGGGCCAGGGAAACAGCAATTCTACCGAGGCCGAGGCGATAAAAAAGCAGAATAGCGTAATGATAAGGTTACGCAGACGCCCAGCCAGTCGGTCGTCGAGATCGGTCAGCGCCGCTGCCACCATCCCCAGGGTCAGCGGAATCGTCAGTTTTACATCACCCAGCCACCACGGAAATGCAGTAGTACCACAAAGCGCAATAAAAATACGCGCGTAATACAGCCAGGCGCTGTTCCAGGTATAGCGTTTGAGCAAAGGACTTAGCATAAAAGCCATAATGTTAGATTATTCAAAACGACGTCGCGCATTGGCTTCACGCGCAGCACGAGCTGTTTCCACAGAAACTACGCGGCGACCGACCGGCCACAGTGCAATAGCGGCAATTTTAAAGTTTGCAATGCCAACTGGAATGCCAATGATGGAAATGCATTGTGCGATACCTGTCGCAATGTGCATCAGGCATAACCACCAGCCAAAGAAAATCAGCCAGAAAATATTCAGTACCGTACCGCCAGTATTCAGCAGCACATTTTTACCTGCCGGATTCAGTTCATCGACATGAATGGCCTCATTGCCATAAGGCACCAGAGACAGTTTGGTGATCTCCCAGCAGGATCGTGTCAGCGGTAAGGTAAAAATCAGCACAATACTGACCAGGGTCGCCAACAGCCAGCCCAGAGTGGTGGCAAATCCGCCAAGCACAAAGTTCAGAATGTTCAAAACGGTACGCATAAAACCTCGCTTTACTGTGGTTTTCAGTAATGGGCGGCAATTGTAACGTTTTTTTGGGCTGGAGCACGTTTTCTCTGACGGTTACACTGATAAGAAATAACATCGTGTGGATCTACAGAGTCATGGAACTGAAAGCGACAACTCTTGGCAAACGTCTGGCACAGCACCCTTACGATCGGGCGGTGATCCTCAATGCCGGGATAAAAGTCTCCGGCGATCGTCACGAATATCTCATTCCTTTCAATCAATTACTGGCGATTCACTGTAAACGCGGTCTGGTATGGGGTGAGCTGGAATTTGTACTTTCTGATGAAAAAGTCGTGCGTCTGCACGGCACCGAATGGGGTGAGACGCAGCGTTTTCACCGTCATCTTGATGCTCTCTGGCGGCGCTGGAGCGAAGAGATGAGCGAAATTGCGGCTGGTGTATTACAGCAGCAATTGGATCTTATTGCCGCGCGCACCAACGATAATAAATGGCTGACGCGGGAGCAAACTTCTGGCGTGCAGCAACAAATCCGCCAGGCTTTGTCGGCGTTGCCGTTGCCGGTCAATCGACTGGAAGAATTCGATAACTGCCGTGAGGCGTGGCGCAAATGTCAGGCCTGGTTGAAAGATATTGAAGGCGCTCGGTTGCAGCATAATCAGGCGTATACCGAAGCCATGCTTAACGAGTATGCGGATTTTTTCCGTCAGGTTGAATCTTCACCACTTAATCCGGCACAGGCTCGGGCAGTCGTTAATGGCGAACATTCCCTGTTAGTGCTGGCAGGCGCAGGAAGCGGTAAAACGTCGGTGCTGGTAGCGCGTGCAGGCTGGTTGCTGGCGCGTGGTGAAGCGTCCCCTGAGCAAATTTTATTGCTGGCGTTTGGTCGCAAAGCCGCTGAAGAGATGGACGAGCGTATTCGCGAACGGCTGCATACCGAAGACATTACCGCACGCACGTTTCATTCACTGGCGCTGCATATTATTCAGCAATGTAGCAAAAAAGTACCCACAGTCAGCAAACTGGAAAATGACACCGCTTCCCGGCATGAACTCTTTATTGCTGAGTGGCGCAAGCAATGCAGCGAGAAGAAAGCGCAGGCGAAGGGCTGGCGGCAATGGCTGACGGAAGAAATGCAGTGGTCAGTGCCAGAAGGTAACTTCTGGGATGATGAAAAATTACAGCGTCGTCTTGCCTCTCGCCTCGATCGCTGGGTAAGTCTGATGCGGATGCACGGCGGTGCACAGGCAGAAATGATTGCCAGCACGCCCGAAGAAATCCGTGATCTGTTCAGCAAACGAATCAAGTTAATGGCTCCGTTGCTGAAAGCCTGGAAAGGTGCGCTGAAAGCAGAAAACGCCGTCGATTTTTCTGGCCTTATTCATCAGGCGATTGCTCTCCTTGAGAAAGGTCGCTTTATCAGCCCGTGGAAACATATTCTGGTTGATGAGTTTCAGGATATCTCGCCGCAGCGCGCAGCGTTGTTAGCGGCATTACGCAAGCAAAACAGTCAGACGACGTTGTTTGCCGTTGGCGATGACTGGCAGGCGATTTATCGCTTCAGCGGTGCACAAATGTCGCTCACCACGGCTTTCCATGAAAACTTTGGTGACGGCGATCGCTGTGATTTAGACACGACTTACCGTTTTAACAGTCGTATCGGTGAGGTGGCTAATCGGTTTATTCAGCAGAACCCGAGCCAGTTGAAAAAGCCGCTAAATAGTTTAATCGCTGGCGATAAAAAGGCCGTCACGTTATTGGATGAGAGCCAGCTTGATGCGTTGCTGGATAAGCTCTCTGGTTACGCTAAACCGGAAGAGCGCATCCTGGTTCTGGCGCGTTACCACCACATGAAGCCCGCCAGCCTGGAAAAAGCGGCAACGCGCTGGCCGAAGTTGCAAATCGATTTTATGACTATTCATGCCAGCAAAGGGCAACAGGCGGATTACGTGATTATTGTTGGCTTGCAGGAGGGGAGTGATGGCTTCCCGGCCGTGGCACGTGAGTCGATTATGGAAGAGGCGCTACTGCCACCGGCCGAGGATTTCCCGGACGCCGAAGAACGACGGTTAATGTACGTTGCGTTGACCCGCGCACGACATCGGGTATGGGCGCTGTTCAACAAAAACAATCCTTCACCCTTTGTGGAAATATTGAAAAATCTGGATGTGCCGGTGGCGAGAAAACCGTAAGAAACAGGTGGCGTTTGCCACCTGTGCAATATTATTTCAGGCGATCCGCGAGATAACGCTGATAATCGGGGATCAGGATATCTACCGCGTCGTTGAAATGCGGCGACTGGATAATGAAATCAGCCGTTGCCACGTTGGTGGCGACCGGAATGTTCCACACCGTCGCCAGACGCAGCAACGCTTTCACATCAGGATCGTGCGGCACGGCATTTAGTGGATCCCAGAAGAAAATCAGCACATCAATTTTCCCTTCCGAAA
The DNA here is from genome assembly GCF_002966005.1 of Escherichia sp. MOD1-EC5433. NCBI lineage: Bacteria > Pseudomonadati > Pseudomonadota > Gammaproteobacteria > Enterobacterales > Enterobacteriaceae > Escherichia > Escherichia sp. MOD1-EC5433. The sequence goes on along the minus strand of NZ_PTRL01000008.1, from coordinate 161,530 downwards.
TCAATGCGCCCACCTGCTGGTCACCGCCCATTGGGCCGCTCAACATGGCGTTAACATTCATACCGGTAGCGCGGGAAATTAAGTTACCCGTGGTGCCCGTTGCATAAAGTTCGTGCTGTTCCAGTAATGGTTGATGCCGTTCCACCCAGCTCATGAGCATTTGTTTACAGTGATCGTGTGCCACCAGCGCAATATGTTTCCGCGCTGGTAAAGTGCGAGTCGTCAGTTCCATAATTTACATCCATAGTTAACTTTCCTACAGATTACTGTAAGCACTTATCGCTGCAAGATAAAGACCGAAAAAGCCTGCGCACAGGCACAAAAATCTCAGGAAGATGGTTGTTTTTCCGCCCATTGCAGGAAGTTATTGCGCGTTTGCGGATCTGCCAGTTTAAACCAATACTTCAGCCGTTGTTCAGTGAGCACCTGGGACTGTGGCGGAATAGCATCCAGTTCGGAAACACCAGAAAGCAGTGTACTGTCATCTGCCATCATGGTGGCAAATTGCGGTAGAGAAGCGCGTTTCGCGGATTTGTTATAACGCTCGACCTCGACTTCATAATCAATCGTTTTTGCGGTTGAAGTAATAGCCAGAATATCCAGCTTTACCGGAATCGGCGTCGCATCGCCATCTAACAATTCAAGGCGCGGCGTTGTGTCGAAATGATTGGCTTCCCGTTCATTCTCCAGGCGTGGCAGGCGAAAGTTCACCTGGCTAATGAGCTGGGTATTAAAACTCACCACCAGCGGCGGGGAGATATAAAGCCGTTCTTCACTACTGGAAAGATGGATAGTTTTCTCGACGCGAAACACTAACTGATGCGGTCCATTATCCAGTTCAATGCTGTCCGCACCGCGCAGCAAAGAGCTTGAAACCTTCTTGCCGTCGAGTACCAGAAGATCAATATCGCTGGACAGCCGTAGCGTGGTGGCAAAAACGGATACCGGCAAACATAATGCAATCAAGGTGGTCAAAATGCCGGTTTTCATAGATAGCTCCTGTCTAATGACCGCCTGAATAATAATGTATCAAAATTTTTCTTTAATCATACTTACTAACATATAGACATGTTTTCCGCTTTTGCTCTCATTCATTCGTATTAGCTGCATGGTTGGTATGTTGGGATTGTCGTACACTTTGATAAATAGTCTGGAGGAAATGATGAAAGAGACCGATATTGCAGCCATTTTAACGTCCACTCATACCATTGCGCTGGTAGGGGCAAGTGATAAACCCGACCGTCCAAGTTATCGCGTGATGAAATACTTGCTTGATCAGGGCTATCACGTCATCCCGGTCTCACCTAAAGTCGCCGGTAAAACGCTGCTGGGTCAGCAGGGCTACGGCACGTTGGCAGAAGTTCCGGAAAAAGTCGATATGGTCGATGTTTTCCGTAATTCAGAAGCCGCGTGGGGCGTGGCGCAGGAAGCTATCGCCATTGGGGCAAAAACCTTATGGATGCAGCTAGGAGTGATTAATGAGCAAGCGGCAGTACTGGCACGTGATGCCGGGTTACAGGTAGTTATGGATCGCTGTCCGGCAATTGAGATCCCTCGCCTGGGGCTGGCTAAATAAAAAATACCCGGAAGGTTTTTGCCTTCCGGGTATTTGTATGGGGATTAGTTACGCAGACGCGGCGCCTGGAGTTGTTTGCGGATGGTCTGCGCCAGCTCATCCATAGATGGCTGTTCAGGATGTTCATCCTGCAATTCGCTACTTAGCTGGGCTTCAGCCAGGTAGGTATGAACCGGTAGGCCGTTGTCATCCTCCATCACCACGTGATACCACGGAGCGGCGCGAAGCTCATCGTTCACCGCCAGCTCATCAGGCGACGGTTCAGAGAGCGAATAAACCGGGTCGATATCCACGACCACTCCGAGATAACCTAACAGGGAATGGCGGACCTGCTGGCCGATACCGAATTTGCTGGCAATCATAGTCACCTCCCGGGAAATCTTCACCTTTGATATAAGGGTAAAATTCCACATTTCAAGTTACATGACGCGACAGGCAAACCCTTTCAGATATAGCCCTTCCGGGTAGGTAGCGATCACCGGATGATCGGCTGCCTGACGGAACTGCTCTATAAATTGTATATCACGACCGGCATCTATTGCGGCATCAGCGATGATTTTCTGAAATAAATCGCTGGTCATCAGGCCTGAACAGGAGAAAGTCAGGAGAACACCGCCCTCATTCAGCAACTGAATCGCCAGCATGTTGATGTCTTTATAGCCACGACATGCGCCCATCAACTGGCTTTTGTTCTCAACAAACTTCGGCGGGTCCATTACGATAACGTCAAATTTCTCCCCACGATCGCGATAAGTACGCAGCAATTTAAAGACGTCATCACGCACGAACTCTGCTTTGCTCAGATCCAGTTTGTTCAGCTCAACGTTCTGCCGTGCAATATCCAGTGCTTCCTGGGAGGTATCAACGCTGACAACCTGGCTGCAACCGCCCATTAATGCCGATACCGCGAAACCACCGGTATAGGAGAAACAGTTCAGTACGCGTTTATTTTCAACGTAGCGGCGCGTTGCCAGTCGGCTGTCGCGCTGATCCAGGTAGTAGCCTGTTTTGTGTCCGTGTTGAATGTCCACCAGCAGTTTCATGCCGTGTTCTTCAATCGGCAGCAGGGCTGGTGGCAGTTCGCCAGTGACTGGCCCCTGGGTCAGCTCCATTCCTTCTTTTTTACGTACTGCGACGTCGCTGCGATCGTAAATCGCACATTCCGGGTACAGCGTTTGCAGGGCGCTGATCAATGCCGCCCGCTGATATTCTGCGCCAGCACTCAGCAGTTGCAGCACCAGAAAATTACCGAAACGATCGATAGTTATACCTGGCAGTCCATCAGACTCACCGGCAATTAAACGATAGCTATCGAGGCCATCTTTTTTCGCCAGCCAGTCGCGCCACTTTTGCGCCTGTTGTAAGCGTCGGGTGAAAAAGGCAATGTCGATGGATTCCGAGGGATCGAAAGTCCAGACGCGAGCACGGATTTGCGAAGCCGGCGAATAAGCGCCGCGTGCTAACCATTTTCCCTGATGATCAACAATATCGATGGTTTCACCGAGGCTGGCTTTACCTTCCATACGGGCAACGGCTCCGGAAAAGACCCACGGATGGCGACGAAGTAATGATTTTTCGCGCCCTTTGGCTAACACTAAACGTACACTCATAATTTACTATTCTGTCGATGCAAAGAAATGGGCGCCATTGTCCGGAGTTTTCCATGGATTTGCAACGCAGCTATAAGGATAAGGAGAGCGGTAATGTCGAAAGTATGCATAATTGCCTGGGTCTATGGGCGAGTTCAGGGGGTAGGCTTTCGCTATACCACGCAGTATGAAGCGAAAAAACTGGGATTAACCGGCTATGCCAAAAACCTTGACGATGGCAGCGTGGAAGTGGTCGCGTGTGGTGAAGAAGGACAGGTGGAAAAATTAATGCAGTGGTTAAAGAGTGGCGGCCCGCGTTCTGCGCGTGTGGAACGGGTACTTAGCGAGCCGCATCATCCCTCGGGGGAATTAACTGATTTTCGTATCCGTTAAATACATTTTACTGGTTTTGGCAGGCCAGCAATTTTGGTGGCTTGCTTTGCCGGGCCTTTGGGGAACAGTCGGTATAAATAGCGGCTGTTACCTTTTTCTTCGCCAAACTTATTCGCCATCGCTTTTACCAGCATACGAATCGCTGGAGAAGTATTGAATTCCAGATAGAAATCACGCACAAAACGCACCACTTCCCAGTGTTCTGGCGACAGCGTAATTCCTTCGTTCTCTGCAATCACCACCGCCAGCGGTTCACTCCACTGGCTGCTTTCTTTGAGATAGCCTTCGGTATCCGTTTCTATCTCTTTACCTTCGAAGATCAGCATAATTTTTTACTACCTTAATCAGACTGGCGGCAGTGTAACAAAAAACAAAGCCCCGCATAAAGCGAGGCTCTGTAAGTGGCATAGGGCGAGATTAATCGCGGCTGGCGAAGCCCAGAATGCTCAACAGGCTAACGAAGATGTTGTACAGCGACACATACAGGCTAACCGTGGCACGAATGTAGTTCGTTTCACCGCCATGAATGATGTTGCTGGTTTCAAACAGAATCGCGCCAGAAGAGATCAGAATGAATACCGCACTGATTGCCAGATGCAGAGCAGGTAGCTGCAGGAAGATATTCGCTACCATTCCAATCAATACCACCACAATACCTGCCATCAGCATACCGCCGAGGAAAGACATGTCTTTGCGGGTAGTCAGCACATACGCAGAGCAGCAGAAGAACACTAATGCTGTGCCGCCCAGCGCCATAGCGATTACGTCGCCCATTCCGGCAGACAGGTAAGTGTTCAGAATTGGTCCGAGGATATAACCGAGAAAACCGGTAAAGGCGAACGCGGAGATAATCCCGGTCGGCTTATTCGCCGTTTTATAGGTCAGGAACATTAAACCATACATCCCCACCAGCGTCAGAATCAGACCCGGAGATGGCAGCATCAGAACTGTACTGGCCGTTGCGGTAATCGCCGAAAAGGCCAGCGTCAGGCTCAGCAAGAAATAGGTATTACGCAGCACCTTATGGGTGCTAAGTAGCGATGTACGGTCATGTGAAGAACTAACTATACGATCCATGGAGTCACTCTCTATGACAGGTGTAATTAATAAAGCAGCATAATGATATTGCCGAAAGCTACCCAGAGGTTTTACCCATCTTTACGCATTTGATCTGGAACAGATTTAGCAAAGACAGATTAAGTCATTGGGATGGCATAACGGCATGGCGATTTTGACAGGTAAAAGAAAAAGGGGTTAGCATTTAGCTAACCCCTTATCTTATTTGGCGGAAGCGCAGAGATTCGAACTCTGGAACCCTTTCGGGTCGCCGGTTTTCAAGACCGGTGCCTTCAACCGCTCGGCCACACTTCCGGAATGACGCGAACTATAAACATCCCGATGCGTCGTGTAAACCCCCAATGTGTTTGTTTGCCTGAAAAACAGACAAAATCGTGTTGATTGCGTGAAATAACAGCAATTTGCGCATTCCATCGCCATAAAAATCGCTTCATAACCTTCCTGCGGCAAACCTTAAGGAAAATAAGGTTCATTTTTATCGTTAAAAGATAAATCCACACACTCTGTATTGTTTTGTGCAAAAGTTTCACTACGCTTTATTAACAATACTTTCTGGCGACGTGCGCCAGTGCAGAAGGATGAGCTTTCGTTTTCTGTCTCTCTCGTGAAGCGATGGTTTGCCTTGCTCCAGGGACGTCGCTTGCCGACCAAAAGCGCCCGGCACTCCAGCCGGTGTCGCAAGGAGAAGAGACGTGCTATATGAATAACGAGGAAACCTTTTACCAGGCTATGCGACGTCAGGGGGTTACCCGGCGAAGTTTTCTTAAATATTGCAGTCTGGCTGCCACGTCGCTGGGATTAGGCGCGGGGATGGCACCAAAGATTGCCTGGGCGCTGGAGAATAAACCCCGCATTCCAGTGGTGTGGATCCACGGTCTTGAATGCACCTGCTGTACCGAATCTTTTATCCGTTCTGCTCATCCGCTGGCGAAGGATGTCATTCTTTCCCTTATTTCTCTCGACTACGACGATACTCTGATGGCTGCCGCAGGCACTCAGGCAGAGGAAGTCTTTGAAGACATCATCACGCAATACAACGGCAAATATATCCTCGCAGTAGAAGGTAACCCGCCGCTGGGCGAGCAGGGGATGTTCTGTATCAGTAGCGGTCGACCGTTTATTGAGAAACTCAAACGTGCCGCCGCCGGAGCCAGTGCGATTATCGCCTGGGGAACCTGCGCTTCCTGGGGTTGCGTGCAGGCCGCGCGGCCCAATCCTACGCAGGCAACACCCATCGACAAAGTTATTACCGACAAACCTATTATCAAAGTACCTGGCTGCCCACCGATCCCGGATGTGATGAGCGCCATCATTACCTACATGGTGACGTTTGATCGCCTGCCGGATGTCGACAGAATGGGGCGTCCGCTAATGTTCTATGGTCAGCGAATCCACGATAAATGTTATCGCCGCGCCCACTTTGATGCCGGAGAGTTCGTGCAGAGTTGGGATGATGACGCCGCGCGCAAAGGTTACTGCCTGTACAAAATGGGCTGCAAAGGGCCAACCACTTATAACGCCTGTTCCTCTACCCGCTGGAATGATGGGGTCTCCTTCCCGATTCAGTCTGGTCACGGCTGCCTGGGCTGTTCTGAAAATGGCTTCTGGGATCGCGGTTCGTTTTACAGTCGCGTGGTCGATATTCCGCAAATGGGCACCCACTCCACCGCCGATACCGTCGGTTTAACCGCACTTGGCGTCGTGGCAGCGGCTGTTGGTGTACATGCAGTCGCCAGCGCCGTTGACCAGCGCAGACGTCATAACCAGCAACTTGCAGAAGCCGAACAACAGCCGGGCAACGAGGATAAACAGGCATGAGCACTCAGTACGAAACTCAGGGATATACCATCAATAATGCCGGACGTCGCCTGGTGGTCGATCCGATTACGCGCATCGAAGGTCATATGCGCTGCGAAGTGAATATTAACGATCAGAATGTGATTACCAATGCAGTTTCCTGCGGCACTATGTTTCGCGGGCTGGAGATCATCCTGCAAGGCCGCGATCCGCGCGATGCGTGGGCGTTCGTTGAACGTATCTGCGGCGTCTGCACTGGCGTACATGCTCTGGCTTCGGTCTATGCAATTGAGGATGCCATCGGCATTAAAGTGCCGGACAACGCCAATATCATCCGCAACATTATGCTGGCGACCCTCTGGTGCCACGACCATCTGGTCCACTTCTATCAGCTCGCCGGGATGGACTGGATAGATGTGTTAGATGCGCTGAAAGCCGACCCACGGAAAACGTCAGAACTGGCGCAAAGCCTCTCCTCGTGGCCGAAATCATCCCCTGGCTATTTCTTCGACGTACAAAACCGACTGAAGAAATTTGTTGAAGGCGGGCAGTTGGGGATTTTCCGCAACGGCTACTGGGGGCACCCGCAGTACAAACTGCCGCCGGAAGCCAACCTGATGGGCTTTGCTCATTATCTGGAAGCCCTCGATTTCCAACGGGAGATCGTCAAAATTCACGCCGTTTTTGGTGGTAAAAACCCACATCCGAACTGGATTGTCGGCGGGATGCCGTGCGCCATTAACATTGACGAAAGCGGCGCGGTCGGGGCGGTCAATATGGAACGCCTGAACCTGGTGCAGTCGATTATCACCCGCACGGCGGATTTCATTAACAACGTGATGATCCCCGACGCCTTAGCCATCGGTCAGTTCAACAAACCGTGGAGCGAAATCGGCACTGGTCTTTCTGATAAATGTGTCCTCAGCTACGGCGCATTCCCGGATATTGCCAACGACTTTGGCGAGAAAAGTCTGCTGATGCCTGGCGGCGCGGTGATTAACGGCGACTTCAACAATGTGCTGCCAGTGGATTTGGTTGATCCGCAGCAGGTGCAGGAGTTTGTCGATCACGCCTGGTATCGTTATCCCAACGATCAGGTCGGGCGTCATCCGTTCGATGGCATCACCGACCCGTGGTACAACCCTGGCGATGTCAAAGGCAGCGATACCAACATTCAGCAACTGAATGAACAGGAACGTTACTCGTGGATCAAAGCGCCACGCTGGCGCGGTAACGCGATGGAAGTAGGGCCGCTGGCACGCACATTGATCGCTTATCACAAAGGCGATGCAGCGACCGTTGAGTCGATCGATCGTATGATGTCGGCGCTGAACCTGCCGCTTTCCGGTATCCAGTCAACGTTGGGCCGCATTTTGTGCCGCGCACACGAAGCGCAGTGGGCCGCAGGCAAGTTGCAATATTTCTTCGACAAGCTGATGACCAACCTGAAAAACGGCAATCTTGCCACTGCCTCTACCGAAAAATGGGAGCCTGCGACCTGGCCGAAAGAGTGCCGTGGCGTCGGTTTTACCGAAGCACCGCGCGGGGCGTTAGGTCACTGGGCCGCCATTCGCGATGGCAAGATTGATCTCTACCAGTGCGTGGTGCCGACCACCTGGAACGCCAGCCCGCGCGATCCCAAAGGGCAGATTGGCGCTTATGAAGCGGCGCTGATGAACACCAAAATGGCGATCCCCGAGCAACCGCTGGAGATCCTTCGTACTCTGCACAGCTTTGACCCGTGCCTCGCCTGTTCAACACACGTGCTGGGCGACGACGGTAGCGAGCTTATCTCCGTGCAGGTGCGTTAACAGCGAAGGAGAATCATCATGCAACAGAAAAGCGACAACGTTGTCAGCCATTATGTCTTTGAAGCACCTGTGCGGATATGGCACTGGCTGACGGTGTTATGCATGGCGGTGTTGATGGTCACCGGTTACTTTATCGGCAAGCCGCTGCCTTCGGTCAGCGGCGAGGCGACGTATCTGTTCTATATGGGCTACATCAGGTTAATTCACTTCAGCGCAGGCATGATTTTTACCGTGATATTGCTGATGCGGATTTACTGGGCGTTCGTTGGTAATCGCTATTCACGCGAGCTTTTCATCGTACCGGTATGGCGTAAAAGCTGGTGGCTGGGCGTGTGGTATGAAATCCGCTGGTATCTGTTTCTGGCAAAACGCCCGAGTGCCGATATTGGTCATAACCCCATCGCCCAGGCGGCGATGTTCGGCTATTTCCTGATGTCTGTCTTTATGATCGTCACCGGTTTTGCGCTGTTCAGCGAACACAGTCAGTACGCTATCTTCACACCGTTTCGTTACGTGGTGGAATTTTTCTACTGGACGGGTGGCAACTCGCTGGACATTCACAGCTGGCATCGGTTGGGCATGTGGTTGATTGGCGCTTTTGTGATCGGTCATGTCTATATGGCGCTGCGTGAAGACATTATGTCCGACGACACGGTGATCTCCACGATGGTGAACGGCTACCGCAGCCACAAGTTTTTTAAAGTCAAAAGCAACAAGGAGCGTTCATGAGCGAGCAGCGCGTGGTGGTGATGGGGCTGGGCAACCTGCTGTGGGCCGATGAAGGTTTCGGCGTGCGGGTGGCGGAACGGCTATATGCCCATTATCACTGGCCCGAAAACGTGGAGATTGTCGATGGCGGCACTCAGGGGCTGAATTTGCTGGGCTACGTTGAAAGCGCCAGCCACTTGTTGATCCTCGATGCCATTGATTATGGGCTGGAGCCAGGAACGCTACGGACGTATGCCGGAGAGCGCATTCCGGCATACCTCAGCGCGAAGAAAATGAGTCTGCACCAGAACAGTTTCTCCGAAGTGCTGGCGCTGGCGGATATTCGTGGGCATTTGCCTGCACAAATCGCCCTGGTCGGGCTGCAACCGGCAATGCTCGACGACTACGGCGGCAGCCTGAGCGAGCTGGCGTGTGAACAACTGCCAGCAGCAGAACAGTTGGCGCTGGCGCAACTGGCTGAGTGGGGAATAGTGCCGCATCTGGCAGAGGAATCACGCTGTCTCAACTATGACTGTCTGTCGATGGAAAATTATGAAGGCGTTCGCTTACGCCAGTACCGGATGACGCTGGAGGAGCAGGGATGATCAATGACTCTCCTTTTAATGCGTTGTGGCAGCGTATGCTGGCGCGTGGATGGACACCTGTCACAGAATCCAGCCTTGATGACTGGCTTACGCAAGCGCCAGACGGCGTGGTGTTATTAAGCAGCGATCCGAAACGCACGCCAGAGGTCAGCGATAATCCGGTAATGATTGGCGAATTATTGCGCGAGTTTCCCGATTATACATGGCAGGTAGCGATTGCTGACCTTGAGCAAAGCGAAGCCATCGGCGATCGCTTTGGTGTTTTTCGCTTTCCCGCCACACTGGTGTTTACTGGCGGTAGCTATCGCGGCGTGCTGAATGGTATTCACCCGTGGGCGGAGCTGATAAACCTGATGCGTGGGCTTGTCGAACCGCAACAGGAGCGAGCCTCATGAGTGACACTTTTTTCCATTTGCTGGGGCCAGTAACGCAACCTGACGACGACAGTTTCAGTATGAATCCGCTGCCGATCACCTGCCAGGTGAATGATGAACCGAGCATGGCGGCACTGGAACAGTGTGCACATAGCCCGCAGGTGATTGTGCTGTTAAACGAACTGCAACAACAGCTAAGTCAACGTATCCCCCCTTTGGGCGAGGTGCTGGCAGTCGATCTGTTCAATCTCAACGCTTACGATCGCCACTTTATCAATACGCTTCTCGGGGAAGGGGAAGTGTCAGTTCGCATCCAACATGTTGATGGCAGTGAAAGTGAAATTCAGGAGGCGATCTTCTGCGGATTATGGCGAGTGCGCAGACGTCGCGGCGAACAGTTGCTGGTGGACAAACTGGAGGTGGGCTGCGCGCCGCTGCCGTTGTGGCAGGCGGCAACGCAAAACGTCTTGCCGACAGATTCGCTGTTACCGCCGCCTGTTGATGGCCTGATGAACGGACTGCCGTTGGCTCATGAATTGCTGGCGCATGTGCGTAACCCTGACACGCAGCCGCACAGTATTAACCTGACGCAATTGCCCATCAGCGAGGCTGACCGACTTTTTCTCTCGCGCCTTTGCGGGGCGGGGAATATTCAGATTCGCACTATTGGCTATGGCGAGAGCTATATCAACGCCACCGGGTTACGCCATGTCTGGCATTTACGCTGCACGGACACCCTAAAAGGCCCGCTGCTTGAGAGTTATGAAATCTGCCCTATACCGGAAGTTGTGCTGGCAGCGCCGGAAGATTTGGCGGATTCTGCGCAGCAGTTGGGCGAGGTGTGCCAGTGGCTGGTGGAAAACGAGCAACAGTGAAAACGGCGGCAAATGTCGCTTTCAGTCTTATGAATATCGCAATCAGCGAATACAACCACCTACAAACTGTAAGGGTAAAAAGGGAGATCTACTATTAAAGGGTTATTTCCCTCTCTTCGCCTACAGGAGTTCGCATGTGGGATGTTATTGACTTATCGCGCTGGCAGTTTGCACTGACCGCGCTGTACCACTTTTTATTCGTGCCCCTTACCCTGGGGCTGATTTTTTTGCTGGCTATCATGGAAACCATTTACGTGGTCACCGGCAAAACAGTCTACCGCGATATGACGCGTTTCTGGGGTAAGCTCTTCGGTATCAACTTCGCTCTCGGCGTGGCCACCGGCCTGACGATGGAGTTTCAGTTTGGTACTAACTGGTCATTCTATTCCAACTATGTGGGCGACATTTTTGGCGCACCGCTGGCGATGGAAGCATTAATGGCCTTCTTCCTCGAATCCACCTTTGTCGGGCTGTTCTTCTTCGGCTGGCAACGGCTGAATAAATACCAGCATCTGCTGGTTACCTGGCTGGTGGCATTCGGTTCCAATATCTCCGCATTGTGGATTTTGAATGCCAACGGCTGGATGCAGTTCCCGACCGGCGCGCATTTCGATATCGACACCCTGCGTATGGAGATGACCAGTTTCAGCGATCTGGTTTTTAACCCTGTCAGCCAGGTGAAGTTTGTCCATACGGTGATGGCGGGTTATGTGACCGGGGCGATGTTCATTATGGCGATCAGCGCCTGGTATTTACTGCGCGGACGGGAGCGTGATGTTGCGCTACGTTCGTTTGCCATCGGCTCGGTCTTTGGCACACTGGCGATAATCGGCGCGCTGCAACTTGGAGACAGTTCTGCTTATGAAGTCGCACGCGTTCAGCCGGTAAAACTGGCAGCAATGGAAGGGGAGTGGCAAACCGAACCCGCACCTGCGCCGTTCCATCTTGTTGCCTGGCCGGAACAGGATCAAGAACGTAATGCCTTTGCCATCAAAATTCCCGCACTGTTAGGGATCCTCGCCACTCACTCATTAGATAAGCCCGTTCCGGGGCTGAAAAATTTGATGGCTGAAACCTATCCACGCTTGCAACGCGGACGTATGGCCTGGCTGCTGATGCAGGAGATCTCGCAGGGCAACCGTGAGCCACATGTTCTGCAGGCGTTTCGTAATCTGGAAAGCGATCTCGGTTACGGCATGTTGCTCTCCCGCTATGCGCCGGATATGAATCATGTCACACCTGCGCAGTATCAGGCGGCGATGCGTGGCGCTATTCCACAGGTTGCGCCGGTGTTCTGGAGTTTCCGCATCATGGTGGGCTGCGGTTCGCTGCTGTTACTGGTAATGCTGATTGCGCTCGTTCAGACGCTGCGCGGCAAAATCGACCAGCATCGTTGGGTGCTGAAAATGGCGCTCTGGAGTTTGCCACTGCCGTGGATTGCCATTGAAGCCGGGTGGTTTATGACCGAGTTTGGTCGTCAGCCGTGGGCGATTCAGGACATTTTACCGACATACTCCGCGCACTCCGCATTAACCACGGGCCAACTGGCTTTCTCACTGATCATGATCGTAGGGCTTTATACCCTGTTCTTAATCGCCGAAGTCTACCTGATGCAGAAATATGCCCGTCTGGGGCCGAGCGCGATGCAGAGTGAACAACCGACGCAGCAACAGGGGTAAAGGAGAGAATCATGTTTGATTATGAAACATTGCGCTTCATCTGGTGGCTGCTGATTGGCGTCATCCTGGTGGTCTTTATGATCTCCGATGGATTTGACATGGGGATTGGCTGTCTGCTGCCGCTGGTGGCACGTGATGATGATGAACGTCGGGTATTGATTAACAGCGTTGGCGCGCACTGGGAAGGCAACCAGGTCTGGTTGATTCTTGCGGGCGGGGCATTATTTGCCGCCTGGCCCAGAGTCTATGCAGCGGCGTTTTCTGGCTTTTACGTGGCGATGATTCTGGTGCTGTGCTCGCTGTTCTTTCGCCCGCTGGCTTTTGATTATCGTGGAAAAATCGCCGATGCACGCTGGCGTAAAATGTGGGATGCCGGTCTGGTCATCGGTAGTCTGGTGCCGCCGGTGGTCTTCGGTATCGCGTTCGGCAATTTGTTACTTGGCGTGCCGTTTGTCTTCACGCCGCAATTACGCGTGGAGTACCTCGGTTCTTTCTGGCAATTGCTGACACCGTTCCCATTACTGTGTGGTTTGCTCAGTCTGGGCATGGTGATTTTGCAAGGGGGCGTCTGGTTACAACTAAAAACAGTCGGTGCTATTCACCTGCGTTCGCAACTGGCGACCAAACGCGCTGCGCTGTTGGTCATGCTGTGCTTTTTGCTGGCGGGGTACTGGCTGTGGGTGGGTATTGATGGCTTTGTATTGCTTGCCCAGGATGTTAACGGCCCGTCCAATCCGTTAATGAAACTGGTTGCCGTACTGCCCGGTGCCTGGATGAATAATTTTGCTGAATCGCCGATATTGTGGATCTTCCCGCTGCTGGGTTTTTTCTGCCCGTTACTGACGGTGATGGCGATTTATCGTGGTCGCCCCGGTTGGGGATTTCTGCTGGCATCATTGATGCAATTTGGCGTTATCTTCACGGCAGGTATCACGCTGTTTCCGTTTGTCATGCCTTCGAACATCAGTCCGATCTCCAGCCTGACGCTGTGGGACAGCACCTCCAGTCAGCTGACGTTGAGCATTATGTTAGTAATTGTGCTGATATTTTTGCCTATTGTGTTGCTCTACACTGTATGGAGCTACTACAAAATGTGGGGGCGCATGACAACTGAAACTCTTCGCCGTCACGATAGTGAGCTGTACTAAGGAGGGATGATCAATGTGGTATTTATTGTGGTTCGTCGGAATTTTGTTGATGTGTTCACTCTCCACCGTGGTGTTGGTATGGCTGGAACAGCGTCTGAAAGGTTGATTTGACGCACAACGAACGTAGGCCTGATGAGACGCATCAGCGTCGCATCAGGCAATAATGCGAAACATGAAAAACGGAAACCTGGCGATGAAAGCGATTTTGATCCCCTTTTTTTCTCTTTTGCTTCCGTTAACACCGCTACCTGCATTTGCTCAGGGGGCGCCGGAACTGAAGCTGGAAAGTGTAGTGATTGTCAGCCGTCATGGTGTGCGAGCACCCACCAAATCTACGCAACTCATGCAGGACGTTACTCCAGACACCTGGCCTGGCTGGCCGGTGAAGCTGGGTTGGCTGACACCACGAGGCGGTGAGCTGATCTCTTATCTCGGACATTACCAACGCCAACGCCTGGTGGCTGACGGTTTACTGGCAAAAAATGGTTGCCCGAAAGCTGGGCAGGTCGAGATTATTGCCGATGTCGACGAGCGCACTCGTAAAACAGGTGAAGCCTTTGCTGCCGGGCTGGCTCCCGATTGTGCAATAACCGTACATACTCAGTCAGACACTTCCCGTCCCGATCCGTTATTTAATCCCCTGAAAACCGGTGTTTGCCAATTGGATAAAGTGAACGTGACTGAGGCGATTCTCAGCAGGGCAGGCGGCTCTCTCGTTGATTTTACCGATCATCGGCAAACGGCATTTCACGAACTGGAGCGGGTACTCAATTTTCCGCAATCAAGTCTGTGCCTCAAACGAGAGAAACAAGACGAAAGCTGTTCGTTCACGCAGGCATTACCCTCTGAACTCAAGGTGAGTGCTGATAACGTCTCATTAACAGGTGCGGTAAGCCTCGCATCCATGCTGACGGAGATCTTTCTCCTGCAACAAGCACAGGGAATGCCGGAGCCTGGCTGGGGACGAATCACTGATTCACATCAGTGGAACACCTTGTTAAGTCTGCATAATGCGCAGTTTTATTTGCTGCAACGTACCCCTGACGTGGCTCGTAGCCGTGCCACACCGCTGTTGGATTTAGTTCTGACGGCGCTGACGCCAAACAACCCGCAAAAATCGATCTATGGAATTACGCTACCGACTTCACTGTTGTTTATTGCCGGGCACGATACCAACCTGGCGAATCTCGGCGGCGCACTGAAGCTTAACTGGACGCTGCCGGGCCAACCGGATAACACCCCGCCGGGTGGTGAACTGGTATTTGAACGCTGGCGGCGGCTAAGTGATAACAGTCAATGGATTCAGGTTTCGCTGGTATTCCAGACCTTGCAGCAGATGCGTGATAAAACGCCGCTATCGCTAAAAACGCCGCCTGGAGAGGTAAAACTGACACTGGCAGAATGTGAGGAGAGAAACGCGCAGGGCATGTGTTCACTGGCGGATTTTACGCAAATAGTGAATGAAGCGCGCATTCCGGCATGTAGTTTACATCAGGATAAATAAACATTTGCCGCTGTTGGTCCACGCAGGCCATTAATGCGGCAAAATTCTACGCGTAATCCTGGGATGAGCACTTCTGCGTCGCGGGGACTGAATGCGGAAATATGAACCTGGACTTCTTTACGACCGTCGGAGGGGATGATGAATCCTTTGCCGCTTTTGCGATCAAAGGTTTTGACAATTCCTGTCATTTTACGGGACAAACAAATTCCTTACTAAAAATACTGCGCTGCACTATACGGGGTTAATAAAATAAAGCCAGCGATATTTAAGACCGCCGGACGGCTAAAATAAAATTTGCTTAATCATATTTATCATGCGTTAATAGCTGCGTCGGTTTGAAAGA
Organism: Escherichia sp. MOD1-EC5433; assembly: GCF_002966005.1. Taxonomy (NCBI): domain Bacteria; kingdom Pseudomonadati; phylum Pseudomonadota; class Gammaproteobacteria; order Enterobacterales; family Enterobacteriaceae; genus Escherichia; species Escherichia sp. MOD1-EC5433. The sequence continues at coordinate 146,051 of NZ_PTRL01000008.1, read as the reverse complement.
CAGACAGCATACAAAGTAGTTTACTAAAGCAGTTCTCATTATCAGGCATTATCCCCTTCTTTTGAGTCTCTCTCCTGAACACTAAGTAGTTTCTGTAATAAAGCCCTGTTTGCCGAAAGGCCCAAAATGAAGGAAGTAAAATATGTCTAATAAAATGACTGGTTTAGTAAAATGGTTTAACGCAGATAAAGGTTTTGGCTTTATCACTCCTGATGATGGCAGCAAGGACGTTTTCGTTCATTTCACCGCCATCCAGAGCAATGAATTCCGCACGCTGAATGAAAATCAGAAAGTCGAATTTTCTATTGAGCAGGGGCAGCGTGGTCCCTCGGCAGCGAACGTTGTTACGCTCTAAGGTTGCCGTTATTACTCAACATCTCCATTTCCGCTGTCCATGTTGTCATGGTTCACAGTACCGCACATCGGCATTCGATGTGACGGAGCGAAACCCTTTGGGCGCTAAGTGTATTTTCTGTAAATCGACGATGATCACCTTTGATAACGTTGCCTTGCAAATACGCACTGACCATGCGCCGCTGGATTTCACAAAATAATATCAGGCTCCCTCGCGGAGCCTTTTTTATATCTTCTGTTTGCACTTATCCCTGTACGCATATTGAGCGATAACCTACTGATTATTGAATCTTTCATGCAGATGGCTTATAACATTTCTAACCTGACCAGGGGATCGGAACCAACACCTTGCTGGCGTGTTGCTGTCTTTTAAGACCAGAAGAGGTTAACAGTGAATATTGAAGAGCTAAAAAAACAAGCCGAAACGGAAATCTCCGAGTTTATTGCGCAAAAAATCGCCGAATTGAATAAGAACACAGGGAAAGAAGTCTCTGAAATTCGCTTTACTGCGCGGGAGAAAATGACCGGGCTTGAAGGTTATGACGTCAAAATCAAAATAATGTGATTTTGTGAACATCACCCCGCACGAGGTGATGTTCCGCTTGTTGCTATTTTAATGACCAATCATTGGTGCTTGCGGAATTAAGCGTCGATACAATTCTTCTGGCACCGGGCTTTGCCATACGCCCGCATACATCGCATAACCAATCACCGCAAACATAATCCCCAGAACCAGTAGCGTCATTAACCAGCCAGACAACGCAAAGGCTTTTTTATTTGCCGCAGGTTTTTGCAGCGAAAAAGTTAATGTTGAAGCGACCGGACATGACTCGACACAGGTCATACAGCCGGTACATTCCACCGTTCTAACCTGGATTAATTTATCGACAGGTATCCGTGACGGACAATTATTTGCGCATTTGCCGCAGTCGATACAACTTTCGGCATTGCGACGAATCTTAAACGGCGAAAATAATGAAACCAGTCCCATCAGCGCACCATACGGGCAGAGATAACGACACCAGGCATGGCGAATAAACAGGCTGGCAATCAGTAAAACGATCACGCTGATTAACGTCGCTGTTCCCATATGGCGAAAGAAATCGAGCATTTTAACGTCCATCACCACGCTGTAGGGCGATAGCATAAAATAGTGAATCGCCTGAGCGGGCATCAATAACGCGATATAGAGAAAAAAACTCAACAGCAAATATTTCACTGCGCGCAGAGGAATATCCAGCCAGCGGGGAAGGGCAAATTGCCGACCAAACAGTTTTTTCCCGAGATCGCCGATTAATTCAGAAAGCGTACCAACCGGGCATAGCCATGAACAAAAGGCTTTTTTCAGCAACAGACTGATGATGATAAAAGCGACCAGCAACAGCATCGCAGCGGCATGGACGGAAGGTAATTGACCTGTCTCAAGGCTGTATTTCAGATTCATCAGACCGGCAATCGGTAGCCAGCCTTCGATGCCTCCCGGCCTGGCGACAAATGCCGTATTACCTGCTGTTTCGTAATAGCGCACCCAGTACCAGAAGGTGACGGCAATATAAATATTGATTGCTAACAGTAATAATTGCGTCGCTTTACGCCAGGTGGTGGCATTGCGCCAGTCATTCCACGGTAATTTGCCGCCCGTCGTGCCTGGCCGCCGCTGCCAGCGGGTTCTTTTTTTCTCTGTCATGATTTTGCCAGCCCGTTAAGTTGCATACTAAATGCCACTATTCTAAATATTCTTAACTGGCTGATATTGATTCAAATCGCGTTCAGGTCTTTCTTATTCAACCACGTTTCCAGAGCGGCAACACTGCGTGTAATTTCTTCGTGTGGGAGGGGCGCAGATAATGGCTGCTGCTCCAGTTGCGCGCATAGCTGGCTGGCGCTACGCATTCCCAGACTCGCGCAGCTGCTTTTTAGCTGGTGCGCGGCACGTTTGATTTTTTCGCAGTCCTGCCTGGCGCGGGCTGCGTCTATTTCATCGAGAAGTGGCAGGGCATGTTGTGTAAATAATGCCAGCCATTCGCGAATCTTCTCCGTCCCCATTAACTGAGCATCTTCATGGAGTTGCGATACATCCAGCGATTGATCGTTATTGGTTTGCAGTTGGAGATAGTGCGCCAGTAACTGACCGAGCACTTCACGCGGCACCGGTTTAGGGATTATCCCGCGAAAGAGCGAACTGGTTCGCTGGCGTAGCGTTTCGTCGATGACATGGGCGCTAAAGCCAATCAAAACCAGCGACGGATATTGCTGTGCCAGTTGTCGGGCAAGGGTAATTCCATCGATATCCGGCAGATCAAAATCCACCAGTGCGGCAGCAAACGGTTCGCTATTTTGCAACGTCTCTATTGCCTGCGCGGCATTTCCCACGGCAACGACCTGCGCACCACTGGTGTTCAGCATCTCAACGGTAATTCGCTGGGTTAGCGGGTTATCTTCAATTAACAGCAAACGTACACCATCCAGACGTACAGCCTGATTGACTGTTTTGCACACGGGTGCAGTGGCAACGCGTAACGGCAAGCGTAAACAAAAACAGCTTCCAACCTCCGGCGTGCTGGTGGCGCTCAGTTCGCCACCCATCGCCTGGGCCAGACTGCTACTGATAGTCAGCCCCAGCCCGGTGCCGCCGCGTTTGCCGCTCACCTGAACGAATGGTTGGAAGATTTCTGTCAGTTTCGCGGGATCAATACCGCAGCCGCTGTCTTCCACTTCGACCAGCCATTGCTTGCCATCAGTGCGACTGCGCAGGATAATCTGCCCCTTGTCAGTGAAACGCAGGGCGTTGCTCAACAGGTTGGTAATAACCTGGCGAATACGTCGCGGATCGCCCATTAACGCGGTCGGTATATCATCGGCAATTTCCATTGCCAGTCGAATCGGACGACCTTTCACCCGTCCGCTCATTAATTGCAGGGTACTTTCCAGCAGCGGGCGTGGTTCAAAGGGTTCATCGCTGACCGAAACATTCTTGCCGCCTGCTTCGATAGCCGAATAATCGAGAATATCGTTAAGGATGGTCAGCAGCGATTCGCCAGAGTCGGTAATTGCCCGCAAATCATCACGCTGGGCGTTAAGTGCGGGGTTATCTGCCAGCAGTTGCGCGGTGCCGAGAATACCGTACAGCGGTGTGCGGATCTCATGACTCATCGCCGCCAGAAATGCCGATTTTGCCTGGCTGGCTTTTTCTGCTTCCGCCCGTGCCTGTCGGTGTTCTACTACCAGCTCCTGCAATTCGGCCGTGCGTGCTTTGACCTGCGCCGCCAGTTGTTCGCGGTGGCGATTAAGCGCATGAACACTGCTGCGAAACGCATCCATCAGCCGCCCAATGGTATCCAGTTCCCGCACGCCAGCGGTTTCCGGGAAAGGGGAGTCGATATCGCCGTCCAGCAAGCGTTGCAGCGCCTGCGTTTGTTCGGCTAGTGGGCGAGTGACTGAACGATAAACCACACGCCAGAGGATCAGAATCAGTGCGCAAAGTGAAACTATTCCCAGCAATAACAGGCTGTATTGCCCGCGTGTACTGGCTTTTTCCAGATGCGCCAGTCCGTGCTGATTACGCAGCTCAATGGTGTCGACCAGCTGACTGACTTCGCTACTAAACTGCGCGAACTGGGCGATGTTATTTTGGGTGAGAGTTTGCAGGCGATTGCTGATTTCATTGTCCTGCTGATAAAGCACCAGTAAATCGCTATAACGGCGAACGGTAGATAACGTAGTTGCGACCTGCGCACGAACCCCCGGATCTTCAACACGTATTTGCCGACGTTGCAGAATTTTCACTGCATTATTGAGCTGATTTTCCAGCATTGACGAATTTTTCTGGATCTGCTCCAGCCCCAGATTCATCACCATTTGCTGTACCCGCAGGGCGCTAAGGCGCAGTTCATTCATCTGGTTAACATACTCAAGATCGATATCAATCAGCCTGTCGAGTGCGCTTTCTGCGGCCTGACGCTGATGTTGTTCGATCAAATCGTAAATCCCGGCCTGGGTAGCTCCGGCGGAGGTTGCAGCGTTATTCGCCTGACCTTGCGCCAGGCGTGTGATTTCATCGGCGGCGGCGACAATCTGCTGACTGAGTTGCTGTTGTTGCTGGCGCAGTTGCAAACGCTGCCCCACCAGCTCCCCTTGTTGACGTAACGAACGGGAGATCTCCTGCTCCTGTTGTTCAATCGCGGAGGTGTCAAAACCTTGTTCCCGTAACGCTTGCAGCAATGCGTTAATCTTCAGGCTTTGTGCGGTGAGCATTCGCCCCTGAGCCTGCCACATCTTTTCGTTATCGGCACTGGTCAGGTTCTGCGCGGCGAAAAGTTCCCAGGCGCTGGCTTCGCTCAACTGGCGCGCCATATTCATGGTAGGAATCAATGCCTGAGTATTGGCTTTTTCCACCTCGCTGACAAAACGCAGGTTGTACCATCCCACCAGGGTACTGGTCAGGGTTAACAGCGCCATCAGGGCAAAGCCCATCCAGAGTCTTCGGGTCAGGGTTAAATTCACGGCCGGTGCACTAAGGTGAAAAAGGTTGAGTCGCAAAGCGGAATGCATCTAGCATAAAGCCTTATTATTGATGAGGCTATCATGCGCGTACTGCTATTTTTACTTCTTTCTCTTTTCATGTTGTCGGCATTTTCGGCTGATAACCTGTTGCGCTGGCATGATGCGCAGCATTTCATGGTGCAAGCCTCTATGCCGCTTAAAGCCAAACGCGCATGGAAACTGTGTGCGCTTTACCCCAGCCTGAAAGATTCATACTGGTTATCGTTGAACTATGGAATGCAGGAGGCCGCTCGCCGCTACGGTGTGGATTTAAAAGTGCTGGAGGCAGGCGGTTACAGTCAGTTAGCTACCCAGCAGGCGCAAATCGACCAGTGTAAACAATGGGGCGCAGAGGCAATTTTGCTCGGCAGCAGTACAACGTCATTTCCCGATCTGCAAAAGCTGGTAGCAAGTCTGCCAGTGATCGAACTGGTGAATGCCATTGACGGCTCACAGATAAAAAGCCGCGTTGGCGTGCCCTGGTTTCAGATGGGTTATCAGCCAGGGCGATATCTGGTGCAATGGAGCCACGGAAAACCACTGAACGTACTGTTGATGCCTGGCCCCGATAACGCAGGGGGCAGTAAGGAGATGGTCGAGGGATTCCGCACAGCCATTACCGGAAGTCCGGTACGTATTGTTGATATTGCGCTAGGTGACAACGATATTGAAATCCAGCGCAACCTGTTGCAGGAGATGCTGGAGCGCCATCCAGAAATCGACGTCGTTGCCGGAACGGCCATTGCGGCAGAGGCGGCAATGGGCGAAGGGCGCAACCTGAAAACGCCGCTTACCGTGGTGTCGTTTTATCTTTCACATCAGGTGTATCGCGGGCTGAAGCGGGGAAGAGTGATTATGGCTGCCAGCGATCAAATGGTCTGGCAGGGGGAACTGGCGGTCGAGCAGGCTATCAGGCAATTACAGGGACAATCGGTGTCTGATAATGTCAGCCCACCGATTTTAGTTCTGACGCCGAAAAATGCTGACCGTGAACATATCCGCCGCTCGCTGTCGCCAGGGGGATTTCGTCCGGTCTATTTTTATCAGCACACATCAGCGGCTAAGAAATAACCTTCGCCATGTTGCGTCACCAGTAAATCCGCGCTGAGTTTATGGCGTAAACGACGAATTAACACATCGACGGTGCGCAGGTCAGGGTTTTCCACCCGACGCGCAGAGAGCATACGCAGCAGACGTTCACGGCTGAGAATTTCGCCGGGATTGGTCACAAACGCCACCAGCATTTCATACTCTGCGCGGGTCAGTTTAATCGGCTCGCCATCCCGCTCCAGCGTATGGCGCGACACATTCAGGCAATAACCGGCAAAGCGATAGCAGTTGTCCTGAGTGTGCGGTTGCGCCTGTCGCGCGAGGTCGATTCGCCAGAGCAAATTTTTCACTCGTACCACCAGTTCGCGCAGTTCCAGCGGTTTGGTGACGTAATCGTCTGCGCCCATTTCCAGCCCAACAATACGGTCAATCCGATCGCTGCGTCCGGTCACCAGAATAATCCCCACCGTTGAGCGTTCTCGCAGGGCGCGGGTTAACATCAGGCCATTTTCATCGGGCAAATTGATATCCAGCAGAATCAAATCCACTGGCTGATTCTGCATAATTTCCCGCAGTCCGGCACCGCTCGCCGTAACGGAAACGGTATACCCCTCCTGAGTGAAGTAGGTTTGTAATCGCGCCTGGGTAACCGGCTCATCTTCAACAATAACAATATGATGTGGCATCAGAGGGTTTTACTCATTCTGTTCATATCTGTTCATATTCTGCCGTAAGCCGTTCATCCTGACCAGTGCCGCTGTTCATATTTGCTCATTAAGATCGCTTCACTAAACCATAATTTTACAGGGGCTATTATGCGGAAACTCTGGAACGCGCTACGCCGACCCAGTGCTCGTTGGTCGGTACTGGCGCTGGTCGCTACTGGGATTGTGATTGGCATTGCGCTGATTGTATTGCCACACGTTGGGATCAAAGTCACCAGCACAACCGAATTTTGTGTCAGTTGCCACAGTATGCAACCGGTGTATGAAGAATATAAACAGTCGGTGCATTTCCAGAACGCCTCCGGCGTGCGAGCTGAATGCCATGACTGTCATATCCCGCCGGATATTCCAGGCATGGTGAAGCGCAAACTGGAAGCGAGCAACGACATTTACCAGACCTTTATTGCCCACTCCATTGATACACCTGAGAAATTTGAAGCCAAACGCGCGGAACTTGCCGAGCGTGAATGGGCGCGAATGAAAGAAAACAACTCGGCAACCTGCCGCTCCTGCCATAACTACGACGCGATGGATCATGCGAAGCAGCATCCTGAAGCGGCACGTCAGATGAAGGTGGCAGCGAAAGATAATCAATCCTGTATCGACTGTCATAAAGGTATTGCCCACCAGTTACCGGATATGAGTAGTGGCTTCCGTAAGCAGTTCGATGAGCTGCGCGCCAGTGCTAATGATAGTGGTGACACGCTGTACTCCATTGATATTAAGCCGATTTATGCGGCGAAAGGCGATAAAGAAGCGTCTGGTTCTCTGCTGCCTGCTTCGGCAGTGAAAGTCATTAAACGTGACGGCGACTGGCTGCAAATTGAAATCACTGGCTGGACGGAAAGTGCAGGACGTCAGCGTGTACTCACCCAATTCCCAGGTAAACGCATCTTTGTTGCCTCGATTCGTGGTGATGTGCAGCAGCAGGTGAAAACGCTGGAGAAAACCACCGTTGCCGACACCAATACCGAGTGGAGCAAGTTGCAGGCCACTGCGTGGATGAAGAAAGGCGACATGGTGAACGATATCAAACCGATCTGGGCTTATGCGGATTCGCTGTACAACGGCACCTGTAATCAATGCCACGGCGCACCAGAAATCTCCCACTTTGACGCTAATGGTTGGATTGGCACGCTCAACGGCATGATTGGCTTTACCAGTCTAGATAAACGTGAAGAACGCACCTTGCTGAAATATCTGCAAATGAATGCGTCTGACACCGCAGGTAAGGCTCACGGCGATAAGAAGGAAGAAAAATAATGAACAATAACGATCTCTTTCAGGCATCACGTCGACGTTTTCTGGCACAACTCGGCGGCTTAACTGTCGTCGGGATGCTGGGGCCGTCACTGTTAACGCCGCGCCGTGCGAATGCGGCGCAAGCAGCTACTGAGGCTGTCACCTCGAAAGAGGGCATTCTGACTGGATCGCACTGGGGAGCTATCCGCGCGACGGTGAAGGATGGTCGCTTTGTGGCGGCAAAACCGTTCGAACTGGATAAATATCCGTCGAAAATGATCGCCGGGTTGCCGGATCACGTACACAACGCGGCGCGTATTCGTTACCCGATGGTACGCGTGGACTGGCTGCGTAAGCGCCATCTGAGCGATACCTCCCAGCGCGGCGATAACCGCTTTGTGCGCGTGAGCTGGGATGAAGCCCTCGACATGTTCTATGAAGAACTGGAACGCGTACAGAAAACTCACGGGCCGAGTGCCTTGCTGACCGCCAGTGGTTGGCAATCGACGGGGATGTTCCATAACGCTTCGGGGATGCTGGCGAAAGCTATTGCCTTACATGGTAATAGCGTTGGTACGGGCGGAGATTACTCCACCGGTGCTGCGCAGGTGATCCTGCCGCGCGTGGTTGGCTCAATGGAAGTGTATGAACAGCAGACCTCCTGGCCGCTGGTATTGCAAAACAGCAAAACCATTGTGCTGTGGGGTTCCGATTTGCTGAAAAACCAGCAAGCGAACTGGTGGTGCCCGGATCACGATGTTTATGAATATTACGAGCAGCTAAAAGCGAAAGTTGCCGCAGGTGAAATTGAGGTCATCAGCATCGATCCGGTTGTGACGTCAACTCACGAGTATCTGGGGCGCGAGCATGTAAAACACATTGCGGTTAACCCGCAAACTGACGTGCCGCTGCAACTGGCGCTGGCGCATACGTTATACAGCGAAAACCTGTACGACAAAAATTTCCTCGCTAACTACTGTGTGGGTTTTGAGCAGTTCCTGCCGTATCTGCTGGGCGAGAAAGACGGTCAGCCGAAAGATGCCGCATGGGCTGAAAAACTGACCGGCATTGATGCCGAAACCATTCGTGGGCTGGCGCGGCAGATGGCGGCGAACAGAACGCAAATTATTGCTGGCTGGTGCGTGCAGCGTATGCAGCACGGTGAACAGTGGGCGTGGATGATTGTCGTTCTGGCGGCGATGCTGGGGCAAATTGGCCTGCCAGGTGGTGGCTTTGGTTTTGGCTGGCACTATAACGGCGCAGGCACGCCGGGGCGTAAAGGCGTTATTCTGAGTGGTTTCTCCGGCTCTACGTCGATTCCGCCTGTTCACGACAACAGTGACTACAAAGGCTACAGCAGCACCATTCCGATTGCCCGTTTTATCGATGCGATCCTCGAACCGGGGAAAGTGATCAACTGGAACGGTAAATCGGTAAAACTGCCGCCGCTGAAAATGTGTATTTTTGCCGGAACTAACCCGTTCCATCGCCATCAGCAGATCAACCGCATTATTGAAGGCTGGCGCAAGCTGGAAACGGTTATCGCCATAGATAACCAGTGGACCTCAACCTGCCGCTTTGCCGACATCGTGCTGCCTGCGACCACGCAGTTTGAGCGTAACGATCTCGACCAGTACGGCAACCACTCCAACCGTGGCATTATCGCCATGAAACAGGTCGTGCCGCCGCAGTTCGAGGTGCGCAACGACTTTGATATTTTCCGCGAGCTGTGCCGCCGCTTTAATCGCGAAGAAGCCTTTACCGAAGGGCTGGACGAAATGGGCTGGCTGAAACGCATCTGGCAGGAAGGTGTACAACAAGGCAAAGGGCGCGGCGTTCATCTGCCAGCGTTTGATGACTTCTGGAATAACAAAGAGTACGTCGAGTTTGACCATCCGCAGATGTTTGTTCGCCACCAGGCATTCCGCGAAGATCCGGATCTCGAACCGCTGGGCACGCCGAGTGGCCTGATTGAGATCTACTCGAAAACCATCGCCGATATGAACTACGACGATTGTCAGGGGCATCCGATGTGGTTTGAGAAAATCGAACGCTCCCACGGTGGGCCTGGCTCGCAAAAGTATCCGTTGCATCTGCAATCTGTGCATCCGGATTTCCGACTTCACTCGCAGTTATGTGAGTCGGAAACGCTGCGTCAGCAATATACGGTAGCGGGTAAAGAGCCAGTGTTCATTAACCCGCAGGATGCCAGCGCGCGCGGTATTCGTAACGGTGATGTGGTACGCGTGTTTAACGCTCGCGGTCAGGTGTTGGCAGGAGCAGTAGTTTCTGACCGCTATGCGCCCGGCGTGGCGCGAATTCACGAAGGGGCATGGTACGATCCAGATAAAGGTGGCGAGCCTGGTGCGCTGTGCAAATACGGTAACCCCAACGTGTTGACCATCGACATCGGTACTTCGCAGCTGGCGCAGGCGACCAGTGCGCACACTACGCTGGTGGAAATTGAGAAGTACAACGGAACAGTGGAGCAGGTGACGGCGTTTAACGGCCCCGTGGAGATGGTGGCGCAGTGCGAATATGTTCCCGCGTCGCAGGTGAAATCATGACCACGCTGACAGCACAACAGATTGCCTGTGTTTACGCCTGGCTGGCGCAGTTGTTCTCCCGTGAACTGGACGATGAACAACTGACGCAAATCGCCAGTGCGCAGATGTCTGAATGGTTTTCTTTGCTGAAAAGCGAACCGCCATTAGCTGTGGCGGTGAACGAACTGGAAGCTAAAATCGCCGCATTGACGGTTCGTGACGACGCCCGTCTGGAACTCGCCGCTGACTTTTGCGGACTGTTTCTGATGACTGACAAACAAGCGGCGCTGCCTTATGCATCGGCCTACAAACAGGACGAGCAAGAGATTAAACGCTTGTTAGTTGAGGCGAGGATGGAAACCAGTGGCAATTTCAACGAACCGTCAGATCATCTGGCGATCTATCTGGAGTTGTTAAGTCATCTGCATTTTTCACTGGGAGAGGGGACTGTTCCTGCGCGAAGAATCGACTGTTTGCGGCAAAAAACGCTAATGGCACTGTGGCAATGGTTACCCGAGTTTGCTGCGCGTTGCCATCAGTATGATAGCTTTGGTTTTTACGCGGCACTAAGCCAGTTGTTGCTTGCGATAACCAATAGAGATAATGCCGATTTGTAAGCCTGATAAGACGTGTTAAGCGTCGCATCAGGCATTATGGCAGAGCCGCCGGATGCGGCGTGAACGCCTATCCGGCCTACGGGAACAGTGCCCATCGTAGGCCTGATACGACGCGTTAAGCGTCGCATCAGGCAACAAACTCACGGATGAGCCACAAACCGGGAAAGCCGCTGGCGCAGCAGGCGGTTTTCCTGCCTCAGGTGCGCAATATCATCCATTAACGTCAGTGCCACCGCGATCCCCGGCCAGTCCAGCGCCAGTTCCTGACGCAGACGTACCGCGCGTTGCACCACAATGGCGGCATGGTCGTCAAATACCCAGGTTGTTTCCTGGATCTCACGCGGTTCAACCACCCCCAAACCGACAATTTCATTCAACTCCTCTTCAGAGATGCCGGTATGCAGGCAAAATTCGGTAATGGTAAAAGTCACCGTAACATTAGCCATCATGCTTTCCCCCAATCTTTACGTGGATCAAAAGACGACTGGGCGTCTGCCAGTTGTTGCCACAGCGCGGTAGTGTTCTCATCCGGTTTCGGTGGCATGACGATTTTCAGCACTGCATACAGGTCGCCGGTCTGTTTTTTGCTGACCAGACCTTTGCCTTTAACGCGTAATCGTTGCCCGGCCTGACTGCCTGGCGGGATAGTCAGCAAAATGCTTTCTTTCAGTGTTGGTACTGTGACTTTTGTACCCAGTGCCGCTTCCCACGGGCTAACCGGCACCACAATTTCCAGATCCTGACCGACAATATCAAACAACGGATGCGGCGCAATATGAATCACCAGCCACAGGTCGCCATTTGGACCACCGTTTTCGCCCGGCGTCCCCTGGCCTTTCAGACGGATGCGTTGACCATTGCCGATGCCCGCCGGGATCTTCACATTCAGCGTTTTCGGGATTTCCTGTTCGATCATGCCAAAGGCGTTATAAACCGGCAGGTTATAGCTGATGGTACGCTTATGCTCAGTAAGCGTTTCTTCGAGGAATACCGCCACTTCGATTTCAATATCGTGGCCGCGTGTGGCGGGGCGTTGACGGCTCTGGCGGGCATGCTGACCGAAAATTGACGAGAAGATATCGTCAAAATCTTCGGCGTTAAAACTCTGACCGTCGCCATGCTGGAACTGACGGCTAAATTGCGGATCGTTGCGATGTTGCCACATCTGATCATACTCAGCGCGACGTTGTTCATCACTTAACACTTCCCAGGCTTCAGCGACCTCTTTGAAGCGGGCTTCGGCATCCGGTTCTTTGCTGACATCAGGATGGTATTTGCGGGCCAGTCGACGATAGGCGGTCTTGATTGTCTTGAGATCGTCCGTCGGTTTCACGCCCATGATGGCGTAATAATCCTTTAATTCCATAGCGTTATCTCGCGTAAATCAATACAGACAAAGGGAAACCCCTGACAAGGTATCAGTGTTAAGTGTAGGGGAAATCAGAAAAAATCGTAGGCCAGAGACAACAACATAACTAAAAATGATATTTTCAGCCTGAATGTTGGCAGGTAAAAGAGGGGACGTTTAACCATCAGGGATGCCCCATGACGACCTTGCCAGGGGGCAGAAAATGGGGACTTATCCCGCTTTTACCGCAGTGACCATCACTTCAACCAGAATCTCCGGGCGGGCCATCTCCGCTTGTACGGCAGCACGTGCCGGGCTATATCCTTCTGGCATCCAGCTAACCCATACGTCGTTGAACTCGGCAAAATCGCGGCTGATATCTTTTAACCATATCTGAGCGGACAAGAGATGAAATTTATCACTGCCAGCTTCAGCAAGTAATGCGTCGATTTTCTCCAGCACTTCGCGCGTTTGTTGCGCGATGGACGGAGTATTGCTCTTCGGTGTCTGACCGGAGAGAAAAACAAGATTGCCATATTCCACGCTGGCGGCAAGACGCGGTTGTGGGTTATTACGTTTGATATTCAAGCTGATTGGCTCCATGTCAGTCCATCAAGTGAAATTGCAGGATCTTCGCCCGACAGCAGAGCGCCTAACACCACGGCACTACCCGCCGCCAGCGTAAAGCCCAGACTGCCCTGACCAAGATTCATCCATAGATTTTGATACTTCGCCCGTCCTAATAGTGGCGGACCCGCAGGGGTGGATGGACGCATACCCGTCCATAATTCGGCCTCATCGATACCTTGCAGTTGCGGAAAACTGGCAGCTACGATCTGTTTTAAGGCGCCAATGCGTTCAGAGCGCAGTTCAGTACCGTCATAGCCAATATCGACCATGGCGGCGATGCGCAACCGGTCACCGAGCCGGGCATAGACAATTTTATGACCATAGTCGGTGACACTGATTTGTGGTGCGATCCCCATTTTTTGTGGGAAGGGGAGCGTCAGACTGTAGCCTTTCAGACCACAGAGCGGTACGTGAGTCCCGGTTCCGGCAAGCAAATGCGTGCTGCCATTACCGGCGGCAACGACATAATCATCCGCAACCAGCGTTCCAGTGCGGGTGGTAATAGACTCAATGCGCTCACCTTTTTTATTCAACTGCAAAACTTCGCAATCGGTCTGTAGCGAAAAATTCGCACTGGCATTAAGTTTGGCAAGTAATGCCTGACAGAACTTATAGCAGTCCGCCGTTTCATCGCCGGGGGAGTAAATACCACCGCACAGGGAATGACCAATATGTTTTAGTGCTGGTTCAAGATGAACACACTCTTCGCGTGATAAAGCCTGTTGAAATTGCGGATCAATGCCTTTTGCTGCTTTGGCTAAATCTTGCTGGCGGCGATGAATAATCAGTTTGCCAGAACGGCGCCAGTGAAAATCATCAAGATTATCCTCCAGCAGCCACTCTTCCATGACCTGACGACTTAACAGTGATAAGCGTAAAATATGGTCGCCATTGAGTTTATTTGTCCGGCTATTACAGGACATTAAAAACGCCAGCAACCAGCGCCACTGGCTAAATGACATGCGCAAACGCATATTCAGAGGGGAGTCACTTTTCCCCATCCACTTAAGCCCCTGCATCGGTACGCCTTTATCCGCCAGAGGGGCCACGTAGCGATAGCTGAGTTGCCCGCCATTAGCGAAACTGGTGGCGACGCCTGCCTGACTGTTACGTTCTAACAATTGCACCTGATGGCCCTGTTTTACCAGAACCCATGCTGTCGCCAGACCAATTACCCCGCCGCCAATAACTACAATGCGTTTTTTCATCACCTGAGATATCCACCGCTAATAAATGCGTTGGGGATATGTCAAAACATTTAGGCCTGAGGAGCAATTGACTTTTTATTTTCAGGGTATAACTCAAGGTTAATGGCTCGCAGTTGCTGACGTAATTGCTGACAGAGGAAATCGACAAATTTTTGTGTAATAGGACTAAGCGAAACATCGGCACGGCGTAGTAAGCAAAGATCAATTTTTATTGGTGGTTCGATGGAGTGAATTGTCTCTGCCGGGAGGTTATGACGGGCAGAGAAAATATCGGTAATACTGCATCCCATTCCTCGTTTTACAAATTCAGTCGCCATGTAATATGTCTGGACATTCAGGCGCGTCGTCAAAAAATCACGCCGTTTGGCTATTGCATCGGAAAGGGAATAGGGGCCGGGAGAAATCCAGCGTTGTTGGTCAATCTTGTCTATTTCTACCGCGCCCTGTCGATAGTCCCGGTCGATATAAACCAGCGGAACTTCGGCTATCAGCGTCGTCATAATCTCCCCCTGTTGAATCGGCTGTAGCGTCAGAGCCAGATCAATCTCACGCAGATCAAGTTTTTTAACCAACGTTTCGGTGTGCTCTGTCGTCAGTGTCATTACCAGATTCGCATTCTGCTGGTAAAACGCGGTGACTATTTCTGGCACCAGACTTAACCCCAGACTTGGCAGGCATCCCAGGGCTATTTTGGCTCGCGGATCTCGCGTCAGGTTATCGGCCAGCAGTCGCAGGTTATCGAGTTCGTGATAAATCGACTGCGCTTTTTCAAAAAGTGTGATCGCTTCGCTGGTTGGAAGAAGCTTGCCACGAACTCGCTGAAAGAGCTGAAAACCGAGTTTTTGTTCAGCGTTTTTTAACGCTTTACTGGCGGCCGGCTGGGAAATATTCAGCGATTCCGCAGCCCGGGAAAGTGTCCCGCATGTCATCACGGCATAGAAGATTTCCAGGTGGCGCAGTTTCATTAAGAGTTAACCCAGAGTTATAGACGATAGATAAAAAGTCATTTCATGGTAACACCAAGTTAACATAAATTTAATCTGTAACGCCTGTTCTGGTAACAATGCGTTATTTGCCCACCTAAAGGGGTTAATTACGAACTCAGAATAATACCTGTAGTACCCGGACAAACCCTCAGTGCATTTTGCTAACAATAATAACGAGGGGGGATATTTTCTGAGCTGTCCAAATACATCGGCTGATATTGATGGTCGATTCGATGGGGTTAAGGAGTTATATGAGTGACTCAATGCTCGCTGGTGGTTCGCTAACCAGACAAAATATCACCAAAAAGAATGTCATTATTGGTTTACTGTTGGTTGTTTTTTTACTGACAGCGTTCTGGTGTCAGGGGCGTCCAGGTAATGAACTCGGACTGCTTGGTTTTACACCGCTGGTAGCGTTAGCGGTGCTCTCGTTGATAGGCGTCGATATTGTTCTGGCAGTTATTTCATCGATTATTATTGCGATGATAATGACCTCCACCGGCTTACCAGAAATGGGCACCATGCTGGCAAAATCGACGGGATCGTTTATCGCCACTGTAGGTCTGATCATCATGCTTGGTGCCGGTGTCGGGGAAGTGGCAACACGTACCGGAGCCGCCGTTGAACTGGTCAAATTTGTGGTACATCGTATCGGGCTTTCCAGCCAGACGCGGGTCAAATTTGGCATCGTTGTATCTTCCATTCTCATCTGTGGCGCGCTGGGCACTATGGCAGGCGGCAATGCCATTATTGTTGCGGTGATTATTCCTGTGGCGGCGGCAGTACGGCTGACGCCTCCCACGGTGGCTGCACTGATGATGACGGCAGGCTCAGTGGGATTGTTTACCGGGCCATTTACCCCCAGTACCGTGACGATTTTACAACTCGGCGGCCTGACTTATCCGCAATACCTGATGTACGTTGGATTACCAATGAGCGCCGTGACGTTATTCGCTGGCTGGATCATGGCCGGGCGAATTCAGAAGATGACGGAAGGAAAATTACACTACGAGGTGGATCTCTCTGAGAAAACTCAGGAAGAAGAGGAACCCGCCCGCGTTCGCCGTCGCAAGCTCAGCGCGCTGGCATTTGCCGCAACCATTATTGTTATGGCGGTTGTCGGTGTAGTGATAAAAGCAGGTTTTAGTTTTGCCATTATCGTGATGTTACTGGTGGCTTTGTTCACTGGACTGGTGGGAGGATTAAGCCCTGCCGGGATACTGCAGGCGCTGTATAAGGGGTGTGGCAGACTGGTGTGGATGTTTCTGCTCTACTGGCTGTATAACCCGATTCTGGAACTTATGGATAGCCTGCAGGCGTATCAGGGATTGCTCGAATACACCCAACCACTGTTAACCGGGATATCTCCGGCATGGCTTTGCTTCTGTATTTTTGCCTTTAACATTATCGGTCATGTGCCAGGCGCCGCTGTTGCTCAGATGACCTTTACGCACAAAATATTTGGTCCAATGTTGATGGCTGCGGGAGTGCCGCCACAGGGGACAACGGCGGTATTGTTAGCCTCATCGCAAGTGGACTGGTTTGGGCCTTTCCCTTCATCGGATATGTTTGGTCAAATGGGGCTGGCACAATCAACTCACCTGAAATATATGCTTTATAACGGTTGGACCATTGTCATTGCCAATATCATTCTTTTTGCCGTGCTGTTTCAGGTATTAGTTTAACGATACAAACCAGGCGATAGCGCAGCGACTGTCCGCTATCGCCTGGTGCTCTGCAAGTTTCCCGCCTCGTTATCTGCTAATTTGCGAACCTGTTCCCGGAAAAAAGTCATATTTCTGTCACACTCTTTAATCATTGATAACAAAAGAGGTGTGAGGAATGAAAAAAACGCTAATCGCCGCAGCCGTGGCAGGGATGGCTTTGCTTTCTTCAAATGCTCAGGCACAGGCTGTACCGGAAGGCTATCAGCTACAGCAAGTGCTGATGATGAGTCGCCATAACTTACGTGCGCCGCTGGCAAATAATGGCAGCGTGCTTGAGCAGTCGACGCCGAATAAATGGCCGGAATGGGATGTTCCCGGCGGGCAGCTCACCACTAAAGGTGGCGTGCTGGAAGTGTATATGGGTCATTACATGCGTGAGTGGCTGGCAGAGCAGGGGATGGTAAAGTCGGGTGAATGCCCGCCGCCGGACACCGTTTATGCTTACGCAAACAGCCTGCAACGTACCGTCGCTACCGCGCAGTTCTTTATTACCGGCGCATTCCCTGGATGTGATATTCCTGTTCATCACCAGGAAAAAATGGGCACCATGGACCCAACCTTTAACCCGGTAATCACCGATGATTCCGCCGCATTCAGTGAGCAGGCGGTGGCGGCAATGGAGAAAGAGTTCAGCAAACTACAACTGATGGACAGCTATCAGCTACTGGAAAAAATCGTTAACTATAAAGACTCTCCAGCCTGTAAAGAGAAGCAGCAATGTTCGCTGGTGGATGGCAAAAATACTTTCAGTGCGAAGTATCAACAAGAGCCGGGCGTTTCCGGGCCATTGAAAGTAGGCAACTCGCTGGTAGATGCGTTTACGTTGCAATACTACGAAGGTTTCCCGATGGATCAGGTGGCGTGGGGGGAAATTAAATCTGACCAACAGTGGAAGGTGTTGTCGAAGCTGAAAAACGGCTACCAGGACAGCCTGTTTACCTCACCGGAAGTAGCGCGCAATGTTGCGAAACCACTGGTCAGTTATATCGACAAAGCCCTGGTCACCGATCGCGCCAGCGCACCGAAAATCACTGTGTTGGTAGGGCATGACTCTAATATTGCCTCGCTGCTCACCGCGCTGGATTTTAAACCCTATCAGTTGCATGACCAGAACGAACGCACGCCAATTGGCGGCAAAATCGTTTTCCAGCGTTGGCATGACAGCAAAGCCAATCGTGATTTGATGAAGATCGAGTATGTATACCAGAGCGCGGAACAGTTACGTAATGCCGATGCGTTAACGTTGCAGGCTCCGGCTCAGCGGGTGACGCTGGAATTAAGCGGTTGCCCGATAGATGCTAATGGTTTTTGTCCGATGGATAAGTTTGATAGCGTGTTGAATGAAGCGGTGAAATAACAGAAAACTCCCCCGTCAGCTGCGGGGGAGTCACTGGTTAAACGTTTTTACGTTCGATGGTCTGTTCGCCCCAAAAAAGCGAATCTTTATCGGTTTTGGCAAAGG
This sequence comes from Escherichia sp. MOD1-EC5433, assembly GCF_002966005.1. Lineage (NCBI taxonomy): Bacteria > Pseudomonadati > Pseudomonadota > Gammaproteobacteria > Enterobacterales > Enterobacteriaceae > Escherichia > Escherichia sp. MOD1-EC5433. Next base: position 127,614 of record NZ_PTRL01000008.1, on the reverse strand, counting down.
CTTTGACTAACACTTCGTCGCTACCTTCTTCCCAAATTTTTTCCGCCATTTTCTCATCGTACCCGGCGACTTCAAAAATGGCCTCGGCTATTTCCGGCGACGTATTGCGCAGAGATGCCCATTCACCCACGTGATGAGCTTTCGCTTCTTGAGTTGGCATGTGTATCCTCCTGTTGAAGATTAGCCATTAAGTTTGACTGCCAAACCAGCAACATATTCCCCCTGGTAACGTGCGATAGACAACTCTTCCTGACTGGGCTGGCGCGAACCGTCACCGCCTGCAATGGTGGTCGCGCCATAAGGCGTTCCGCCGCGAACCTGCGAGACGTCAAATAACTCTTGTGCTGCGTAGCCAATAGGGACAATCACCATGCCGTGATGTGCAAGGGTCGTCCAGGTTGAAGTGATAGTTTGTTCCTGACCGCCGCCGGTGCCGGTCGAACTAAAGACGCTTGCCAGTTTGCCGTACAGAGCGCCGGAAGCCCACAGGCCGCCAGTCTGATCCAGGAAAGTACGCATCTGGCCTGACATATTGCCAAAACGGGTTGGTGTACCAAAAATAATCGCGTCGTAATCGGCCAGTTCTTGCGGGGTTGCAACGGGCGCAGTTTGCGTTTTACCGCCTGCTTTTTCGAATAATTGCGGCTGCATGGTTTCCGGTACACGCTTAACGACAACTTCTGCGCCATCGACTTTGCTTGCGCCTTCGGCGACAGCTCGTGCCATCGTTTCGATATGTCCGTACATGGAATAATAAAGCACCAGAACTTTAGCCATTTCTAACCACTCCTCGTGTTATCTCTATTCCGTAGCGATTCGCTACCACTCATTTAAAGATAAGACGTCCTATTCAGAGTGCAAATTTCACAACCACTTATTTGATTTATAACAATTTTCACAAGCATGTAATTTTGTCGCAAAATGATACATTTTTATCCCATAGCGTTTTTTTAATCATAAGAGCGGCTTATGGCTGATTACCGGAAATGATATCTATTCTCGCTAAGAAGCTGTTGCAGGATATTACCAAACGCAGGCTTACCCGCGTCAGTTCACTAAGCTTAGTCCCACGTAGCGAAAATATGGCACCCGCCATACGCCGCGTTAATCCTGGGCACTATGATGACGGAGGTCAGTAATGGCAAACCATCGAGGCGGTTCCGGCAATTTTGCAGAAGACCGCGAAAGAGCATCAGAAGCAGGTAAAAAAGGTGGACAGCACAGCGGGGGGAATTTCAAAAATGACCCGCAGCGCGCATCTGAAGCAGGAAAAAAAGGGGGCAAAAGCAGTCACGGCAAAAGCAACAACTAACCGGGCTACTCCATGACGAATGCGTTTTGTCTGACGCACGTCATTACGCCACTGCCGCCGGTAATTCCGGCGGTTTTTTCGTTCTGGTACTCTCCTTAATATCCTCACGTTAATACCTTTCTCGCTCATTCCACCATTATTCATTTGTACCGTGAATGTTGATGGTCGAGGCATCGTGCTGATTTTGCTATCCTGTTGCCAGTCTACAAGAGGGGTGAGTGCATGACGCAAGGTGCAGTGAAAACAACGGGTAAACGTTCGCGCGCAGTGAGCGCGAAGAAAAAAGCGATTCTTGGTGCGGCACTGGACACTTTTTCACAATTCGGTTTTCACGGCACAAGGCTGGAGCAGATCGCAGAGTTGGCGGGCGTGTCAAAAACCAATCTGCTGTATTACTTCCCGTCGAAAGAGGCGCTGTATATTGCCGTGCTGCGGCAGATTCTCGATATCTGGCTGGCACCGTTAAAAGCGTTTCGTGAAGATTTTTCCCCGCTGGCGGCGATCAAAGAGTACATCCGTCTGAAGCTGGAAGTCTCACGCGATTATCCGCAGGCTTCGCGCCTGTTCTGTATGGAGATGCTGGCGGGCGCGCCGCTGTTAATGGATGAGCTGACGGGGGATTTGAAGGCGTTAATTGATGAGAAATCGGCGCTGATTGCCGGTTGGGTCAAAAGCGGAAAACTCGCGCCGATTGACCCGCAGCATCTGATTTTTATGATTTGGGCTTCCACCCAACATTATGCCGATTTCGCTCCCCAGGTGGAGGCGGTGACAGGCGCCACGTTGCGCGATGAGGTGTTTTTCAATCAAACGGTTGAAAACGTGCAGCGGATTATTATTGAAGGGATTCGACCACGTTAATAATTGCCGGAGGAGGTTACAACCTCCTCCGGCAAGTTCTTTAACCGATCGTCATTAAACTGGCGTTACCGCCGGCGGCAGCGGTATTCACACTCAGCGAACGTTCGATATACAGCCGTTCCAGCAGGATATTGCTTTCGCCACGGGCAAAACCCTGCACCGAAACAATCGCACCGTCACGCGCGGCAACCGCTTCACACAGTGCACGAAGCTGATCCGAATCACCGTGGAAGATCACCGCATCAAATGGTTGAGCGGTAATATTTTCCGCTTTAGCCAGTTGAATACGTTCGCTGACTGCCGATGGTAATGCCTTCACTAACTGACGATGGAGCGCGTCATCCGTCCACAGCACCTGGCTGCCCACCGCCAGCACGGCGGCAAGCTGAGTTAATGCATCCTGTTCATCATCCGCAATACATAACACGCGCTTACGCGGCAGCAGCGTCCAGGTGTTGCGTTCACCCGTCGGCCCTGGCAGCAATCGCTGTGTTCCTGCCTGCGCCAGCTCGCCATATTGAGTACATAACGCTTGCAATTCTGGACGATTTGCTGCCCATTCCCGTAGTGCATTCAGTGGCTGGATCAATGCGGCTTTCAACTGCGCATCGACCGGATACTCTGCATCCTGACGCGCGAGCGTCACTGCCAGCGCACTTTCCGGGCGATTCGCCAGCAGACGGTAGAGATAGAGCGGACCGCCTGCTTTCGGCCCAGTACCGGACAACCCTTCGCCGCCGAACGGCTGCACACCCACCACTGCGCCCACCATATTACGGTTAACATACAGGTTACCAACATGGGCCGAGCCAGTGACCTGGGCAATGGTTTCATCAATACGCGTATGGACACCGAGCGTCAGACCATAACCGGAAGCGTTAATCTGCTCGATCAGCTCCGGCAATTGATTACGGTTGTAGCGCACCACATGCAGCACCGGACCAAAGACCTCTTTTTGCAATTCGGCAAAGTCATCCAGTTCGATCAGCGTCGGGGCGACAAAGGTGCCGCTTTGCCATTCACGGGCATCTTCGCTGTTTTCCCGCACCGCCTGGAACACCGGACGGCCTTTGCTACGCATGGTCTGAATATGACGCTCAATATTGGCTTTCGCTTCGCTATCAATCACCGGACCGATATCGGTGGTCAGGCGACCCGGATTACCCATCCGGCATTCGGCCATTGCGCCGCGCAGCATTTTCAACGTGTGGTCGGCAATCTCATCTTGCAGGCACAGCACGCGCAGTGCCGAACAACGCTGACCTGCACTGTCGAACGCCGAGGCCAGCACATCTATTACGACTTGTTCGGTCAGTGCTGAAGAATCGACAATCATCGCGTTCATGCCGCCGGTTTCAGCGATGAGCGGAATAGGGCGACCCTGAGCGTCCAGGCGGCTGGCGATATTGCGTTGCAGTAACGTAGCGACTTCGGTTGATCCGGTAAACATCACCCCGCGCACGCGATCATCACCCGTCAGTTGCGCGCCCACGGTTTCACCCCGACCTGGTAGCAACTGCACCACGCCTGGCGGTACACCCGCTTCCAGCAAAATGGCGATCCCTTGCGCGGCAATCAGCGGCGTTTGTTCTGCCGGTTTTGCCAGCACGCTGTTACCTGCCGCCAGTGCGGCGGCGATCTGCCCGGTGAAAATAGCCAGCGGGAAGTTCCACGGACTGATACACACCACAGGCCCTAATGGACGGTGGGTTTCGTTAGCGAAATCATCCCGCACCTGTCCGGCGTAGTAGTGGAGAAAATCGACCGCTTCGCGCACTTCGGCGATGGCGTTACTGAAGGTTTTCCCGGCTTCACGCACCAGAATACCAATCAGTTGCTGCATCTGGCTTTCCATTAGCACGGCAGCGCGATGCAATATCGCCGCACGTTCAGCCGGAGGAGTGGCAAACCAGATTGGCGCATTATTAACCGCATTTTCCAGTGCCTGTTCCACTTCACGCGGCGTGGCTTCACGCACATAGCCCACAATATCTTTCGGTTCCGCAGGGTTAATAACGGGTGACATCTCACCTGCCGCTACCGGCTGTTCCAGCATTGGCAAGGCCTGCCATTTTTGTAGTGCACTGTTGAGCAGGGCAGAGGAGAGCGATGCCAGACGGTGTTCGTTGGCAAGATCTAACCCTGCCGAGTTGTCGCGCCCCTGACCGTAAAGATCGCGCGGTAGCGGAATTTTCGGATGCGGTAATCCTGTTTGCCCTTCCTGTTGCGCCAATTTTTCTACAGCAGTGACCGGATCTGCAACCAGTTCATCCAGCGGCAAAGAGGTATCGGCAATACGGTTTACAAACGATGTATTGGCACCGTTTTCCAGCAGGCGACGTACCAGATACGCCAGAAGCGTTTCATGCGTACCGACCGGCGCGTAAATACGACACGGGCGGTTAAGTTTGCCGTCGGCAACTTTCCCGGTGACCTGCTCATACAGTGGCTCGCCCATGCCGTGCAGGCACTGGAACTCGTACTGACCAGGATAATAGTTCTGCCCTGCCAGTTGATAAATCGCCGCCAGCGTATGGGCGTTGTGCGTCGCGAACTGCGGATAAATTAAATTCGGCACCGCCAGCAGCTTTTTAGCACAGGCGAGATAAGAAACGTCGGTATACACCTTGCGGGTATAAACCGGATAACCTTCAAGGCCGTCCATCTGCGCACGCTTGATTTCGCTGTCCCAGTACGCGCCTTTCACCAGGCGAATCATCAGACGGCGACGGCTGCGGGTGGCGAGATCAATCAGGTAATCGATCACCAACGGGCAGCGTTTCTGATAAGCCTGAATAACAAAACCGATGCCGTTCCAGCCTGCCAGTTCCGGCTCGAAACAGAGTTTTTCCAGCAAATCGAGGGAGATCTCCAGACGATCTGCCTCTTCGGCATCGATGTTAATACCAATATCGTACTGACGCGCCAGTAGGGTTAATGATTTCAGACGCGGGTAAAGCTCGTCCATTACCCGGTCATACTGGGCGCGGCTGTAACGCGGATGCAGCGCCGACAGCTTGATTGAAATGCCTGGCCCTTCATAGATGCCACGACCGTTGGATGCTTTGCCAATGGCGTGAATCGCCTGCTGATAGGACACCATATACGCCTGCGCATCTGCGGCGGTCAGCGCGGCTTCGCCGAGCATATCGTAAGAGTAACGGAAACCTTTCTCTTCCAGCTTGCGGGCATTGGCTAATGCTTCCGCGATGGTTTCGCCAGTGACGAACTGCTCGCCCATCAGGCGCATCGCCATATCCACACCTTTGCGGATCAGCGGTTCACCGCTCTTACCGATAATGCGGTTCAGCGAGCGGGAGAGGCTGGCTTCGTTATGGGTAGAAACCAGTTTGCCGGTAAACAGTAGCCCCCAGGTGGCGGCATTAACAAACAAAGACGGGCTACGACCAATGTGTGACTGCCAGTTACCGTTGCTGATTTTGTCGCGAATTAACGCATCACGGGTGGCTTTATCGGGAATACGTAGCAACGCTTCCGCCAGACACATCAGCGCCACGCCTTCCTGCGATGACAGCGAAAACTCCTGCAATAATCCCTGAACCATGCCTGCGCGACCACTGGCGTTTTTTTGATTACGCAGTTTATCTGCCAGTTGATATGCCAGTTTGTGCGCCTGTTCCGCAATCGGCTGCGGCAGGCGAGCTTGTTCCAGCAGCATAGAAACCGCTTCGGTTTCCGGGCGGCGATAGGCAGCGGTGATGGCAGCACGGGAAACTGACTGCGGCAAAATTTGCTCGGCAAAGTCGAGGAATGGCTGGTGTGGTTCCTCTGCCGGAGTCGGTGCTTCATCGCTCTCATTGGCAGCGCCAGAAAGCAGCGCAGGCAGCTCCGGCAGGGTATCGCTGTTCTCCAGCTGTTCAAGATAAGAAAAAATCGCCTGCTTAATTAACCAGTGTGGCGTGCGATCGATACGTGTCGCGGCTGACTTAATACGCTCGCGCGTCGCGTCGTCCAGCTTAACCCCCATGGTGGTGGTTCCCATGCCATTACTCCTGTTGTTCTGAAAGGTGCAACTTAACGTTATTGTGAAATATCCATTATGTTGCAACTTTGTGCAACCATGTTAAATGTGACTTACGTAGCAAGCTTAAAAATGAATGAAATGTTAATAAAAGAAATCGATATGACAGGGAATAAAAAAATAACGCAGACTTTTTCTCTGCGGCAGTTAACATTTTTGAAAGGTGCAACCGCAAAAAATGTGAGGGAGTGCAACCTGATGAAAAATAGTATCGCTGGGCACTAAAATTTAATGTAAATGATGTGTTAAATCGATTGTGAATAACCAACGCTTCCGGCAGGATACGGTCGCCCTGGTAAACATAAACTCTGTTACCCCGTTCCGGTGGCAGATATAACGGCAAGTTTCGACATTGCCGATAATAATTTTTTGGAGACTTTAGATGGCTATTAGCACACCGATGTTGGTGACATTTTGTGTCTATATCTTTGGCATGATATTGATTGGGTTTATCGCCTGGCGATCAACTAAAAACTTTGACGACTATATTCTGGGCGGTCGCAGCCTTGGGCCGTTTGTAACGGCATTATCGGCGGGTGCGTCGGATATGAGCGGCTGGCTGTTAATGGGATTGCCGGGCGCAGTGTTTCTTTCCGGGATTTCCGAAAGCTGGATCGCTATTGGCCTGACATTAGGCGCGTGGATTAACTGGAAGCTGGTGGCCGGGCGGTTGCGTGTGCATACCGAATACAACAATAACGCCTTAACCCTGCCGGATTATTTCACCGGGCGCTTTGAAGATAAAAGCCGTATTTTGCGCATTATCTCCGCGCTGGTTATTTTGCTGTTCTTCACCATTTATTGCGCTTCGGGCATTGTGGCAGGCGCGCGTCTGTTTGAAAGCACCTTTGGCATGAGCTACGAAACGGCTCTGTGGGCAGGTGCAGCGGCGACCATCCTTTATACCTTTATTGGCGGCTTCCTCGCGGTGAGCTGGACCGATACCGTACAGGCCAGCCTGATGATTTTTGCCCTGATCCTGACGCCGGTTATTGTAATCATTAGCGTTGGTGGGTTTGGCGACTCGCTGGAAGTGATCAAACAAAAGAGCATTGAAAACGTTGATATGCTTAAAGGACTGAATTTTGTCGCCATTATCTCGCTGATGGGCTGGGGGCTGGGTTACTTCGGGCAGCCGCATATTCTGGCGCGTTTTATGGCGGCGGATTCTCACCACAGCATCGTCCATGCGCGTCGTATCAGTATGACCTGGATGATCCTCTGCCTCGCTGGGGCGGTGGCTGTCGGCTTCTTTGGGATTGCTTACTTTAATGATCATCCTGCGGTAGCAGGTGCGGTAAACCAGAACGCTGAACGCGTGTTTATCGAACTGGCGCAAATTCTGTTTAATCCGTGGATTGCCGGGATCCTGCTGTCGGCGATTCTGGCGGCGGTGATGTCAACCTTAAGCTGCCAACTGCTGGTGTGCTCCAGTGCGATTACCGAAGATCTGTACAAAGCATTCCTGCGTAAACATGCCAGCCAGAAAGAACTGGTGTGGGTAGGGCGTGTTATGGTGCTGGTGGTGGCGCTGGTGGCCATTGCGTTGGCAGCGAACCCGGAAAACCGCGTGCTGGGGCTGGTGAGCTACGCGTGGGCAGGCTTTGGCGCGGCGTTTGGTCCGGTGGTGCTGTTCTCGGTGATGTGGTCACGCATGACGCGCAACGGCGCGCTGGCGGGGATGATCATCGGTGCGCTGACGGTTATCGTCTGGAAACAGTTCGGCTGGCTGGGTCTGTACGAAATTATTCCGGGCTTTATCTTCGGCAGCATTGGGATTGTGGTGTTTAGTTTGCTGGGTAAAGCGCCGTCAGCGGCGATGCAAAAACGCTTTGCCGAAGCAGATGCGCACTATCATTCGGCGCCGCCGTCACGGTTGCAGGAAGGTTAAGGGAAGGCGTTTTACCGAAAATTCCACGTCATAATGGGAAGCAGACAGAGGGCAATCAGTGATTGCCCTCTGTGTTTTCTCTCAAAATATTTTTACATTTCCTCATCATTATCACTACATTCCGCTTGTGTTTTTCTTCACCGTAATGATAATCGCTATCACTGCGATTTACTTTTCTTTGCATAGATTGACTCAGAAAAACGTTTAAGGGTGGGTGGCATGTTTGTTCCGTTTCTCATTATGTTGCGCGAAGGACTTGAAGCCGCGCTGATTGTCAGTTTGATTGCCAGCTATCTTAAGCGTACCCAGCGAGGCCGATGGATTGGCGTGTTGCTTGCCGCTGCGTTGTGCCTGGGTTTGGGTATCTTCATTAATGAAACCACCGGCGAATTCCCGCAAAAAGAGCAGGAGCTGTTTGAAGGGATCGTGGCGGTGATCGCCGTGGTGATCCTCACCTGGATGGTTTTCTGGATGCGCAAGGTGTCGCGCAACGTCAAAGTGCAACTGGAGCAGGCGGTCGATAGCGCATTGCAGCGCGGGAATCATCACGGCTGGGCGCTGGTGATGATGGTCTTTTTTGCCGTTGCACGGGAAGGGCTGGAGTCGGTCTTTTTCCTGCTGGCGGCATTTCAGCAAGATGTCGGGATCTGGCCGCCGCTCGGTGCAATGCTTGGCCTCGCCACGGCCGTGGTGCTTGGTTTCCTGCTCTACTGGGGCGGTATTCGCCTCAATCTTGGCGCATTTTTCAAATGGACCAGCCTGTTTATTCTCTTCGTCGCCGCAGGGCTGGCAGCAGGTGCCATTCGCGCATTTCATGAAGCCGGATTGTGGAACCACTTTCAGGAAATCGCCTTCGATATGAGCGCGGTGCTCTCAACTCACTCGCTGTTCGGCACGCTGATGGAAGGTATTTTTGGTTATCAGGAAGCGCCTAGCGTCAGCGAAGTCGCCGTCTGGTTTATTTATCTCATCCCGGCGCTGGTGGCGTTTGCTCTGCCGCCACGTGCAGGAACGACAGCGTCTCGCTCCGCGTAACAAATACGACGCAAACTCTTGCTTAGTTACAACATACTTTAAAGGGATAGTCTCGTCATGACCATTAACTTCCGCCGTAGCGCACTGCAATTAAGCGTGGCTGCGCTGTTCTCTTCTGCTTTTATGGCAAATGCCGCTGATGTGCCGCAGGTCAAAGTGACCGTGACGGATAAGCAGTGCGAACCAATGACTATTACGGTTAACGCCGGGAAAACGCAGTTTATCATTCAGAACCACAGTCAGAAGGCGCTGGAGTGGGAGATCCTCAAAGGCGTGATGGTGGTGGAAGAGCGGGAAAATATCGCCCCTGGTTTTAGCCAAAAAATGACGGCGAATTTACAGCCTGGTGAATACGATATGACCTGCGGTCTGCTGACTAACCCGAAAGGGAAGTTGATCGTCAAAGGCGAGGCGACGGCGGATGCGGCGCAAAGTGATGCACTGTTAAGCCTCGGCGGTGCAATTACCGCATATAAGACGTATGTCATGGCGGAAACCACGCAGCTGGTGACCGACACTAAAGCCTTTACCGACGCCATTAAAGCGGGCGATATCGAAAAAGCGAAAGCACTGTATGCGCCGACGCGCCAGCACTATGAGCGCATTGAACCGATCGCTGAACTGTTCTCCGATCTGGATGGCAGCATTGACGCCCGTGAGGATGATTACGAGCAAAAAGCCGCCGACCCGAAATTCACCGGTTTCCACCGTCTGGAAAAAGCCTTGTTTGGCGACAACACCACCAAAGGAATGGATCAGTACGCTGACCAGCTTTATACCGATGTGGTCGATTTGCATAAACGCATCAGTGAACTGGCTTTCCCACCTTCAAAAGTGGTCGGCGGCGCAGCCGGACTGATTGAGGAAGTGGCAGCCAGCAAAATCAGTGGTGAAGAAGATCGTTACAGCCACACCGATCTGTGGGACTTCCAGGCCAACGTTGAAGGCTCGCAGAAAATTGTCGATCTGCTGCGTCCACAATTGCAAAAAGCTAACCCGGAACTGTTAGCAAAAGTCGATACCAACTTCAAAAAGGTCGATACCATTCTGGCGAAATACCGTACCAAAGACGGTTTTGAAACTTACGACAAGCTGACCGATGCTGACCGTAATGCACTAAAAGGCTCGATTACCGCGCTGGCGGAAGATCTGGCGCAACTTCGCGGTGTGCTGGGGCTGGACTAAGCGTTATGCAGTATGAAGATGAAAACGGCGTGAATGAACCGTCACGCCGACGTTTACTGAAAGGGATTGGCGCGCTGGCGCTGGCGGGGAGTTGCCCGGTCGCTCATGCAAAAAAAACGCAAAGTGCGCCGGGTACGCTTTCGTCGGATGCGCGCAATGAGAAACAGCCGTTTTATGGCGAACATCAGGCGGGGATTGTGACGCCACAGCAGGCCGCAATGATGCTGGTGGCGTTTGATGTACTTGCCAGTGATAAAGCCGATCTTGAGCGGTTGTTTCGCTTGTTGACTCAGCGTTTTGCTTTTCTGACTCAGGGCGGAACGGCACCAGAAACGCCAAATCCGCGCCTGCCGCCACTCGATTCCGGCATTCTCGGCGGCTACATTGCGCCTGATAATCTCACCATCACGTTGTCTGTTGGTCACTCGTTGTTTGATGAGCGGTTTGGCCTTGCGCCACAGATGCCGAAAAAGTTGCAGAAGATGACGCGTTTCCCCAACGACTCGCTTGATGCAGCGTTATGTCATGGAGATGTGTTGCTACAGATTTGCGCCAATACCCAGGACACGGTGATCCACGCGCTGCGCGATATCATTAAACACACGCCGGATTTGCTCAGCGTGCGCTGGAAGCGGGAAGGGTTTATTTCCGATCATGCGGCGCGTAGTAAAGGCAAAGAGACGCCGATTAATTTGCTGGGCTTTAAAGACGGCACTGCTAATCCCGACAGCCATAATGCGAAGTTGATGCAAAAAGTGGTGTGGGTCACGGCAGATCAGCAGGAACCTGCCTGGGCTATCGGTGGTAGCTACCAGGTGGTGCGGTTGATTCAGTTTCGGGTGGAATTTTGGGACAGAACGCCACTGAAAGAACAGCAGACGATTTTTGGGCGTGATAAGCAAACCGGTGCTCCGCTGGGAATGCAGCACGAGCATGATGTGCCCGATTACGCCAGCGATCCTGAAGGGAAGGTGATAGCACTGGATAGCCATATCCGGCTGGCGAATCCACGCACACCAGAGAGTGAGTCCAGCCTGATGTTGCGCCGTGGCTACAGTTATTCACTGGGCGTCACCAACTCCGGGCAACTGGATATGGGGCTACTGTTCGTTTGCTACCAACACGATCTGGAAAAGGGCTTCCTGACAGTACAAAAAAGGCTGAACGGCGAGGCGCTGGAGGAATACGTTAAACCTATCGGTGGCGGTTATTTCTTTGCGTTGCCAGGGGTGAAGGACGCGAACGATTATCTCGGAAGCGCATTATTGCGGGTTTAATGTTTTTAGGCGGATAGGCGTTTACGCCGCATCCGACGTTCGTGCGCTGATGCCTGATGTGATGCTGGCGCATCTCATCAGGCCTACAATCGGTGTAGGATCGGTAGGCAGGATAAGGCGTTACGCCGCATCCGACGTTCGTGCGCTGGTGCCTGATGCGATGCTGGCGCATCTTATCAGTTCTACAATCGGTGCCGGATCGGTAGGCAGGATAAGGCGTTTACGCCGCATCCGGCAAGCGCAAGGCACATTTTACCAGCACCGCGAATCCTGCTGAAAGCACACAGCTTTTTCCATCACTGTCATCACTCTGTCATCTTTCCAGTAGAAACTAATGTCATTAAAATGGTGTTTTATGGTTAAATATAAGTAAATTTATTGTTGCAATAAAGGCAAAAACTGTTGTACTTATTAAGTAACAGCGGTAGTTCCCGGCAGTGATAGTCAGTCACTATGGAGATCGCGGATGGTAACGTCCTGTACTGGACAATGTTTTGTTAAGCAACGCTTCACCACTCGCGGAGAGTTCTCCTCCGGTAGTCATCTCGTCACTCTGTATTTTTACCCACTTCCTTTCTTTATTCGTGTTACCGACGCCTTTAACGGTGCGCGTAGCCGTTTTCGGTGTTATCTCCAAAAGCAAACTATGGCTTACAAGGAAGCCAACCCTCTGATGTTCGTGCGCATAATCGCGCTGCCAACGGCGCGTGTGATGAATACAAACAACTCAAGGTGCTCTCCATGGGAAGACAAAAAGCAGTGATCAAAGCTCGTCGCGAGGCAAAACGTGTGCTGAGACGGGATTCGCGCAGCCATAAACAGCGTGAAGAAGAATCGGTCACCTCGCTTGTGCAGATGAGCGGCGTAGAAGCCATTGGCATGGCTCGCGACAGTCGCGATACCTCGCCAATCCTCGCGCGAAATGAAGCGCAATTGCACTATCTGAAGGCTATTGAGAGTAAGCAACTGATATTCGCCACGGGCGAAGCCGGGTGTGGTAAAACCTGGATCAGTGCGGCAAAAGCGGCAGAAGCCCTGATACATAAGGATGTCGACAGAATTATCGTCACCCGTCCGGTTCTGCAAGCTGATGAAGATCTTGGCTTCTTACCTGGAGATATCGCAGAAAAGTTTGCTCCTTATTTTCGTCCGGTCTACGACGTGCTGGTTCGGCGGTTGGGCGCTTCCTTTATGCAATACTGCCTGCGACCGGAGATAGGGAAGGTCGAAATCGCGCCGTTCGCCTATATGCGTGGACGTACCTTTGAAAATGCAGTCGTCATCCTTGATGAGGCGCAGAATGTGACTGCCGCGCAAATGAAAATGTTTTTAACCCGCCTCGGGGAAAACGTGACGGTTATTGTTAACGGAGATATTACACAGTGCGATTTACCTCGCGGTGTGCGCTCCGGATTAAGTGACGCGCTGGAACGTTTCGAAGAAGATGAAATGGTCGGGATTGTCCGATTCGGTAAAGAGGATTGCGTACGTTCGGCACTTTGCCAACGTACGCTACATGCCTATAGTTGAGATTTTTAATGGTACAGAGCCCTGGCGTGGAGTGCACCCCAAAAGTTGGACACTCAGCTGAGTAAGGTGCAGTCCACTTTCATACGAGCTCTTCTCAAAATATGGCGGTGAGGGGGGGATTGACTCGCTTCACTCGCCCTGCGGGCAGCCCACTCACTGCGTTCGCGGACTGTCCAACTGGCTGTCGCCAGTTGACGAACCCCGGTCGGGGTTTCTCATCCCCCCGGTGTTGTGCAATATGCGAAAAAAAAGCCCGTACTTACGTACGGGCTCTTCTTAAAAGATGGCGGTGAGGGGGGGATTCGAACCCCCGATACGTTGCCGTATACACACTTTCCAGGCGTGCTCCTTCAGCCACTCGGACACCTCACCAAATTGTCGTTCCTGTCTTGCTGGAACGGGCGCTAATTTAGGGAAATCACGGCCTGAGGTCAACAAACTTTTTAAAAAAATAGCGCGTTTATTCAAACTTCAATCAATCTGCAACTTTAATAAGCAAAGTTTGCTTTTTTTACCACCAGCAGTGGATTTGTTATGCTGAGGAGCTTTGTAGATCATAATGATAAGCGCGGGTAAATTCCGCAAAACCGCTTTCGGGAGTCAGTATGGATATCATTTTTTATCATCCTGTGTTCGATACCGCCTGGTGGATTGATGCGCTGGGTAAAGCTATTCCTCAGGCCAGAGTCAGAGCATGGAAAACCGGTGATAATCATCCTGCGGATTATGCTTTGGTCTGGCATCCACCTGTTGAAATGCTGGCAGGTCGTGATCTTAAGGCCGTGTTCGCGTTGGGTGCCGGCGTTGATTCGATTTTGAGTAAATTACAGACGTACCCTGAAATGCTGAAACCGTCTATTCCACTTTTTCGCCTGGAAGATACGGGGATGGGCGAGCAAATGCAGGAATATGCTGTCAGTCAGGTGCTCCATTGGTTCAGACGTTTTGACGATTATCGAGCGCAGCAAAATGCTTCGCTTTGGCAACCTCTGCCTGAGTATCAACGGGAAGATTTTACTATCGGCATCCTGGGGGCTGGCGTATTGGGCAGTAAAGTCGCACAGAGCTTGCAGATCTGGCGTTTTCCGCTGCGTTGCTGGAGTCGTAGCCATAAAAGCTGGCCCGGCGTACAAAGTTTTGCCGGAACTGAAGAGTTAGGCAAATTTTTGAGCCAATGCCGTGTATTAATTAATTTATTACCGAATACGCCTGAAACCGTCGGCATCATTAATCAACAATTATTAGAAAAATTACCGGATGGCGCATATCTCCTCAACCTGGCGCGTGGCGTTCATGTGGTGGAAGATGACCTGCTCGCGGCGCTGGATAGCGGTAAAGTTAAAGCGGCGATGCTGGATGTTTTTAATCGTGAACCTTTACCGCCGGAAAGCCCGCTCTGGCAACATCCACGCGTGACAATAACACCACATGTCGCAGCCATTACCCGACCCGTTGAAGCAGTGGAGTACATTGCACACGCCATTACACAACTCGAAAAAGGGAAGACGGTCAGCGGACAAGTCGACCGTGTACGAGGCTACTAATAAACCATACGGATTCCTGCTATCCTTGGCGGGAATTGAATACAGGAGAGAGTTATGTATCCCGTCGACCTTCATATGCATACCGTTGCCAGTACACATGCATATAGCACATTAAGTGATTACATTGCCCAGGCCAAACAGAAAGGCATTAAACTTTTTGCGATCACCGATCATGGCCCTGATATGGAAGATGCACCGCATCACTGGCACTTTATTAATATGCGTATCTGGCCGCGAGTCGTCGATGGGGTGGGGATCCTGCGTGGCATCGAAGCCAATATCAAAAATATTGATGGTGAAATTGATTGCAGCGGCAAAATGTTTGACTCGCTGGATCTGATTATTGCTGGTTTTCATGAACCGGTTTTTGCGCCGCATGATGAAGCTACGAATACTCAGGCCATGATTGCCGCGATGGCGAGTGGGCATGTGCACGTGGTTAGCCATCCCGGAAATCCACGATATCCAATTGATTTTAAAGCTGTTGCTGAAGCTGCTGCTAAGTATCAGGTGGCGCTGGAAATCAATAACTCCTCATTCTTACATTCGCGTAAGGGCAGTGAAGATAACTGCCGTGCGGTTGCCGCTGCGGTGCGCGATGCCGGAGGTTGGGTCGCGTTAGGATCGGATTCTCATACCGCTTTTACCATGGGCGATTTTGAAGAATGCCGCAAGATCCTCGACGCAGTGGATTTTCCGGAAGAGAGAATATTGAATGTTTCGCCACGCCGTTTGCTGAATTTCCTTGAATCTCGCGGTATGGCGCCGATTGCGGAATTTGCTGATCTTTAATTGCTATTAACGGAAATAAATTAATGAACGAGTTTTCTATCCTGTGTCGTGTGCTGGGTTCGCTCTATTACCGTCAACCGCAGGATCCTTTACTGGTTCCGCTGTTTACCTTAATTCGTGAAGGGAAACTGGCGGCGAACTGGCCGCTGGAACAGGATGAATTGCTGGCGCGTTTGCAGAAAAGCTGTGATATGGCGCAAGTTTCTGCCGATTACAATGCATTATTCGTCGGTGATGAATGCGCAGTTTCACCTTATCGCAGCACCTGGGTTGAGGGAGCCACAGAAGCGGAAATCCGTACTTTCCTTTCTGAACGCGGGATGCCGTTAGCGGATACGCCAGCCGATCACATCGGTACTTTGCTGCTGGCCGCTTCCTGGCTGGAAGATCAGTCAACAGAGGATGAAAGCGAAGCTCTGGAAACACTGTTTAGCGAGTACTTGTTGCCCTGGTGCGGCGCATTTCTCGGAAAAGTAGAGGCTCATGCGACTACACCGTTCTGGCGCACCATGGCACCACTGACCCGCGATGCAATCAGCGCAATGTGGGATGAACTTGAGGAAGAATCAGAGGAGTAAATGTGATCGGAATCACTCATTACTGCAATCTATATATAGCTGTTGCATAAAATGTGTGCTCGATCTCATTCATAGTCGCGTTTTCTGCTATTATGCGCGGCATGAACATACTTCTCTCTATTGCAATCACAACAGGCATTCTCTCCGGTATCTGGGGCTGGGTGGCTGTTTCCCTTGGCTTACTTAGCTGGGCAGGTTTCCTGGGCTGCACGGCCTACTTTGCCTGTCCGCAAGGTGGGCTAAAAGGGCTGGCTATTTCCGCTGCAACACTGCTTAGCGGCGTGGTGTGGGCGATGGTTATTATTTACGGCAGTTCTCTGGCACCACATCTGGAAATTCTCGGTTATGTCATAACCGGTATTGTCGCTTTTCTGATGTGTATTCAGGCGAAACAGGTGTTGTTGTCGTTTGTTCCGGGGACGTTTATTGGTGCATGTGCGACGTTTGCCGGGCAAGGGAACTGGAAGCTGGTGCTACCTTCGCTGGCGCTTGGGCTGGTGTTTGGTTACGCAATGAAAAACAGCGGTCTTTGGCTGGCGGCGCGCAGTGCTAAGTCCGCTCACCGTGAGCAACAAGTCAAAAATAAAGCGTGAGGAGCACTCACGCTTTATATTGAATCATCAAGGGCCGGAATTAACTCCGGCTTTTTTATGTATCAGGATTCCGGTGGTACTGATAAGTGACGGTATTTCACCAGAATGTCATTCTGCCGCTCTGATTTATTCTGCAAATCCCACAAGCCACGGTCGATGCCGTCGTTAATCAGGAAGATAACGCCTGTTTCGATGGCGGACATTAGACAGAGCATAACCGGTTCGTTAGAGGTATAACCCACTTCCCCTTCCAGTAACCGCTGGTAGTCAATAAAGCGGAAGACACCCGCCTGGACTTCATACGAAAGGATCGTCTTACTGGTGTTCACCGAAGAGAGGATCTCACCGGTACTTACATTGACGACGCGCAGGTTCACTGCAATCTGATCAAGTTGGTATTGCGTATCTGCACCAATACCAAAATATCTCGCCCCAACACCGCCCGATTTGACGTTACTTTCATAACCAATAATAGAGCCTTCAACCATGATATTGGCTGCGGTCAACGATTGAAGCGGGATTCGGTTGTTTACCGCGACAGTGCCGTTTTCCTGTGCCGCACGAATAATCTTGCGTTCGTTGAGCAGGTTTTGTAGGCCCTGACGTTCCAGCGGTATAAACCAGCGAGAATCTTTCAATGCCGTGACCAGCATCGCGGTGGCGCTTTGCGGAACAGCAGTGGAGAAGTTACTCGCCGGGTAGGGTTTAAATTGCCCGGTTTCGTCCTGAATGTTGTATACCGAAACAAAGATCTTACCTGTTGGCGCTGGCAGGTGGGTCAAATCTTTGTAGCTCTGGGCACGAGGCATTAATGTCGGTCTGGCGGCTTCTTTAGGTGGGGCGGTTAAGCATCCGCTCAGCAACATGACGGCAACCAAAACAAATAAGCGCTGCATGATTATTTTCCTTATGAAGCTGGGGCTTAAAAATCGGTTGAGTTATTTTGTAAACCCGAAACCTGGATGGTCGAGGTTTGTCCTGTCTTGCGATCCGTCACATTCAACTGCAATTGACCATCGCGGTTGGCAATATCAACAATATATTCATTGGTCACCATTCTTCCTGGCTGACCCGTATTAATATTTGTCAGCAACCCACCTAAAATTTGGGACTGGATGGCTTGAGTAAAGTTATCTAACGCTGATGGCGTTTCAATACCAAAGTCATCGTCATAGCTCGGATCTTTATACGAGTTCTGCGCCTGGGCACTATTTAATAAAAAAGCACCGTTATTCGGGTTACCACCAAAGTTTGGATTGCGGAACTGGAAAGTCATATTTCCTGCCCAACTTAATGGTGAAATAAGCATGAGTAGAACTACTGCATGTTTGACACGCATTGCAGCCTCCGAACAAATTTTTATTTAAAATTCATCATGCGCCAAATCGCCCGTACTCAATAACGCCTGATTTATCTGGCGACGATTTAGTGCTTCTTCAGTTTGAATCAGTGCAAAGACAACAGTTTTCTCGAAGTCTCTTTTCAATGGGAATAAAAATGTCTGGAAAATAACGTCCTGATTCACCGTTATTGTGATCCAGCTTCCCCATCGTGCACTGGGTCTTTCATTAATTGTTAAGTTACCGGTGTAGTCACTTTCCCATTTATCACTAAAGGCACGGTAAAAATCATGGCCAATAGAGGAAACGGTATGGTCAGTTAACAATCCCGGTACTTCTACTTCAACGGCGTGAACATTTCCCGCAGCGAAGAGAAGTTCTACTGCTACAATCCAGCATAAATAACGTTTCATGGCTTTATCGCCTGAGGTTATCGTTTGCCCATGAGACCGCTTGTGTTCGGTTTTTAACTGCTATCTTTTTGAAAAGATTATAAAGATGCGTTTTTACCGTGTTTTCGCTGATGAACAGCGAACGAGCAATCTCGTTATTGGAGGCGCCGATACGCAGCTTATTAAGGATCTCTTTTTCCCTATGAGTAAGGAGGGCTGATTCCGTGCTGTTATAACGATAGTTACCGGAATGTGTAATCAAGTAACTGGCAAGCTTTTGCGTAAAGTAGCATTCACCACGTAAGACGCCTTGCAACCCATTGACTACGCGTTCTTGATCCTCCATGGCGTAAAAAACACCATTGATATGCGGCCAGTTTTCAATGTCGCGGTACGGGTAATCATCTGGAGTATTTAACAACAGCGTTTTAATGTTGTTGTGTTTTCTGCTTAATGTATCCTGCCAGTAATGAATGAGCTTTTTATCTGCTTCCATCATATCCAACAGAATAATGCAGCCAGAAGATATATCGTCCAGAGAACGTTGAATATTATGCAGTTTTCCTGTGATTGCCAGCGATTGTTTTAAATGCTGCAATAACGCGGTCGCCTGCAAAGAAGGTTTAGTGATCAACAGTAATGTATGACCATGAATACTATGGACTTCATTAAACATGATGAAACCCCGCTTTTTTTATTAATCGCACACCTGACAGCTGCCTTTATAAAATAGAGGCACCAGAAGTACTGACAGATGTTGCACTGCTGTGTGTAGTAATAAATCAACCCTAAATGGGTAAAATATAAAACTAATGGATTACATCTGATTTCAATCTAGCCATTACAAATCTTAAATCAAGTGTTAAACGTGTAACAAAATGTAATCTGGAATTTTAAAATGTTAACAAGGTGTGGTTATGGAGTTTAGAGTTGATAGAAAAGTTGTACATATTGCTTTTATTGCACAATTTTAAAAAGTCATACAAATGAAGCTAAGTCTATAATTATGCATATAAAAATTATTTCCACATAGTTCTTTTGTCGTGTGAAAATTTCTTACTTTCGCTGATGTTGCCCTTGGACAAATTTTTGCCGTAAAAAGACGATGTTTGTCACGGCTTGTCAAACAGACATATCGACGTAATCTTCGCGAACCATGAAGGAAGGCTGACTGTTGATTTTTTGCTGTCAAAAAACGGTACTTTAAAAGAAAACAAAATAATTTTTGCGTAAATAACAGCGTATTTGCGGGAGTTTTAATACTTTGGTATGAACAAAAAAAGCAAAATACAACGCGCGGGTGAGTTATTAAAAATATTTCCGCAGACATACTTTCCATCGTAACGCAGCGTTAACAAAAAACGGTTTGCGTTAACAACCAAGTTGAAATGATTTAATTTCTTAAATGTACGACCAGGTCCAGGGTGACAACATGAAAAACAAATTGTTATTTGTGATGTTAACAATACTGGGTGCGCCTGGGATTGCAGCCGCAGCAGGTTATGATTTAGCTAATTCAGAATATAACTTAGCGGTAAATGAATTGAGTAAGTCTTCATTTAATCAGGCAGCCATAGTTGGTCAAGCTGGTACTAATAATAGTGCACAGTTACGGCAGGGAGGCTCAAAACTTTTGTCGGTTGTTTCGCAAGAAGGTAATAGCAACCGGGCAAAGATTGACCAGACAGGAGATTATAACCTTGCATATATTGATCAGGCGGGCAATGCCAACGATGCCAGTATTTCGCAAGGCGCATATGGTAATACTGCAATGATTATCCAGAAAGGTTCTGGTAATAAAGCAAATATTACGCAGCATGGTACTCAAAAAACGGCAATTGTAGTGCAGAGACAGTCGCAAATGGCTATTCGCGTGACACAACGTTAATTTCCATTCGACTTTTAAATCAATCCGATGGGGGTTTTACATGAAACTTTTAAAAGTAGCAGCAATTGCAGCAATCGTATTCTCCGGTAGCGCTCTGGCAGGTTCTATTCCTCAGTACGGCGGTGGCGGCGGTAACCACGGTGGTGGTGGCAATAACAGCGGCCCGAATTCAGAGCTGAATATTTACCAGTACGGTGGCGGTAACTCTGCTGTTGCATTGCAGGCTGATGCCCGCAACTCTGATCTGACTATTACCCAGCACGGCGGCGGTAACGGTGCAGACGTTGGACAAGGTTCTGATGACAGCTCAATTGAACTGACCCAGCGTGGCTTCGGTAACAGCGCCACTCTTGATCAGTGGAACGGTAAAAACTCTGAAATGACTGTTAAACAGTTCGGTGGTGGCAACGGTGCAGCAGTTGACCAGACTGCATCTAACTCCAGCGTCAACGTAACTCAGGTTGGCTTTGGTAACAACGCGACCGCTCATCAGTACTAATACAGAATTTGTATGACAGAAACAGGGCGTAAGCCCTGTTTTTTTTCGGGAGAATAGTATGAACGCGTTATTACTTCTCGCGGCGCTTTCCAGCCAGATAACCTTTAATACAACTCAGCAAGGTGACATGTACACCATTATTCCTGAAGTTACTCTGACGCAATCATGCTTGTGCCGGGTTCAGATATTGTCACTACGCGAAGGCAGTTCGGGACAAAGTCAGACGAAGCAAGAAAAGACCCTTTCATTACCCGCTAATCAACCCATTGCCTTGACGAAGTTGAGTTTAAATATTTCCCCGGACGATCGGGTGAAAATAGTTGTTACGGTTTCTGATGGACAGTCACTTCATTTATCACAACAATGGCCGCCCTCTTCAGGAAAGTCTTAATGTATTGATAGTTGAGCATAAAACGAGCCGGAAGAGAACGGTCTGATGCGAATCGACCAACCTGAAAGCATGGATAACCCCCTCAAGGATGATTAATCATTGAGGAAACAGAATAGATGTTCAGACCGTTGTTAAACTCCCTTATGCTCGGCAGCCTGGTTTTTCCTTTCTTTGCAACAGCGGAAAACAATGCGCAAGGTGGCGTGATTCATTTTTATGGTCAAATTGTGGAACCCGCGTGTGACGTGATGCAAACGCCAGTTGAAATGACTTGTATGCAAAATGGTCCAGTACAGAGCAAAACGTATTCCAGCAAAGAGCTAATGAGTGGCAAAGTTAAAAATGCGCAAATTGCCTCAGTAAAAGTGCAGTATCTTGATGAGCAGAAAAAGCTGGCTGTGATGAACATCGAATATAACTAAGTTTCTGAACTACTCACGCTACTGACAAGAAAAATGCGATTTACCTAAAAACACTGCTGTACACTTAAGAAACAAGAGGGTGTAAGGAGGCGTTATGAAATCGCGTATTCATGTTGTGCAGGGTGATATTACTAAACTAGCCGTTGATGTTATTGTTAATGCGGCTAATCCGTCACTAATGGGGGGCGGCGGCGTTGATGGCGCTATTCATCGCGCAGCCGGCCCGGCGTTGCTGGATGCCTGTTTGAAAGTTCGCCAGCAACAGGGCGATTGCCCCACAGGACATGCAGTGATTACTCTTGCGGGCGATCTCCCTGCCAAAGCTGTTGTGCATACCGTTGGGCCTGTCTGGCGCGGTGGCGAACAAAACGAAGACCAGTTATTGCAGGATGCCTATCTCAATAGTCTACGACTGGTAGCGGCAAACGGCTATGCGACAGTGGCTTTTCCTGCCATCAGTACCGGCGTTTATGGCTACCCGCGTGCTGCAGCGGCTGAAATCGCAGTAAAAACCGTTTCAGAATTTATTACCCGTCACGCTTTGCCTGAGCAGGTATACTTTGTCTGTTATGATGCAGAAAATGCCCATCTCTACGAAAGACTCCTTACCCAACAAGGAGATGAATGATTTGCCCCGGCTGGCGAGCGCGGTGCTGCCGCTGTGCTCGCAACATCCTGGGCAGTGCGGCATTTTCCCCCTGGATAAAAGTCTGGATGCGTTCGCTGCACGATATCGTCTGGCAGAAATGGCGGAGCATACTCTGGATGTTCAGTATTACATCTGGCAGGACGATATGTCGGGGCGATTGCTATTTTCGGCTCTGTTAGCCGCAGCGAAGCGTGGCGTTCGCGTCCGTTTGTTGCTGGATGACAATAATACTCCCGGTCTTGATGATATTTTACGCTTGCTCGATAGTCACCCGCGTATTGAAGTTCGACTTTTTAATCCTTTCTCTTTCCGCCTGTTACGTCCGCTTGGTTATATCACCGATTTTTCCCGCCTCAATCGTCGTATGCACAATAAAAGTTTTACCATTGATGGTGTGGTGACGCTGGTGGGCGGGCGCAACGTTGGCGATGCCTATTTCGGCGCGGGAGAAGAGCCACTTTTTTCAGATTTAGATGTCCTGGCAATAGGGCCGGTTGTTGAGGACGTTGCCGATGATTTTGCCCGCTATTGGTATTGCAAATCAGTTTCACCGTTGCAGCAGGTGCTGGATGTTCCCGACGGCGAAATGGCTGACCGTATTGAGCTACCTGCGTCCTGGTACAACGACACTGAGACACATCGCTATTTGCGCCAAATGGAGTTAAGTCCATTTATAAATCAACTGGTTGACGGAACGTTGCCGCTTATCTGGGCAAGAACGCGTTTATTAAGTGATGATCCGGCAAAAGGGGAGGGCAAAGCAAAACGGCATTCCCTGTTACCGCAGCGCCTGTTCGATATCATGGGCTCACCCAGCGAACGTATTGATATTATCTCTTCCTATTTTGTGCCAACGCGCGCGGGAGTGGCGCAGCTTTTACGAATGGTGAGAAAAGGAGTCAGGATAGCCATCTTAACCAATTCACTTGCCGCTAACGATGTCGCTGTCGTTCATGCCGGGTATGCCCGCTGGCGCAAAAAGTTACTCCGCTATGGCGTGGAATTGTATGAACTGAAGCCGACGCGGGAACAGAGCGGCACGTTGCACGATCGCGGTATAACCGGTAATTCCGGCGCAAGCCTTCATGCCAAGACATTCAGTGTCGATGGCAAAATAGTGTTTATTGGCTCATTCAATTTCGATCCGCGTTCAACATTACTCAATACTGAAATGGGCTTCGTGATAGAGAGCGAAACGCTGGCACAATTAATCGATAAACGCTTTATTCAGAGCCAGTATGATGCGGCCTGGCAGCTCCGTCTGGATCGGTGGGGACGAATCAACTGGGTCGATCGCCATGGGAAGGAGGAAATTATCCTCAAAAAAGAACCCGCCACCAGTTTCTGGAAGCGGGTTATGGTCAGATTAGCGTCAATATTGCCCGTTGAATGGTTATTGTAAGTATGGTTTAGCGAGCTGGCGCTTTGTCATTCTCGCGTTTTACGATCGGTTTGCCGGAGAACAAAAACTTCAACAACGGAATGCGTAAATGAATTTCGTACAGAATTATCGCAATCCCTACCACAAATATCAGACCGCAGAGGAAACCCAGCAGATTTGATGTGATGTGCGGAGTGATGTAAGCACCGAAAAAGAGCGTTAATGGGTGATGAACCAGATAAATAAATAGCGATGCGTTTACAAAATAGGTTACCCGCGCCGACTGAAAATTAAGCAAACGGTGGCCGAAGGAGAAGACCACATTCACCATCCACAGGCCGAGCACCATCGTGATCACTGACTCGGTTTCATACATCCAGGCATCGCCGCTGCCGTAGCGTTGATTGAGCAAATAAGCAACAAATGCCAGTGCTGCTGCGAGAGTGCATCCACGAGACGGTGTGGTAAACAAGGCCTTAAGATTAGGGAAAATGAAAGCCAGCGCACCGAGAATAAAGAACGGCATATAAAACAGCGTCTGCATGAAAATAAAATTGAACATGCCATCGCTTAATATGGGTGGATAAACGATAAATAACGTTCTTCTTATTGCTGCATAGCCAATTCCCAGACAGAAAAATAGTATCGATAGCTTAACCATCGAGAAATTTTTATTCGTTTTATCTGAATTTTCTAAATTATTTCTTATTCGTTTAAATATCCATACGCAAAGTGTCGTCATAACGACCAACACCAGTAAAAACCACAGGTGCGAAATTAACTCCCAGGCCAGCGTATTATATTTGTCATACAATGATAGCCCAGGCCAGCTTTCCGCTTTGCCTTTGACATATTGCAGCATAATGAATTGCGGCAAGGTGAGCAGGGGAATAGCCGTTAACATCGGGATTCCTACGCGTTCAACGCGCACTTTCCACCATTTTTTCAACGGGTAGCGCAAAAACAGCATGTAGGAAAAATATCCGGAAATAACGAAAAATACCTGCATACGGAAGGCGTGGATGAAATCGTTAAAAAGCGTCAGCCACCATGACGGTTCTGCGCTATTCACATGCCAGGTGTGGCTTGAATAGATTAAAGAAATATGAAAAGGGATCCCTAACAACATCAACCATGCGCGGATGGAGTCGAGGAAATATTCACGCTGCGCGGGTACTGGATTCATATATGGTTAACTAATCTCGGATTTTTCGTCTTATCCCCGCCGGGTAATGCCTTTAGGCTTTTGCCGTAACGACACTGACCTGCTGCATGAGGTGCAGGCTTCAAATGTGTTTTTGCGCGGCATAGCCGCAATCACTAACCAAAATGGAAGCGCCTGTAAGACGGTTGATAAATAAATTTGCCGGCAAACCCTACACGAACTCGCTCCTTCTGTCTTTAGGAGAAGCACGGAAAGTGAAAACGGTTGCAATCAGGTGCTTAATCCATGAACCGGCACGCTGAATAATACCGGGATTCTGTTGTCGGAATGGCTGGTTATCCATTAAAATAGATCGGATCGATATAAGCACACAAAGGGGGAAGTGCTTACTTATTATGAAACATAAACTACAAATGATGAAAATGCGTTGGTTGAGTGCTGCAGTAATGTTAACCCTGTATACATCATCAAGCTGGGCCTTCAGCATTGACGATGTCGCAAAGCAAGCTCAATCCTTAGCCGGGAAAGGCTATGAGGCGCCTAAAAGTAACTTGCCCTCCGTTTTCCGCGACATGAAATACGCGGACTATCAACAGATCCAGTTTAATCATGACAAAGCATACTGGAACAATCTGAAGACCCCATTCAAGCTCGAGTTCTACCATCAGGGTATGTACTTCGACACACCGGTCAAAATAAATGAAGTCACTGCAACGGCAGTAAAAAGAATCAAATACAGCCCGGATTATTTCACTTTCGGCGAAGTTCAGCATGACAAAGACACGGTAAAAGACCTCGGTTTCGCCGGTTTTAAAGTGCTTTACCCGATCAACAGCAAAGATAAAAATGATGAAATCGTCAGTATGCTCGGGGCCAGCTATTTTCGCGTGATTGGCGCAGGTCAGGTTTACGGTCTTTCTGCCCGAGGCCTGGCAATTGATACCGCGTTGCCATCAGGTGAAGAATTCCCACGCTTTAAGGAGTTCTGGATCGAGCGTCCAAAACCGACCGACAAGCGTTTAACGATTTATGCGTTGCTTGATTCGCCGCGTGCGACAGGCGCTTATAAGTTTGTTGTTATGCCGGGACGTGACACGGTTGTTGATGTGCAATCGAAAATCTACCTGCGCGATAAAGTCGGCAAACTGGGGGTTGCACCGTTAACCAGTATGTTCCTGTTTGGGCCGAACCAGCCATCTCCGGCGAATAATTATCGTCCGGAATTGCACGACTCCAACGGTCTGTCTATCCATGCTGGTAACGGTGAGTGGATCTGGCGTCCGCTAAACAACCCGAAACATCTGGCGATCAGCAGCTTCTCGATGGAAAACCCGCAAGGCTTCGGCCTGTTGCAGCGTGGCCGCGATTTCTCCCGCTTTGAAGATCTCGACGATCGTTACGATCTTCGTCCAAGCGCGTGGGTGACACCGAAAGGGGAGTGGGGCAAAGGCAGCGTTGAGCTGGTGGAAATTCCAACCAACGATGAAACCAACGATAACATCGTCGCTTACTGGACGCCGGATCAGTTACCGGAACCAGGTAAAGAGATGAACTTTAAATACACCATTACTTTCAGCCGTGATGAAGACAAACTTCACGCGCCTGATAACGCCTGGGTGCAGCAGACGCGTCGTTCAACGGGGGATGTGAAACAGTCGAACCTGATTCGCCAGCCTGACGGCACTATCGCCTTTGTGGTCGATTTTACCGGCGCAGAGATGAAAAAACTGCCAGAGGATACCCCGGTCACAGCACAAACCAGCATTGGCGATAATGGTGAGATTGTTGAAAGCACGGTGCGTTATAACCCGGTCACCAAAGGCTGGCGTCTGGTAATGCGCGTGAAAGTGAAAGATGCCAAGAAAACCACTGAAATGCGTGCTGCCCTGGTGAATGCCGATCAAACGTTGAGTGAAACCTGGAGCTACCAGTTACCTGCCAATGAATAAGACAACCGAGTACATTGACGCAATGCCCATCTCCGCAAGTGAGAAAGCGGCATTGCCGAAGACTGATATCCGCGCCGTTCATCAGGCGCTGGATGCTGAACACCGAACCTATGCGCGAGAGGATGACTCCCCGCAAGGGTCGGTAAAAGCACGTCTGGAACAAGCCTGGCCAGATTCACTCGCTGATGGACAGTTAATTCAAGACGACGAAGGGCGCGATCAGCTTAAGGCAATGCCGAAAGCAAAACGTTCTTCTATGTTCCCCGATCCGTGGCGTACTAACCCGGTTGGGCGTTTCTGGGATCGTCTGCGTGGGCGCGATGTAACGCCGCGCTATCTGGCGCGGTTGACCAAAGAAGAGCAGGAGAGCGAGCAAAAGTGGCGTACCGTCGGCACCATCCGTCGTTACATCCTGCTTCTCCTCACTCTGGCGCAAACCGTCGTCGCTACCTGGTATATGAAGACCATCCTGCCTTATCAGGGGTGGGCGCTGATTAATCCAGTTGATATGGTCGATCAGGATCTGTGGGTTTCCTTTATGCAGCTTCTGCCTTACATGCTGCAAACCGGTATTCTGATCCTCTTCGCTGTTCTTTTCTGCTGGGTGTCTGCTGGTTTCTGGACGGCGTTGATGGGCTTCCTGCAACTGCTTATTGGTCGCGATAAATACAGTATTTCCGCTTCAACCGTTGGCGATGAACCGTTAAATCCGGAGCATCGCACAGCATTGATCATGCCTATCTGTAACGAAGACGTGAATCGCGTTTTTGCAGGTCTGCGTGCAACGTGGGAATCAGTGAAAGCGACCGGTAATGCCAAACATTTTGATGTTTATATCCTGAGTGACAGCTACAACCCGGACATCTGCGTGGCAGAACAAAAAGCCTGGATGGAGCTGATCGCCGAAGTGCAGGGTGAGGGCCAGATTTTCTATCGCCGCCGTCGCCGTCGCGTGAAGCGTAAAAGCGGTAACATTGACGATTTCTGCCGTCGCTGGGGTAGCCAGTACAGCTACATGGTGGTGTTGGATGCGGACTCGGTGATGACCGGTGATTGTTTGTGCGGTCTGGTGCGCCTGATGGAAGCCAACCCGAACGCCGGGATTATCCAGTCGTCGCCGAAAGCGTCTGGTATGGATACGCTGTATGCACGTTGCCAACAGTTTGCGACCCGTGTCTATGGGCCATTGTTCACTGCTGGTTTGCATTTCTGGCAGCTCGGCGAGTCACACTACTGGGGGCATAACGCGATTATCCGCGTGAAACCGTTTATCGAGCACTGTGCGCTGGCGCCGCTGCCTGGCGAAGGATCATTTGCGGGTTCAATTCTTTCGCACGACTTCGTGGAAGCCGCACTGATGCGCCGTGCAGGCTGGGGGGTATGGATTGCTTACGATCTCCCTGGCTCTTATGAAGAGCTGCCGCCTAACCTGCTTGACGAGTTAAAACGTGACCGCCGCTGGTGCCATGGTAACCTGATGAACTTCCGTTTGTTCCTGGTTAAAGGGATGCACCCGGTTCACCGTGCGGTGTTCCTGACGGGCGTGATGTCTTATCTTTCCGCACCGCTGTGGTTTATGTTCCTCGCGCTCTCTACCGCATTGCAGGTTGTACACGCACTGACCGAACCGCAATACTTCCTGCAACCACGGCAGTTATTCCCGGTCTGGCCACAGTGGCGTCCTGAACTGGCGATTGCGCTGTTTGCCTCGACGATGGTGCTGCTGTTCCTGCCGAAGTTGTTGAGTATTTTGCTTATCTGGTGCAAAGGAACTAAAGAGTATGGCGGCTTCTGGCGAGTTACGTTATCGCTGCTGTTAGAAGTGCTGTTCTCCGTGTTGTTGGCGCCGGTGCGTATGCTGTTCCATACGGTATTCGTGGTTAGCGCCTTCCTCGGCTGGGAAGTGGTGTGGAATTCCCCGCAACGTGATGACGACTCTACCTCCTGGGGCGAAGCGTTTAAACGCCACGGCTCACAGTTGCTGCTGGGGTTAGTGTGGGCGGTCGGTATGGCGTGGCTGGATCTGCGTTTCCTGTTCTGGCTGGCACCGATTGTCTTCTCGCTGATTCTGTCACCGTTTGTTTCGGTGATCTCCAGCCGTACAACCGTTGGGCTGCGCACGAAACGCTGGAAACTGTTCCTGATCCCGGAAGAGTATTCACCGCCTCAGGTACTGATCGATACCGATCGTTTCCTTGAGATGAACCGTCAACGTTCTCTCGACGATGGCTTTATGCATGCAGTGTTTAATCCGTCGTTTAACGCTCTGGCAACGGCAATGGCCACCGCGCGTCACCGCGCCAGTAAGGTGCTGGAAATCGCCCGTGACCGCCACGTTGAACAGGCGCTGAACGAGACGCCAGAGAAGCTGAATCGCGATCGTCGTCTGGTGCTGCTAAGCGATCCGGTGACGATGGCTCGTTTGCATTTCCGCGTCTGGAATTCCCCGGAGAGATATTCTTCATGGGTGAGTTACTACGAAGGGATAAAGTTGAATCCACTGGCATTGCGTAAACCGGATACGGCTTCGCAATAAAAGCGTAGATGCCTGCAATATATTGAATTTGCAAGGCTTCGTAGGCCGGATAGGGGCGTTCACGCCGCATCCGGCAAAACAACAAGCACTTTGTCAGCAATAAAAATACCGGCGTAATGCCGGTATTTTTTTACAGAAGAGGGTTCAAATGCGCTTAATTGTAGTAGGCATCATGGTTGCTTTGCTGAGTGGTTGTGGCAGCATCATTAGCCGCACCATACCGGGACAGGGGCATGGCAACCAATATTATCCCGGCGTGCAATGGGATGTACGTGACTCCGCATGGCGCTATGTCACGATCCTTGATCTCCCATTCTCTTTAGTCTTTGATACCTTACTGTTACCGATCGACATTCATCACGGAGCATATGAGTAATTAACGCTCATCCCACTCATCGGCTGCTGCGCGTCCTTCTTCGGTATCCAGCGGTGGCTCAAGCTGGAATTCACCTTCGTCCCATTCATGCAGAGTATTTTCTTCCTGCCATTCCTGGCGGATTTCAATCTCATCATAGTCGCCATCAAAGATGCTTTGTGCGGCTTCTCCACTAAACATGGGCAGGCATTCACCTTCTTCGCCTTCATCGGCGAGAAACTCAACCTGCCACATAATGTCGCCATCTTGCAGAATATATTTCTGGACATTGAACTGTTGCACATTCGCTTCTTCGGCGTCGATGCCGGGGTTGTCAGCAAGAAATTCTTCGCGTGCGGCATCAATGGCTTCTTCAAGCGTTGCGTACATAGTCATCACGACTCTCCCTTTGATTTGCTGAGGTGTTCAGGGAAAGAATAGCTGATTCTCCGCTTTTGCAAGTATGAAAGGCGAAAAATCAGTTCGATACCTGGGGGAGTCGGCGACGGCGCAGGCTGTTCCACGAATAGACCGCGTTAAACAAAACGACTCCGGCGGTAACCAGAAATACAGCACGAAAGCCGTAGTGTGCTGAAATAGCTGCGCCCATCAACGGCCCCGTAACGTTGCCAATATCGCGAAACGACTGGTTGTAGCTGAAAATGCGCCCGGCGATTTGGTTGGTCGAATTATAAACCAGCAACGTTTGTACGGCGGGGAGCAGAGCGCCGTCTGCGGCGCCGAGCAAAAAGCGTAAAATCCCCAGTTGCAGTGGTGTCTGGACATAAGACATTGGGATCAACAGCAGCACAGAAAAGATCAGCGCAGTTATCAGGATCTTTTCTGGCCCGATACGATCGCCAAGTTTACCGAGTCGTGGAGCACTTAGCAGTGCAGCCACGCCGGGCACGGAGGCGATCATGCCGCTAATAAAGGCGATATTACTGACATTTCCTGCCAGTTCGCGGACATACAGCGTCAGGATTGGCGCGATAGATCCAGTAGCAATCTGGATAATTAATGTTGTGACAAACAGGCTAAGTACCAGTTTCGGATTTTTAAGCGATGTTACGACTTCCCGCATGTGCAGCATCTCTTTTTTGCTGACGGGCTGGAATTTTTCTCTGATACAAAACAGGGTGACGAAAAAGCAGAGTATGAGCACACTGGCGGTAATAAAGAATACCGGACGTAAGCCGTAGTTATCAGCGAGTAAGCCACCAGCCATCGGGCCGAGCAACGCGCCGCTAACGCCGCCGGTGGAGAGCGTGCCCAGCGCCCAGCCGCTTTTATTACGCGGTACTTGTGTGGCGATAAGAGCATTGGCGTTGGGGACAAACCCGCCAAGCAAACCAAGCAGCGCCCGCAGGATCAGAAACTGCCAGATATTTTGCGCCAGCCCCATCAGCACCATCACGATGCCCATGCCGAGAGCAGAACGCAATAACATGATTTTTCTGCCTTTGCGGTCGGCAAGCCCGCCCCAGAAAGGGGAGGCGATGGCGGAGAATAAAAAGGTAATACTGAAGACAATTCCCGACCACATATTCAGCGCGCTGTGGCCAGTGACGCCAAGTTGCTCAACGTAGAGGGGTAAGAATGGCATCACCAGACTGAAGGCGGCACCGGTAAGAAAACAACCTAGCCAGGCAACGATCAGGTTTCGTTTCCAGTTTATGGGGGTGTCATTTTCACAGAGTGACATAGCAATCCGC
This sequence comes from Escherichia sp. MOD1-EC5433, assembly GCF_002966005.1. Lineage (NCBI taxonomy): Bacteria > Pseudomonadati > Pseudomonadota > Gammaproteobacteria > Enterobacterales > Enterobacteriaceae > Escherichia > Escherichia sp. MOD1-EC5433. Next base: position 96,292 of record NZ_PTRL01000008.1, on the reverse strand, counting down.
TGTTGGTGCGCCAGGCGCGGTGAATAAAAGGAGAAAAAGTAAGCACACTAATTATGCGCCTGACTTATAGGTGACGCAATGTACAGAGCTTTTATCGCTAAATCAGGGGGGGCAGCGGTAATGCCGGATGCAGTTCGAAACATCCGGCAAGGGAGATTTAATAGCGTGAAGGTACGCCTTCCGGGCGCGTTTTAAAGCGACGATGCAGCCACATGTACTGTTCCGGTGCCATCATGATGCATTTCTCGACCACTTTATTCATCCACGCTGCGGTGACTTCGGCGTTATCCAGAGGTGGTGAACACTCTGGCGGCAGCATGATCAACTGATAGCCTTTGCCGTCTGGCTTACGACGCGGAACAAACGGCACCAGGCACGCACCAGACATTCTCGCCAGCATCCAGGTGCCACTGGTGGTCGCCGCCTGCTCAACAGCAAACAGCGGCACGAAAACGCTCGAGCGCGGACCGTAATCGTGATCCGGCGCATACCAGACCACTTCGCCTTTCTTTAGTGCCCGGATCATGCCTTTTAAATCTTTGCGATCAAGCATCGATTTATTCGAACGCAGGCGCCCCCAGGTTTGCAGCCAGTCGAGCAACGGATTATCGTTTGGGCGATAGACGCCGATACCCGGTTCCTGCATACCAAATTGCCTTGCGCCCAGCTCCAGCGTCAGAAAATGGATGCCGACCAACAGAATGCCGCGCTTTTGCGCCTGCACGTCACGGATATGTTCCATGCCAATCACTTCCGTCCAGCGGGCAATTCGACGATCCGACCAGAACCACGCCATGCCGGTTTCCATCAACCCCATACCAACGGATTCGAAATTCTTCACCATCATTTCATGGCGTTCTTGTTCGCTCATCTCCGGAAAGCACAGTTCCAGGTTGCGATATACAATTTTGGCGCGACGTTTCATAACATGTAACGCCAGTCGTCCTGCCGCAATGCCAAGGCGGTAGATAATCGGGTAGGGTAACTGAACGACTAACCAAAGTACGCCAATACCCAACCAGGTTAACCAATAACGCGGATGAAGCAGTGCGGTGGAGAACTTGGGTAGATTCGTCATATCAATCCTGTCTTTCAACCTATACGGGCAATTGTATGTATTGTCGCATTTTTTCGTCCGCAACCAAAATTTGTGACCGAAGACTGGGCGAAATTACCGCGTATGTAAATCATTAATAATTTTTAATGCGCAAATGTAGCGTAAAATGTATGGATGTTAATTGTCGATAATTGCTATATCATGCTGCGGATTTTTACTTTCCCACCCCGCAGGAACCGTACACCATGCCAGTGTTACACAACCGCATTTCTAATGACGCGCTGAAAGCCAAAATGCTGGCCGAGAGCGAACCACGCACCACCATTTCGTTCTATAAATATTTCCACATTACCGATCCCAAAACGACCCGTGATGCTTTATATCAGCTATTTACCGCGTTGAATGTCTTTGGACGGGTCTATCTGGCGCATGAAGGGATCAACGCACAAATCAGCGTACCGGCGAGCAACGTAGAGACATTTCGCGCACAGCTTTATGCTTTTGATCCTGCTTTAAACGGTTTACGTCTGAATATTGCGCTGGATGATGACGGGAAATCCTTCTGGGTGCTGCGCATGAAGGTTCGCGACCGAATTGTTGCCGATGGTATTGACGATCCTCAATTTGATGCCAGTAACGTGGGGGAATACCTGCAAGCAGCGGAAGTGAACGCCATGCTTGATGATCCCGATGCGCTGTTTATCGACATGCGCAACCACTATGAATATGAAGTGGGGCATTTTGAAAACGCGCTGGAAATTCCGGCAGATACCTTTCGCGAACAACTGCCAAAAGCGGTTGAGATGATGCAGGCGCATAAAGATAAAAAGATCGTGATGTACTGCACCGGTGGTATTCGTTGCGAAAAGGCCAGTGCCTGGATGAAACATAACGGATTCAATAAAGTCTGGCATATTGAAGGCGGGATTATTGAATACGCTCGTAAGGCGCGTGAACAAGGTTTGCCTGTCCGCTTTGTTGGTAAAAATTTTGTTTTTGACGAGCGGATGGGCGAGCGGATCTCTGACGAAATTATTGCGCATTGTCATCAGTGTGGCACACCTTGTGACAGCCATACCAATTGTAGAAATGATGGCTGTCATCTGTTGTTTATCCAGTGTCCGGCGTGTGCCGAGAAATTCAAGGGCTGTTGTAGTGAGATTTGCTGTGAAGAAAGTGCATTACCGCCAGAAGAACAGCGCCGCCGTCGTGCTGGGCGAGAAAATGGCAATAAGATCTTTAATAAATCGCGTGGACGCCTGAACACGACGCTGATCATTCCTGATCCAACAGAATAAACATTCGTGCCGGATGTGCGTCATCCGGCAACATCTATGCATTACTTCTGCTGTACACCTTCCACCGAAATAATCAGATCAACCTCCTGCGAAGCTGGACCTAAATCAGTCTTAATGTTGAAGTCTTTCAGCTTAATTTTGCCTTCTGCCTCGAAGCCCGCACGTTTACCGCCCCACGGATCGTCACCCTGACCAATCAATTTTGCTTCCAGCGTTACTGGTTTGGTTACGCCATTTAGTGTCAGATCACCCGTAATATCCAGTTCATCACCGTCTTTCTTCACGCTGGTAGAAGTGAACGTCGCCTGCGGATATTTTGCGGTATTGAGGAAATCTGCGCTGCGAAGATGCTTATCGCGCTCGGCGTGATTGGTATCGACGCTGGTGGTGTTAATTGTCACATTCACTTTATCAGCAGCTGGGTTCTTTTCATCAAAGGTAAAAGTACCGTCGAAATCTTTAAAGGTGCCATATAACCAGCTATAGCCAAGGTGCTGGATGCGGAAATTGACAAAGGCGTGCTGACCTTCTTTGTCAATTTTGTAATCGGCGGCGACAGCTGAACCGGCAGAGAACATCAGGGAAGCAAAGGTTAAAGCAAGCAGGCTTTTTTTCATTTTATACTCCATAGTCAGATGACGATTTTCCCAGCATACGCTTCAGGGTGTCGTCTTTATCGATGAAATGATGCTTCAGGGCCATAAATCCGTGCATAACGGACAGTACGACGACGCTCCACGCGAGCCAAAAATGCAGGGCACCGGCAAGGTCAGCCTGTGCGCCAGCATCGGCAAGGGTCGCGGGGATGTCAAACCAGCCAAAAACGCTGATCGGTTTGCCATCGGCGGTCGAGATGAGATAGCCGCTGATGCCAATGGCGAAGAGCAAAAAGTACAGCGTGAGATGTCCAATTTGTGCGCCGAGACGCGTCATGGGCGAATAACTTTGCAATGGACCAGGCGGTGGGGATATAACGCGCCACAGAATGCGTATAACCAGCCCCATCATTAACAGAATACCGACGCTTTTATGCAGCTCTGGTGCTTTGTGATACCAGCCATCGTAATAACTGAGCGTTACCATCCATAGTCCTAAAGCAAACATGCCGTAGATAATGATTGCACTCAGCCAATGAAAGGCCATCGATATAACACCATAGCGTTTGGGGGTATTTGTAAGGGGCATAAATGCATCCGAAACTTATTTGCGAAAGAATGAAAATGGCGCGTTGGAGAATGAATTGCAACTGAAAAATAACAATTCGAATGATATTTATTTTTATTTCAATAATTTTGATTTAATAATGAAAGAATCTTCATAAGTTTAGTGGTTTCAGGATGAGGTATGTCAGGGGAATGCTACCAGGACAGAAATAAAGTTATTCAATTTTTCACGCCAAATGAAAGAGAGATTAAGGTTTTGTCAATTTATGTCAGTGGGGTGCGGTTAAAAATAAAACACGTAGATCAGATCCATAATTGCCAATAATCCCCAGAGAAAAAGATATAGCATGAGATGCTCGCGGATATTATTAATGAGATAGTTCACCAGCCGACGCATTAAAAAATCCTGTAAAAACGGCCTCATTTTTGAGGCCGTGATGATGATTATTTGAAGCGGGCAAGTCTGAATGGCGTCAAATCAAAATCGCTATTTATGCCTTGCGCAAAATCGGCGGCTATTTCCCCTAATACCGATGCAAATTTAAATCCGTGTCCACTCAGACCGGTAATCAGCAGCGTATTATCGTGACCGGGCAGGGTGTCGATAATAAAATCTTCATCAGGTGAATTATCGTAGGTGCAGGAAGCGCCGTACAGGCAGCAACCAATGCCCGGCAGTATGCTACGTAAGAAGGGAAAGGCTTCAGAACCGTCACTGGCGATTTCAGCAAACGGAACGCGTTCATCTGCTGAATGAATCACCTGTCCACCATTGTGTTTGCCAATTTTCAGGGCGTCATTTTCGGCGGGAAAGCCGTAATATTGATCGCCATTGGGCAGTTCTCCGGTAAAGGCCGGAAATTTATTTTTCATACTATAACGACCATCGGCCTGATACCAGGCGAACACTTTGCGTACTGGCTGGACAGGGAGTTCTGGCAGCAGGTCTTTTACCCAGGTTCCCGCGCAGACGATCGCTTTTTTCGCCTGATACTCGCCGTCAGCTGTTGTAATGGTTACGCCGTTGTCATCATGGTGAATAGCGGTAACCGGGCAATTAAACAGTTGAGCACAGCCAGCTTCATTCGCCAGTTTGATCCAGGTTTTAATCGCCAGTTCGCTGTGCAGAAAGCCAGAATCAGCCTCAAACAAGCCGATGTAATTGTCAGGAACGCGTATTTCAGGCCAGCGAGCCATAATGGCCTGCGCATCCAGTTTTTCGACGTTGAGTTGCCATTGTTCCGCGCTGTGGGCGACATTGGCGAGGAATTCGGAGTCGGCAGGGCCGAGGTTGATGACGCCAGAGCGCACAAAAACGGGGTCTTCTTCGTTGTAACGGGTGAGTTCATCCCACAGGGTTTGCGCGCGAAGCACCAACGGAACATACTTTTCGCCTTCACCATAAGCATGGCGAATTAATCGTGTATCACCGTGGTGGCTGCCGTGTTGGTGCGGCGGCATATGGGCGTCGGTCATCAGCACTTTCAAACCGGCCCGAGTGGCATAATACCCGGCTGCAGCACCTACGGAACCGCTGCCAATAATGATGAGATCGTATTTCATTTTTTTCTCTCTGCTCTCATGGTTTAAGCAGAGTAATTAAGTGAATGCAGATATACAACCCAGAAATAGTAAAGGCACCAATCTGGTGCCTTTTGGGTGGATGGTCATGTCAAGTTAATGACGACGATACTCATTTACATGGAAATCACCAGATTCAATTTTGGCTATTCCTGCTTCTAATATCGAAATAAATTGTCTGGCAACATCAGTAGTTAACCAGAGTGTCTGACCAACTTCAGTCCCTTCCTGCTCGGACTTATTTGGGGTCTGGTAGTGCAAACGCAACATCAGAGCATCATAGCTATCAACGGTGCTGATGTCCCACCCTACGAGCGGATGAGTCTGAATGACTTCATTGTTTTTTTCCATCATGGCCCCCTAATTCGTGTTACTAGACAACGTTATTCGAGGTTCAATGCATTTTTATCTGAAGCAACTTCAGTATACCAATAAGTAAGGGTATCCACAGAATTTTTAAAGGGGGAAAGAGATATTTTTTTGTTTTTAAGATTTATATGAACAATAAAACAGCATGTCATTCATATTTTTTTAGCATATCGTGCAATTATTTTGAGGAAGTGTAGAAATTTTGTGCTGAAAATAAAAAAGCCGGGGCGACCCGGCAAAAACAAACATTACTGTATATTATTCGCTAACGAACCAGTCATCTGCGCTTTCCCATGTTTCTTGCAGAATTTCGCTAATGCGCTGTTTATCTTCTTTTGTTGCGCCAATAACCGATAAATTATTGGCTGCGGCATAACGAACAGAAACATGACCTTCGTTATCAGGAAACGCATATTGAATACGGCGGGAAAGTTCACCGGCCAGGGCGTCAATGGCTCCGGCAGGTAATGGAGAAGTTTTTGCTATGGTGACTTCAATTCTCATAATAGCCCCCTGTTTTACATACTGGTTATTTATACAGGTAAAATAACCTAATGACAACAGGGAACTACGTTTTTTATTGTTTAACTGTCCAGCGTACCGTTTCTCCGGCCAGGAATGGCACCAACGTGTCGTCAGTCAGAGCGATGCTTTCAGCCACTTTCTGCTCTTCGCGTACCAGTTCAATAAACGATTCGTTGACCGGTAAACCATAGAACTGCGGGCCGTTTAAAGAACAGAACGCTTCAAAGTGCTGTAACGCATTCATTTCTTCAAAGACAGTGGCGTAACTGCCCAGCGCCGTTGGTGCATTAAAACAGCCGGCACAACCGCAACTACTCTCTTTGCGATGACGCGCATGTGGCGCGGAGTCAGTCCCAAGGAAAACGCGACTAAAGCCACTGGCGACCAGTTCACGCAGCGCCTGTTGATGCACATTACGTTTGAGAATGGGCAGGCAGTACAGGTGCGGACGTACACCACCAACCAGCATGTGGTTACGGTTAAACATCAAATGTTGAGGGGTAATGGTAGCAGCCAGTAGTTCATTACCATCACGAACATATTCAGCGGCATCTTTAGTCGTGATGTGCTCAAAAACCACTTTCAGCCCAGCCAGGCGTTGGCGTAGCGGTTCCATAACAGTTTCAATAAAGCGAGCTTCACGGTCAAAAATGTCAATGTCGGCGTGTGTCACTTCTCCGTGTACCAGCAGTGGCATACCCATTTTTTCCATTCGCTCCAGTACGGGCATGATAGCGTCAACCGACGTCACGCCGTGGCTGGAGTTGGTGGTCGCGTTTGCCGGGTAAAGTTTTGCAGCGGTGAACACGCCTTCGTTAAACCCTCGCTCCAGTTCGTCTGCATCCAGTGAATCAGTTAAGTAGCAGGTCATCAGCGGGGTGAAGTCGTGCCCGGCAGGGACGGCGTCAAGAATACGTTGACGATAAGCCACGGCAGCCTCAACGGTCGTCACGGGCGGTGCCAGATTGGGCATAACGATGGCCCGACCATAGGTTTGGCTGGTATACGGCACGACAGTTTTTAACATGTCGCCATCGCGGAGGTGAAGGTGCCAGTCGTCTGGGCGGCGGATCTTTAATACCTGGGATGGTGCAGTCATTAATCTCTATGCTCCGGCTGAAGGGATGTTTTTGCCGGACACAAAGGATAAGCGGAAACGTTTTCCTTTGCACGAAAAATAAAGGGCGCGAATGCGCCCTCGTGTTTAATCAGTAAACGGAATGACAATTTCGCCAGGTTTCACCTCAATACCTTTCGCCAGTTTTTTCGCCATTGCTTCACCTTTGCTGCCATCTTCGCGCAGAATGTAAGCCGGTTGCTGGTTAAAGTAGTTGCGTAATGCCTGATTCAAATAGGGGAGCAACGTTTGCATCACTGTCTGCATTTTTTCCGGTTGTACCGTCGCATCGACCACTTCCATTTCCTTCAGGAAGATAGCGCCTTTTTCTTTATCGAAAACCGGCAGTGCTTTCAGTTTTAGTTTCATGGTCGCTTTCTGGCTGCCGAACAGGGAGTTCATATCCAGATTTGCATCCCCGGTTAAGGTTATCTTATTCGGCTCTTCGCGACCAATTTGGCTGGTCAGGTTTGTCAGAACAATATGGGCGTCAGCTACGCCGGGCAAACCGATATCTTTCGAGAAATTATTATGTTTCTCAAGCGACTGGTTAATTTCTTGTTCGCTAATCGTGTACTGGGTGAGTTGATTACAGCCAACGAGCAGGCCGCTGACGAGCAATGCAGCGGCAAATAAAAACTTGTTCATGGTAGTCCTCGACATGAAATCTGCGTCAATATCCTGACACAACGCAGCATGTGCCACCAGCGTTAAACTCGCCAGCAGAAAAAACTGAATTCTGCGGCGGCAGGTAATAACAAGCTGTTAAGGCGCGTCAGGTTGACAGGACGAGCAATGGTAACAGAACGCATCGCGTTTTCAGGCATCGCGTTCCAGCAACCGACGCGCAGCGCGCTTCTGGCTAAATTGCCAACCCAGAGCAAGAAAGGTGATTATGCCAATAATGCCCAACATCATCCACGGTAGCTCTGGTTGTTGTGCCGACTTACCCAGATCAAACAGCCAACCGCCGCCGATATAACCGATAGCGCCGCCAATCGCCAGACCCAGACGACTAAACCCCATATAGCTGCCGCGCGCTCGCGCATCCGCCAGCGAGGCGCTTAAGGTTTCACGCGCAGGTTCGGCAATGATCGACCCGATATAAAACAGACAAATCAGGGTGAAGAGTTGTTGCAGACTGCTGACCATTCCAACTGGCATCATGCTTAACGACATGACTAACAGCCCAGCCATCAACCGATGTTCCAGACGAAAACGCTTTTCGCTCCAGCGAGCGATAGGGTAGAGCAAGGTTAAGGAGAGACATGCTTCAATGGCATACATCCATTTAACGGCAGAGGGTGCGCCAGCGACGTCGTTGACCATAATCGGCAGCATCAGCATCACCTGAACGGCCAGCATATAGTAGCCCGCCAGCGTCAGGACGTAAGTGACAAAACGTTTATCACGCATCACGCGAGCCATGCCTTCGCGGACTGGCGTGCGCACGGTAGAGAGTTTCCACGCCGGTAACAACCAGGCATTAAACGCTGCACACAGCACAAACAGAATCGCCCCCGTGGCGCAGACCAGGCGGAAATCATATTGCAACAGCCAGCTCCCCAACAATGCGCCAATGACCGCACCGGCACTGTCCTGCATCATTAACAACGAGAAAAAGCGGCCACGCTGCTGCGGGCGAATCAATTTGACCACCAGCGCCGAACGCGGCGGATCGAAAAGAGTGCCGCCAAGACCTGAGAGAAGGCAGGAAAACCACAGTAGCAAGGGCTCCTGAGCGATGCCCATGGTGGCGAATCCGGCTGCGCGCATCAGCATACCGGTGACAATCATCGGTTTAGCGCCAAAGCGGTCGGCAATTGCGCCGCCAAAAATACCCAACCCCTGCTGAATGAACTGACGCAGACCGAGGGCAATACCGACCATCACGGCGGCCCAGCCCATTTGATCAACGAAGCGGATGGAGATCAGCGGAAAGACAACAAAGAACCCCAGCACGACCAGCATATTATCGATGAGCAGGAAATATTTACCCAGGTTCCTCGCCTGCGACACGCGCGACATTTCCCCTCCCGGGAAATAAAAGATGAGCACTTTCTATTCTGCATGGTCGCTAATACTTTTCCCACAATTCCCGGGACAATATTTTTTTATCGAAAGCCCTCTTTGATAGAGAGTTTTTATCAAATATGTGAATAATGCAGGAAATGGCATTTGGGACTTTTCACAGGCTCTGGTTGCGCAGGTATAGTAATACTTACAGCGTATTAAAGACGTTACGGGAAGGAGTAGGTATAGAATGTTTGGCTATCGCAGTAACGTGCCAAAAGTGCGCTTAACCACAGACCGACTGGTCGTGCGTCTGGTGCATGATCGTGATGCCTGGCGGCTGGCGGACTATTACGCAGAGAATCGCCATTTCCTCAAGCCCTGGGAGCCAGTGCGCGACGAAAGCCACTGTTATCCTTCAGGCTGGCAGGCCAGGTTAAGCATGATTAATGAATTTCATAAACAAGGTTCTGCATTCTATTTTGGGTTGTTCGACCCGGATGAGAAAGAGATTATTGGCGTTGCCAATTTTTCTAATGTGGTGCGAGGATCTTTTCATGCCTGCTATCTCGGTTATTCGATTGGGCAAAAATGGCAGGGCAAAGGGCTAATGTTTGAAGCCCTGACCGCCGCCATTCGTTATATGCAGCGCACCCAACATATTCATCGCATTATGGCCAACTATATGCCGCACAATAAACGCAGCGGTGATTTACTGGCGCGACTGGGTTTTGAAAAAGAAGGCTATGCGAAAGACTATCTGTTGATTGATGGACAATGGCGCGATCACGTACTGACGGCATTAACCACCCCAGACTGGACGCCCGGCCGCTAAGGAGAATCTCATGAAATATCAACTTACTGCACTGGAAGCCCGCGTGATTGGCTGCTTGCTGGAAAAACAGGTGACAACGCCGGAGCAATATCCGCTTTCTGTAAATGGTGTAGTAACGGCCTGTAATCAGAAAACGAACCGTGAACCGGTAATGAATCTGAGTGAATCAGAGGTGCAGGAGCAGCTGGATAATCTGGTCAAACGTCATTATTTACGCACGGTGAGCGGTTTTGGTAATCGGGTCACCAAATATGAGCAACGCTTTTGTAATTCAGAATTTGGCGATCTAAAACTGAGCGCCGCAGAAGTGGCGTTGATAACCACTTTGCTGTTACGCGGTGCCCAGACGCCAGGCGAATTGCGCAGCCGCGCGGCGCGGATGTATGAATTTAGCGATATGGCGGAAGTGGAGTCCACGCTGGAACAACTGGCTAATCGTGAAGACGGTCCTTTTGTGGTTCGCCTGGCTCGCGAACCGGGTAAACGTGAAAGCCGCTATATGCATCTTTTCAGCGGTGAGGTTGAGGATCAGCCGGTGTTAACGGAGCCGTCGAACGCGGTTGACGGCGATTTACAGGCTCGTGTCGAAGCACTGGAAATCGAAGTGTCAGAACTGAAACAGCGTCTTGATTCATTGCTGGCCCATCTGGGAGATTAAAGTGAAAAAATTACGTATCGGCGTAGTGGGATTAGGCGGCATCGCGCAAAAAGCGTGGTTACCGGTGCTGGCGGCAGCATCAGACTGGACGTTACAAGGCGCGTGGTCGCCAACGCGTGAGAAAGCTCTGCCAGTTTGTGAAAGCTGGCGCATTCCCTACGCTGATTCGTTATCCAGCCTCGCCGTCAGTTGCGATGCTGTTTTCGTGCATTCAAGCACTGCCAGCCACTTTGAGGTTGTCAGTGCGCTGTTAAATGCGGGGGTGCATGTTTGTGTCGATAAACCGCTGGCGGAAAATCTGCGTGATGCCGAGCGGCTGGTGGAACTGGCAGCACGGAAAAAACTCACCCTGATGGTCGGTTTTAACCGCCGTTTCGCACCGCTCTACTGTGAGTTAAAAACGCAACTCGCTACGGCGGCCTCGCTAAGAATGGATAAGCATCGTAGCAATAGTGTCGGGCCGCACGATCTTTATTTCACGTTGCTGGATGATTATCTGCATGTGGTGGATACCGCGCTGTGGTTGTCTGGCGGCAAAGCCTCCCTGGATGGCGGCACGTTACTGACTAACGACGCTGGCGAAATGCTGTTTGCCGAGCACCATTTTTCTGCGGGTTCTTTGCAGATTACTACCAGTATGCATCGCCGTGCCGGAAGTCAGCGTGAAGCCGTGCAGGCCGTGACTGACGGTGCGCTCATCGACATTACGGATATGCGTGAATGGCGTGAGGAGCGCGGGCAGGGGGTATTGCATAAACCGATTCCAGGCTGGCAGAGTACCCTTGAGCAGCGTGGATTTGTTGGTTGCGCACGTCACTTCATTGAATGCGTGCAAAATCAGACAGTTCCGCAAACCGCCGGTGAACAGGCTGTGCTGGCGCAGCGCATCGTTGACAAGATCTGGCGCGACGCGATGAGTGAATAAACCCTGTAACATCTGGCGGTAGCAATTCACCATAATCCAGGTAGACTATTCGCCTCTTTCAGCGCCTGCCTTGCAGGCGTTTTGCCCGTGGGTCTGGATTAGAACACCGATGAATTTATTAAAATCGCTGGCCGCCGTCAGCTCGATGACCATGTTTTCGCGTGTGCTTGGCTTCGCACGTGACGCAATTGTCGCCAGAATCTTTGGCGCAGGGATGGCAACCGACGCCTTTTTTGTCGCTTTTAAACTGCCTAACTTGTTGCGCCGTATTTTTGCTGAAGGGGCATTTTCCCAGGCATTTGTACCAATTCTGGCGGAATATAAAAGCAAGCAGGGTGAAGACGCCACGCGGGTCTTTGTCTCTTATGTTTCTGGTCTGCTGACTCTCGCGCTGGCGGTTGTGACGGTTGCCGGGATGCTCGCCGCGCCGTGGGTAATCATGGTGACCGCGCCGGGCTTTGCTGATACTGCCGACAAATTTGCCCTGACCACCCAGCTATTACAGATTACTTTTCCCTATATTTTGCTGATCTCCCTGGCATCGCTGGTGGGGGCGATTCTGAATACCTGGAACCGTTTTTCGATTCCGGCATTTGCCCCGACGTTACTTAACATCAGCATGATTGGTTTTGCGCTGTTTGCCGCGCCGTACTTTAACCCGCCGGTGCTGGCGCTGGCGTGGGCTGTAACGGTGGGCGGGATCCTGCAACTGGTTTATCAGCTACCGCACCTCAAGAAGATAGGCATGTTGGTTTTGCCACGCATTAACTTCCACGATGCGGGTGCGATGCGCGTGGTGAAACAGATGGGACCGGCGATTCTTGGCGTCTCTGTCAGTCAGATCTCCTTGATCATCAACACCATTTTTGCTTCGTTTTTGGCATCCGGTTCAGTCTCCTGGATGTATTATGCTGACCGTTTAATGGAGTTCCCGTCCGGCGTACTGGGCGTGGCGCTGGGGACCATTTTGCTACCGTCACTGTCGAAAAGTTTTGCCAGCGGCAATCACGATGAATACAACCGCTTGATGGACTGGGGGCTGCGTCTTTGTTTCTTGCTGGCGCTGCCAAGCGCGGTGGCGCTGGGTATCCTTTCCGGGCCGTTGACCGTTTCACTGTTTCAATACGGTAAATTTACCGCCTTTGATGCGCTGATGACCCAGCGGGCGTTAATTGCTTACTCGGTGGGTTTGATTGGCCTGATTGTGGTGAAAGTGCTGGCTCCGGGCTTTTATTCCCGACAGGACATTAAAACACCGGTAAAAATAGCCATCGTCACGCTGATCCTGACGCAATTGATGAACCTGGCGTTTATCGGCCCTTTGAAACATGCCGGATTGTCGCTTTCCATTGGTCTGGCGGCTTGTCTGAATGCTTCGTTGCTGTACTGGCAGTTGCGTAAGCAGAAAATCTTCACCCCGCAGCCCGGCTGGACTGCGTTTCTGCTGCGTTTGTTGGTAGCCGTATTGGTGATGTCTGGCGTGCTGTTAGGCATGTTACACATCATGCCAGAGTGGTCATTGGGCACTATGCCCTGGCGCTTACTACGCTTGATGGCGGTTGTTGTCGCGGGGATCGCGGCATACTTTGCCGCGCTGGCGGTGCTGGGCTTCAAAGTTAAAGAGTTTGCCCGTCGGACGGTGTAATAATGCGTTCCGGCCTGCATTGCAGGCCGGAGAAAATCTTCAGATAGATATCTTTTTACTGCCGCGATAGGACGTTGAGGTTTGACCGTTAGCCCCGTACAGCGTCGGTTCCTGATGCGGTTTCAGCATCTCCAGCGCCTGTTGATTGCGCTCAATCTGTCCTTCCAGTAACCAGCCGTTATGTTGATTTAACTGGCGCAGTTTCTGCGTTTTCACGGTAATTTCCCGCCAACGCTGCGCGATATCGTCGCTGTTTGCAGTATCCAGTGTTTGCCGACGTAACTGCTCAAGGTAATCCAGCGTTGCCAGCAGTGAGCTTTTTTGTTCTGTAATCCATTGCAACTGGCTGCCGTTGATCTGCCCCATAGAGAGATGTTGTTGCTCTTGATCCATCACCATTTTAAGCTCGTTAAGCACTGCGGACATCTGGTCGAGGATCTCTGCAAGACGCGTCATAAGCCTATTTACTCAGTAAGTCTTGTTGTACTTCGCTGATCAGTGCGTCGGCAATTTTGCCGATATCCATTTTTAGCTCGCCGTTACGAATCGCCTGTCTCAACGCTTCTACGCGTTCAAGATTGATATCACTGCTGCCTGGCTGCATCAATTTTGCCTGCGCATCGCTTAACGTGACGCTGGTGCTGGTGGCTGCGGTCGTTTTAGTCGAGCGGGTATTGGCTACCGGCGCGTCAGTGTTTTCGCGTGGCTGAACGGTGCTTACGGGCTTCAGAGGTGAAGTGCGGTCAATACTCATGGTTTATTCCTCATTGAGGGCGCTTTTATCATTTGTTGCTTATTTATCGGCAATAGTCGGTCAATCTTTAATAGCTTACAGGTTTATAAGAATATTCCCATCAGCATCCACCACGCCACTGACCACCTGACCCGACACCATGCGGACACGAGCATTTTGCGCGACGGCGGCATTGTTCAGTGCCTGACCTTCAGCATTGGCACTGAATCCCTCGCCGCTGGCAATCACATTGACGCGTTGACCGGCTTTGACTCGCCAGGCCTGGCGCAGCATGGTTAGCTGTACAGGCTGCTCGGGCGCCAGATCGCGCAGGCTGACGGCATCAACAAGTTGATTGACATCCAGCACAGTACGCGGCGGTAAGGTATCCAGCCGTCCGCGCTTTAGTTTGACACTGCCAGATTCCAACTTTCCTCCCCGCACAACGGGCATCGCAGCAACCACATAATTTCCCGTGGCCTGCACATTAACCTGCAAATATCGTTTGTCGTTGCCGCAGCGCGCCAGCACATTCACATTGCCCCACAGGCGAGAATTGCTGGTCATCGACAGCAACGGCTGTTCACACGGAGGCAGTAAATGGGGCGCAGTACGAATAGAGACCCGGACTTCATCACTCAACCCTGCCAGTTGTGCGGCAAAAAAGGTTTGCAATTGTGATGTGAGATCGCCAGCCGCACTCAGCGGACTGAACAGTATCGCGATGATCGCCATACAACGCTTCATTGCCAGCATTTTCGCCTCCAGCCATTTCTACGGGCCAAATTGTACCCGCGCGCTGTGACCATCAACGGCATAAATAGCGACCCATTTTGCGTTTATTCCGCCGATAACGCGCGCGTAAAGCCTTTAAGCTGACGGCAGAATTTTGATACCTGCGGAGGAGATATGCTCGACAAGCTCGATGCCGCCTTACGTTTTCAACAAGAGGCGCTCAATCTGCGCGCCCAGCGTCAGGAAGTGCTGGCGGCAAACATCGCCAATGCCGATACCCCTGGTTATCAGGCGCGCGATATAGATTTTGCCAGCGAACTTAAAAAAGTGATGCAGCGTGGACGGGATGAAACCAGCGTGGTCGCCCTGACTATGACCTCAACGCAACACATTCCGGCGCAGGCGCTGACGCCTCCTACCGCAGAACTGCAATACCGTATTCCGGACCAGCCTTCGCTGGACGGTAATACCGTCGATATGGATCGCGAACGTACCCAGTTTGCCGATAACAGCCTGCAATACCAGATGAGCCTTAGTGCGTTGAGCGGGCAAATCAAAGGCATGATGAATGTTTTACAGAGCGGAAATTAACGGATGGCACTGCTGAATATTTTTGATATCGCCGGATCGGCGTTAACTGCTCAGTCCCAGCGTCTGAACGTGGCGGCCAGTAATCTGGCGAATGCCGACAGTGTGACTGGCCCAGACGGACAACCTTATCGGGCAAAACAGGTGGTGTTCCAGGTGAATGCCGCGCCAGGCGCAGCAACGGGCGGCGTAAAGGTTGCCGATGTTATTGAAAGTCAGGCTCCGGACAAACTGGTTTATGAGCCGGGTAATCCTCTGGCGGACGCGAAGGGCTACGTGAAAATGCCAAACGTTGATGTTGTCGGGGAGATGGTTAACACCATGTCGGCGTCGCGCAGCTATCAGGCCAACGTGGAAGTGCTCAACACGGTGAAAAGCATGATGCTGAAAACCCTCACGCTCGGTCAATAAAGGAGAAAGCCATGTCCATTGCGGTAACCACCACCGATCCGACAAATACCGGCGTCAGCACTACCAGCAGTAGTTCGATCACGGGCAGCAACGCCGCAGATTTACAAAGCAGTTTTCTGACTTTGCTGGTGGCACAGCTGAAAAACCAGGATCCGACCAATCCAATGGAAAACAACGAGCTGACGTCGCAACTGGCGCAAATCAGCACGGTCAGCGGGATTGAAAAACTCAATACAACGCTCGGTTCGATTTCCGGGCAGATAGACAACAGTCAGTCGCTACAGGCCAGTAACCTGATTGGTCATGGTGTGATGATCCCCGGCACCACCATTCTTGCCGGAACCGGCAGTGAAGAAGGCGCGGTAACCACGACCACACCGTTCGGTGTTGAACTGCAACAGGCGGCAGATAAAGTCACTGCCACTATCACTGATAAAAACGGCGCGGTTGTGCGCACTATTGATATCGGTGAACTGACCGCCGGCGTCCACAGTTTCACCTGGGACGGCACGTTAACTGACGGCACAACCGCTCCAAATGGTTCTTATAACGTGGCGATTAGCGCCAGTAACGGTGGTTCGCAGTTAGTGGCTCAACCGTTGCAGTTTGCTCTGGTGCAGGGCGTGATTCGCGGCAACAACGGGAACACACTGGATCTTGGCACTTACGGCACCACCACGCTCGACGAAGTACGGCAGATAATCTAAGCCTTCACATTTCAGGAGTCAGTCATGGCCTTTTCTCAAGCGGTAAGCGGATTAAACGCTGCCGCCACCAACCTCGATGTCATTGGCAACAATATCGCCAACTCCGCCACCTATGGCTTTAAATCCGGCACGGCTTCATTTGCTGATATGTTCGCGGGTTCTAAAGTGGGACTGGGGGTAAAAGTTGCCGGCATCACCCAGGATTTTACCGATGGCACGACCACCAATACCGGACGTGGTCTTGACGTTGCTATCAGCCAGAACGGTTTTTTTCGCCTGGTAGACAGCAACGGCTCGGTGTTTTACAGCCGTAACGGGCAATTCAAACTCGATGAAAACCGCAACCTGGTGAATATGCAAGGTTTGCAATTGACGGGCTATCCGGCAACCGGCACGCCACCGACCATTCAGCAAGGGGCGAATCCGACCAATATTTCGATTCCAAATACCCTGATGGCGGCAAAAAACACCACCACGGCGTCGATGCAGATCAACCTGAACTCCAGTGATCCGCTTCCGTCTGTGACTACCTTCGATGCCAGTAATGCGGATAGCTATAACAAAAAAGGCTCGGTGACTGTTTTCGATAGTCAGGGCAATGCTCACGACATGAGCGTCTTTTTTGTGAAGACCGGGGATAATAACTGGGATGTTTACACCCAGGACAGTAGTGATCCAACAGGCACAGCGAACCACGCAACGACGCTAGCGTTTAATGCCAATGGCATATTGACTTCGGGGGGGACAGCAAACATTACCACTGGCGCAATTAACGGCGCAGATCCTGCCTCATTCTCGTTAAGTTTCCTCAATTCTATGCAGCAAAACACCGGCGCGAACAACATTGTGGCAACCACCCAGGATGGCTACAAACCTGGCGATTTGGTGAGCTATCAAATCAACGATGACGGCACGGTAGTCGGTAACTATTCCAACGAACAAACCCAGTTGCTGGGGCAGATTGTACTGGCGAACTTCGCTAACAACGAAGGTCTGGCATCCGAAGGCGATAACGTCTGGTCTGCGACACAATCTTCTGGCGTGGCGCTGCTGGGCACTGCCGGAACGGGTAATTTTGGCAGTCTGACCAACGGCGCGCTGGAAGCGTCCAACGTCGATCTCAGCAAAGAACTGGTCAATATGATTGTCGCCCAGCGTAACTATCAGTCTAACGCCCAGACCATCAAAACCCAGGATCAGATCCTTAACACGCTGGTTAACTTACGCTAATCGCTGACGGGATAGCTCAATGGATCACGCAATCTATACCGCAATGGGAGCCGCCAGCCAGACGCTGAATCAACAGGCGGTAACCGCCAGTAATCTGGCCAATGCCTCTACGCCCGGTTTTCGCGCGCAGTTAAACGCCTTGCGCGCAGTGCCGGTGGAAGGGCTTTCTCTGCCCACGCGCACGTTGGTAACGGCGTCAACGCCGGATGCAGACATGACACCCGGCAAGATGGATTACACCTCGCGCCCGCTGGACGTTGCATTACAGCAGGACGGCTGGCTGGCTGTGCAGACTACTGACGGCAGCGAAGGGTATACGCGTAATGGCAGCATTCAGGTTGATCCCACCGGGCAACTGACGATTCAGGGGCATCCGGTGATTGGCGAAGCGGGGCCAATTGCTGTGCCGGAAGGGGCAGAAATCACTATTGCCGCCGATGGCACTATTTCGGCGCTGAATCCCGGCGATCCGGCAAATACAGTCGCGCCAGTGGGTCGTCTGAAACTGGTGAAAGCCACGGGCAGTGAAGTACTGCGTGGTGATGACGGTATTTTTCGTATAAGTGCGGAAAGCCAGGCAACGCGTGGCACGGTGCTGCAGACGGACCCGACGTTGCGCGTGATGTCGGGCGTACTGGAAGGCAGTAACGTCAATACCGTTGCGGCAATGAGCGACATGATTGCCAGCGCGCGGCGTTTTGAAATGCAGATGAAGGTGATCAGCAGCGTCGATGATAACGCAGGCCGTGCCAACCAACTGCTGTCGATGAGTTAATTGAACGATTGATGACATTGCAATAAAAGCGCGCGGACTGTTCCCTCGCCCCTTTGGGGAGAGGGTTAGGGAGAGGGGAAATTCGCACCGCCGCGTGCTTTTGCTCTGCTTGTCAGCAATCCACCACAGGACATTTTATGATCAGTTCATTATGGATCGCTAAAACGGGTCTCGACGCCCAGCAAACCAATATGGACGTTATTGCCAACAACCTGGCAAACGTCAGCACCAACGGTTTTAAGCGCCAGCGGGCGGTGTTTGAAGATCTGCTTTATCAAACTATTCGCCAGCCTGGCGCACAGTCTTCCGAACAAACTACCTTACCATCCGGGTTGCAAATTGGCACCGGTGTGCGTCCGGTCGCCACTGAGCGTTTACACAGTCAGGGCAATCTGTCGCAAACCAATAACAGCAAAGATGTTGCCATCAAAGGGCAGGGTTTTTTCCAGGTCATGCTGCCGGATGGTTCATCAGCCTATACCCGTGACGGCTCTTTCCAGGTGGATCAGAACGGGCAACTGGTGACGGCCGGTGGCTTTCAGGTGCAGCCAGCAATCACCATTCCGGCGAATGCGTTAAGTATCACCATTGGTCGTGATGGCGTGGTAAGCGTTACCCAGCAAGGTCAGGCCGCTCCGGTTCAGGTTGGGCAACTCAATCTCACTACCTTTATGAACGACACCGGGCTGGAGAGTATTGGTGAAAACCTCTACACCGAAACGCAATCCTCCGGCGCGCCGAATGAAAGCACGCCAGGCCTGAACGGCGCGGGACTGCTGTATCAAGGGTATGTTGAAACGTCTAACGTCAACGTGGCGGAAGAACTGGTCAATATGATTCAGGTGCAACGCGCTTACGAAATCAACAGTAAAGCGGTATCCACCACCGATCAGATGCTGCAAAAACTGACGCAACTCTAAGGCATAACCGGTGGCAGGTTCACCGGTTTACTGATTTTTGAAGATGATAGCCATGCAAAAAAACGCTGTGCACACTTACGCCATTTCCAGCTTGTTGGTGCTTTCACTATCCGGCTGTGCCTGGATACCATCCACGCCGCTGGTACAGGGGGCGACCAGTGCACAGCCGGTTCCCGGACCGACGCCCGTTGCCAACGGTTCTATTTTTCAGTCTGCCCAGCCGATTAACTATGGCTATCAACCGCTGTTTGAAGATCGCCGGCCGCGCAATATTGGTGACACGCTGACCATTGTGTTGCAGGAGAACGTCAGCGCCAGCAAGAGTTCCTCCGCTAATGCCAGCCGCGATGGCAAAACCAGCTTCGGTTTTGATACCGTGCCACGCTATTTGCAGGGACTGTTTGGTAACGCCCGCGCCGATGTCGATGCCTCTGGCGGCAATAGTTTCAACGGCAAAGGCGGTGCTAATGCCAGCAATACCTTTAGCGGCACATTAACAGTGACGGTCGATCAGGTACTGGTCAACGGTAACCTGCATGTAGTGGGCGAAAAACAGATCGCCATTAATCAGGGCACCGAATTTATTCGCTTCTCCGGCGTGGTCAATCCACGCACCATCAGCGGCAGCAATACCGTACCGTCTACTCAGGTGGCGGATGCGCGCATTGAGTACGTGGGTAACGGCTACATTAACGAAGCGCAAAATATGGGCTGGTTGCAGCGTTTCTTCCTTAACCTGTCGCCAATGTAAGTGAGGCTGTGGTGATTAAATTTCTCTCTGCGTTCATTCTTCTGCTGGTTGCGACGGTGGCGCAGGCCGACCGTATTCGCGATCTCACCAGCGTTCAGGGCGTACGGCAAAACTCGCTGATCGGTTATGGCCTGGTCGTTGGCCTGGATGGTACGGGCGACCAGACGACCCAGACGCCGTTTACCACTCAAACGCTTAATAACATGCTCTCGCAGTTGGGTATTACCGTTCCGACTGGCACTAATATGCAACTCAAAAACGTGGCTGCGGTAATGGTGACGGCGTCGCTTCCGCCATTTGGTCGCCAGGGGCAAACCATTGACGTGGTGGTTTCTTCTATGGGGAACGCCAAAAGTTTGCGTGGCGGCACGTTGTTGATGACCCCGCTTAAGGGCGTTGATAGCCAGGTGTATGCGCTGGCGCAGGGCAACATTCTGGTTGGCGGCGCGGGCGCATCGGCGGGAGGCAGCAGTGTCCAGGTTAACCAACTGAACGGCGGACGGATCACTAATGGTGCGATTATTGAGCGCGAATTGCCCAGCCAGTTTGGCGCTGGCAATACCCTCAATTTGCAGCTCAATGAGGAAGATTTCACCATGGCGCAGGAAATTGCCGATACCATCAACCGCACACGTGGATACGGTAACGCTACGGCGTTAGATGCGCGAACCATTCAGGTGCGCGTGCCGAGTGGCAACAGTTCCCAGGTGCGTTTCCTTGCTGATATCCAGAATATGCAGGTTAATGTCATTCCGCAGGACGCCAAAGTGATTATTAACTCGCGTACTGGTTCAGTGGTGATGAACCGTGAAGTGACGCTGGACAGTTGCGCGGTAGCGCAGGGGAATCTCTCGGTTACGGTAAATCGTCAGGCTAATGTGAGCCAACCAGACACACCGTTTGGTGGCGGGCAGACCGTGGTAACGCCACAAACCCAGATCGACTTACGCCAGAGCGGTGGTTCGCTGCAAAGCGTACGTTCCAGCGCCAGCCTCAATAACGTGGTGCGCGCGCTCAATGCGCTGGGCGCTACGCCGATGGATCTGATGTCCATACTGCAATCAATGCAAAGCGCGGGATGTCTGCGGGCAAAACTGGAAATCATCTGATGATTAGCGACAGCAAACTACTGGCGAGTGCCGCCTGGGATGCGCAATCGCTTAACGATCTGAAAGCGAAAGCGGGCGAAGATCCTGCGGCAAATATTCGCCCGGTTGCCCGCCAGGTGGAAGGGATGTTCGTGCAGATGATGCTGAAAAGTATGCGTGAAGCCCTACCGAAAGAGGGTCTGTTCAGCAGCGAGCACACTCGCCTCTATACCAGTATGTATGACCAGCAGATTGCCCAACAGATGACGGCGGGAAAAGGTCTGGGACTGGCGGAGATGATGGTTAAACAGATGACGCCAGAACAACCACTGCCAGATGAAGCGACACCAGCGGCACCGATGAAATTCCCGCTCGAAACCGTGGTGCGTTATCAAAATCAGACACTCACGCAGCTGGTGCAAAAAGCCGTGCCACGCAACTACGATGATTCACTGCCTGGTGACAGTAAAGCATTCCTCGCCCAACTCTCATTGCCCGCACAACTGGCAAGCCAGCAAAGCGGTGTGCCACATCATCTGATCCTCGCCCAGGCTGCGCTGGAATCAGGCTGGGGTCAACGGCAAATTCGTCGTGAAAATGGTGAACCAAGCTATAACCTGTTTGGCGTCAAAGCCTCCGGCAACTGGAAAGGACCGGTGACTGAAATTACCACCACCGAATATGAAAACGGCGAAGCGAAAAAAGTGAAGGCGAAGTTTCGGGTTTACAGCTCTTATCTTGAAGCATTGTCGGATTATGTTGGACTGTTAACGCGTAATCCGCGTTACGCTGCCGTGACGACCGCCGCAAGCGCCGAGCAGGGGGCGCAGGCATTACAGGACGCGGGCTATGCTACCGATCCTCACTATGCCCGCAAACTCACCAATATGATTCAACAGATGAAATCGGTAAGCGACAAGGTGAGTAAAACCTACAACATGAGTATCGATAATCTGTTCTGAACAACTCAAGTCCGGCGGGTGTCTGCCGATAATGCTCTGTAATTGAAAGCTTATAAGGAACCTCCATGTCCAGCTTGATCAATAACGCCATGAGCGGACTTAACGCGGCTCAGGCGGCGTTAAATACGGCGAGTAATAATATTTCCAGCTATAACGTTGCCGGATATACCCGTCAAACGACCATTATGGCGCAGGCCAATAGCACTCTGGGTGCAGGCGGCTGGGTTGGCAATGGCGTCTACGTTTCTGGCGTGCAGCGTGAGTACGACGCCTTTATTACCAACCAGTTACGTGCGGCGCAGACCCAGAGTAGCGGCCTGACTTCCCGCTATGAACAGATGTCGAAAATCGACAATATGCTCTCTGGTAGCACCACGTCGCTGGCAACACAGATGCAGGACTTCTTCACCAGTCTGCAAACGCTGGTCAGCAACGCGGAAGATCCAGCAGCACGTCAGGCGATGATTGGTAAATCAGAAGGGCTGGTGAATCAGTTTAAAACCACCGATCAGTATCTGCGCGACCAGGACAAACAGGTCAATATCGCGATAGGTGCAAGTGTTGACCAGATCAACAATTACGCTAAACAAATCGCCAGCCTGAACGATCAAATCTCACGCCTGACAGGTGTGGGGGCAGGGGCGTCACCCAACGATCTCCTGGATCAACGCGATCAACTGGTGAGTGAATTAAACCAGATTGTTGGTGTAGAAGTCAGCGTTCAGGATGGCGGCACTTATAACATCACGATGGCCAATGGTTACTCGCTGGTACAAGGTAGCACGGCGCGCCAGCTTGCGGCAGTACCGTCCAGCGCCGATCCTTCTCGTACCACTGTCGCTTATGTTGATGGGACAGCAGGCAATATTGAGATCCCGGAGAAGTTACTGAATACCGGGTCGCTGGGCGGCATTCTGACATTCCGTTCTCAGGATCTTGACCAGACGCGCAATACGCTCGGGCAACTGGCGCTGGCATTTGCCGAGGCTTTCAATACCCAACATAACAAGGGATTTGATGCCAATGGTAAGGAAGGGCAGGATTTCTTTGCCGTCGGGAAGCCGGCTGTACTGGAGAATACTAAAAACCAGGGTAACAGCGCGATTAGCGCCACCGTGACCGATGGCTCCGCCGTGCTGGCGACAGATTACAAAATCTCCTTTAGCAACGATCAGTGGCAGGTCACCCGCCTTGCCAGCAATACCACTTTTACGGTGACGCCTGATGCTGACGGTAAAGTCACGTTTGATGGTCTGGAGTTGACGTTTACTGGCACACCAGACGCTAACGACAGCTTTACGCTGAAACCGGTAAGCGATGCCATCGTCAACATGGATGTTTTAATCACCGATGAAGCAGAAATCGCCATGGCGAGTGATAAAACGGCTGGTGAGAGCGACAACCGCAATGGTCAGGCGCTGCTGGATTTGCAAAGCAACAGTAAAACGGTGGGCGGGGCGAAATCCTTTAACGACGCCTATGCCTCGTTGGTCAGCGACATCGGTAATAAAACCGCTACCTTGAAAACCAGCAGTACTACGCAGGGTAATGTGGTGACGCAGCTTTCTAATCAGCAGCAATCTATTTCCGGCGTCAACCTCGACGAAGAGTACGGCAACCTGCAACGTTTTCAACAGTATTACCTGGCGAATGCGCAGGTTTTGCAGACGGCGAACGCCATTTTTGATGCGCTGATTAACATTCGCTAAGGGAGAGAAAAAATGCGTTTCAGTACTCAAATGATGTACCAGCAGAATATGCGCGGTATCACCAGTTCTCAGGCTGAATGGATGAAGTATGGCGAACAGATGTCGACGGGTAAGCGAGTCGTTAACCCTTCAGATGATCCCATTGCTGCATCACAAGCCGTAGTGCTCTCACAAGCGCAGGCGCAAAACAGCCAGTACACGCTGGCGCGTACTTTTGCCACTCAAAAAGTGTCACTGGAAGAGAGTGTGCTTAGCCAGGTGACCACTGCTATCCAGAATGCTCAGGAGAAAATTGTCTATGCCAGCAACGGCACCTTGAGTGACGATGACCGGGCATCGCTGGCAACGGATATTCAGGGGCTACGTGACCAGTTGTTGAATCTGGCGAATACCACTGACGGTAACGGGCGCTACATTTTTGCGGGTTATAAAACAGAAACCGCGCCGTTTAGCGAAGAGAAAGGTAAATATGTCGGCGGAACAGAAAGTATTAAGCAACAGGTCGATGCTTCGCGTTCGATGGTGATAGGGCATACCGGCGACAAAATTTTTAATAGCATTACCAGTAATGCTGTAGCGGAACCAGACGGTAGCGATTCTGAAACCAATCTTTTTGCCATGCTGGATAGCGCCATTGCGGCGCTTAAAACACCGATTGCGGATAGTGAAGCGGATAAAGAAACCTCCGCTGCGGCGTTAGATAAAACCAACCGTGGCCTGAAAAACTCGCTGAATAATGTGCTCACCGTACGCGCGGAATTAGGCACACAGCTGAACGAGCTGGAGTCGCTTGATTCTTTAGGTAGCGATCGCGCTTTAGGCCAAACGCAGCAGATGAGTGATTTGGTTGATGTGGACTGGAACGCGACTATTTCATCTTACATCATGCAGCAAACGGCGTTGCAGGCGTCGTACAAAGCGTTTACTGATATGCAGGGGTTATCACTTTTCCAGCTCAACAAATAAGCACTTTTTCAAACATATCATGAAACTGGGTATGTTTTGTCTGCCTGCTCTGGGATCGCCGGGGCGGGCATTTTTTTTGCCTGATTTGAGTAGTTGGCTAGCAAGAATGCCATTTGATGAATTTGAATCTGTTGATTCAAAGATGAAATAAAAAGCCCCAGCGGTTGCCAGGGCTTGATTACTTTGAGCTAATGATTACTCAACAGGTTGCGGACGCGCAGGAGCGGCAGAGGCATGATGCGTTGCCGTATGACCACCTGCGGCACCTTTACCTTCGAAGGCAAAAGTAGGGCGTTGCCAGTCACTGTGACGCGGTGCTTCCGGAACATATTCCGGAGCCGGAGCGCGTGTCATCGGCGCGGTAGCGTGGTTATGTTCAGCTGCGACCTCAGGTTCAACAGCGGCTACCGTTTCAACTTCTGCTGCGACTTCAGCGACCACAGGTGCGGCAGGTTGAGCGACAACTTCAGGTTCGGCAACCACAACCTCGGCAGTTTCAGCCACTTCTTCAATATCTGCCGTCTCTTCCTGTGGTTCAACCACTGGCTCCGCATGTTCTGCAACGTCCTGTGCTACAGCAACATCAGCCTCGGCAATCACCTGTGGCTGTTCAGTTACCGCTGCGGCAATCACTTCAGGATGCGTCGTTTCAACCACTTCCGGTTGCGCTTGTGCAACCTGAACTGGTGCTTCTACGGTTTCGGTCACTTCTTCAATAACCGGCGCAGTAACGACGGGTTCGACGGCGGCGGCGACAGGAACTTCAGTCACCATCGGCTGCATCTGTACTTCTTCCTGTTCGCGTTGCTCTTCAACCTGTACATCTTGCGGACGTACTACCGGATAGCGAATCCAGACTTTGCCAGAGGCCAGTTCAGGAGACGCACACGCTACGGTTAATGGCATTGGTGACTGAACCGGATAACGCTCATCACGATAGCGGCGACGACGCTGACCACTCACGCGCAGGTGGCGCGGCGAGCGGCGAGAACGACGCGGCATACCACCGTTGTCACGGTTATCGGCATTGTTCTCTTCTTGTTGTTGTTCCGGCGCAGTTTGTGCAACGACTGGCAATGGTACTTTCACCAGTTCAGTACGCTGGGCAGGCGCTTCCGGCATAACAGGTTCGGCGGCGACGGTTTCTTCAACCACCGGTGCGGCTACTACTTCTTCCGCAACGCTTTGCTCGTAACGCACTTTCTGATTTAGCTGGCGCTGTTTACGACGCGGCTGAACCGGACGTACACGCTCCTCCTGTTCGGTTTCCTGAACAGATTGCTCTTCAACATTCAGTGCCTTCGCTTCTTGTTGTACCTGACGTTTAT
This sequence comes from Escherichia sp. MOD1-EC5433, assembly GCF_002966005.1. Taxonomy (NCBI): domain Bacteria; kingdom Pseudomonadati; phylum Pseudomonadota; class Gammaproteobacteria; order Enterobacterales; family Enterobacteriaceae; genus Escherichia; species Escherichia sp. MOD1-EC5433. The sequence continues at coordinate 70,203 of NZ_PTRL01000008.1, read as the reverse complement.
CATCGTTGCGGCGACGACTACGCTCACGACGCGGTGCTTGTTGCTCGTCGGTGGTACGCGCTTTTTCTGTTACATCAGTCTGCTGACGGCTCTCTCGAGTTTCGGCAGTCTGCTGTTGCGCCTGGCGACGATTACGACGGTTCTCTTCGCGATTATCGCTACCCTCTGTACGTTCGCTACGGGTGTCGCGGCGTTCATTACGGTCACGGCGATTATTCTGACGAGGCTTACGGCGATCCTGTTGACGTTCCGGTTTCGCTTCTGCTTTCGGTGCAGGCTGCTCGGTTGGTTTGGTTTCTTCACCACCGCTGAACAGCGATTTCAGGGCGCTGAATAGACGGCTTAACAGGCCTGGTTGGGCAGGAGCCGCAGGCGTAGTCGGCGCTGCTTTAGGCGCCGGAGCTGCTGCAGGTGCTACAGGTTCAGCCGGGGCTGGAGCAGGTGGCACATCCGGCATGGCAAAAGTTGCCAGTGCAGGTTGTTCCGGACGTTTACGCTCCGCAAACTCTTCTTCTGACGGCAGCGCCATTGCTTCTTCATGCAGCTTCGGCAGCATGTAGCTTAAGGTCGGCGTCTCTTCCCCTTTACGCACGCGCAGTACGTGGTAGTGCGGAGTTTCCATCTGATCGTTTGGTACAATCACACAGCGCACGCCGTCCTGACGGGTTTCAATTGCATTTACCGCAGAACGTTTTTCGTTCAGCAGGTAAGAGGCAATAGGGACAGGAACAATAGCGTGGACTTCCTGAGTGTTCTCTTTCAGGGCTTCTTCTTCAATCAGACGCAGAATAGAGAGCGACAGGGATTCATTATCACGCACGGTGCCAGTACCAGAGCAACGCGGGCAGACGTGATGGCTGGATTCACCCAGCGACGGGCTCAGGCGCTGACGGGACATCTCCAGCAGGCCAAAGCGAGAGATATGACTGATTTGAATACGCGCACGATCCTGACGTACTGCTTCACGCAGACGGTTTTCTACTGCACGCTGGTGGCGTACTGGCGTCATGTCGATGAAGTCGATAACAATCAGACCGCCGAGGTCACGCAGGCGTAGCTGACGAGCAATTTCATCGGCAGCTTCCAGGTTGGTGTTAAACGCGGTTTCTTCGATATCGCCGCCGCGAGTTGCACGAGCGGAGTTGATGTCGATGGCGGTTAACGCTTCGGTGCTGTCGATAACAATGGAGCCACCAGACGGCAGACGGACTTCACGCTGGAAAGCGGACTCGATCTGCGATTCGATCTGGTAGTGGCTGAACAGTGGAATTTCACCCGTGTACAGTTTGATTTTGCTGCTGAAATCCGGGCGACCTAATGCAGCGATATGCTGACGCGCCAGTTCGAGTACTTTCGGGTTATCGATAAGGATTTCGCCGATGTCCTGGCGTAAGTAATCGCGGAATGCGCGAACGATAACATTGCTCTCCTGATGGATCAGGAACGGAGCAGGGCGACTTTCAGCGGCTTTTTTGATTGCTTCCCAGTGTTTCAGACGGAAGCTTAAATCCCATTGCAGCGCCTCAGCAGATTTGCCGACGCCTGCGGTGCGCACGATAAGCCCCATGCCTTCAGGCAGTTCGAGGCTCGCCAGTGCTTCTTTTAATTCGGTACGGTCGTCGCCTTCAATACGGCGAGAAATGCCACCCGCGCGCGGGTTGTTCGGCATCAGAACCAGATAGCTACCCGCCAGACTGATAAAGGTGGTTAATGCCGCGCCTTTGTTGCCGCGCTCTTCTTTATCGATCTGAACAATGACTTCCTGACCTTCACGCAACACATCTTTAATGTTGGGACGACCATGAGCACTGTAGTTAGCAGGGAAATATTCGCGGGCAATTTCTTTTAGTGGGAGGAAACCATGACGTTCAGCGCCGTAATCAACAAAAGCAGCTTCCAGACTCGGTTCAATGCGGGTGATTTTACCTTTGTAGATGTTCGCCTTTTTCTGTTCATGCCCTGGACTTTCGATATCCAGATCATACAGACGCTGCCCATCTACAAGGGCAACGCGCAACTCTTCCTGCTGAGTTGCGTTGATTAACATTCTTTTCATCGTAACTTACTCATTATTCTTACATTGACGACTAAGCTGCGGGCAAAGTAACGCCTTTCCGGGTGTGAACCGATGGCCTCGTGTCTAGTCGCGTCGCCAACCTCACGGTTATCGTCAGCTCAAAGAGGCGCAGAGTGTCGGTTGCCCGTTTTTCATGCGGAAAAACAGCGCAATTATCAGAGAAACAGACTGGGTATTACTCTCCAGAAATATTTCCATCTACCGGTAAGGACTGCAACCCGCAGCCCGCTAACTGCCTGAAAGATCAATACGTCTTACGCCATTGCTGCGTTGATGATCGGTCGGGCAAAATGGGGTATTCCGTAAAATTTCTTGTTTTAACAAGGTTGGACACGGAAACGTTCTCATTATTCCACTGCAAGCCTTGTTATAGCAAGATGACTTTTACCATTTATCACCCACTTACTCACAGTTTTTTCACTTCTTGCTGGCGATTGGTTTAATAACCATCAATTAAGTGATTGCACTGGGAAGTAATAAGGTGCAGAACTAAATATAAGCATAGAAAAATGAGTGGCGCGAATCCTGTTGGCTATTTAGAATCGCCCACCATGAAAACAGAGACTCCATCCGTAAAAATCGTTGCTATTACCGCTGATGAAGCGGGGCAACGTATCGACAACTTTTTGCGCACCCAATTGAAAGGCGTACCAAAAAGTATGATTTACCGTATTTTGCGTAAAGGCGAAGTGCGGGTGAACAAAAAACGTATTAAGCCTGAATATAAACTCGAAGCTGGTGATGAAGTGCGTATTCCACCGGTTCGCGTTGCCGAACGGGAAGAAGAGGCTGTTTCGCCGCATCTGCAAAAAGTGGCGGCGCTGGCGGACGTCATCTTATATGAAGATGATCATATCCTGGTGCTCAATAAACCCTCAGGTACGGCGGTGCATGGCGGCAGTGGTTTGAGTTTCGGCGTTATTGAAGGGCTGAGGGCGTTGCGCCCGGAAGCGCGGTTCCTTGAACTGGTGCATCGACTCGACCGGGACACTTCAGGTGTATTGCTGGTAGCGAAAAAACGTTCGGCGTTACGTTCTCTGCATGAGCAATTACGTGAAAAAGGGATGCAAAAAGATTATCTGGCGCTGGTGCGCGGTCAGTGGCAGTCACACGTGAAGAGTGTCCAGGCTCCGCTGCTGAAGAATATTCTGCAAAGCGGCGAACGTATTGTGCGTGTGAGCCAGGAAGGTAAACCGTCAGAAACACGCTTCAAAGTGGAAGAACGCTATGCGTTTGCCACGCTGGTTCGTTGCAGTCCGGTTACCGGACGTACACACCAGATCCGTGTGCATACTCAATACGCTGGTCATCCGATTGCGTTTGATGATCGTTACGGCGATCGTGAGTTTGATCAACAGCTCACTGAGACCGGAACGGGGCTGAAGCGTTTGTTCCTGCACGCGGCAGCGTTGAAGTTTACCCATCCGGGAACGGGTGAGGTGATGCGTATCGAAGCGCCGATGGATGATGGTCTGAAGCGTTGTTTGCAGAAACTGCGTAATGCGCGTTAATACAAACATATAAGCCAGATATAATGGGTGGTAGACCTGATAAGGTGTTTACGTCGCGTCAGGCTGCCAGAACCGATTGCCGGATGCGGCGTAAATGCTTTATCCGGCAGACAAAACTACCCCATCAGCGGGTTTTTCCCTTCCCGACGTAACATCTGACAGAGCGCGATGAGCGGTAAACCAACCAGCGTATTAGGGTCACGTCCTTCTAAACGTTCGAATAGCGTAATGCCAAACCCTTCACTCTTAAAACTGCCAGCGCAGTGCAGGGGATGTTCTTTACGCACGTAATTATCAATCTCCGCCTCGCTTAAGTGGCGGAAATGAACGTCAAAAGGTTCCACTTCCGTTTGCAGATGCCCGCTCGCCGAATTAAACAGCGCCAGCCCAGTATAGAAGGTGACAATATTGCCGCTGGCTTTGCGTAATTGCAGACGCGCATTTTCTTCCGTTAACGGTTTACCGGTGATTTCGCCATCAAGAACACACACCTGGTCTGAACCGATAATTAAATGAGAGGGATAACGTGATGCTAAGGATTGCGCTTTTTCTTGCGCCAGCCGGAGCACCAGCTGGCGCGGCGATTCATCGCTATGCGGGGTTTCGTCGACCTCCGGAGCGGCACATTCGAAAGAGATTTGTAGTTTTTCAAGTAAGGCGCGGCGCCAGGGCGAAGTGGAGGCTAAAATAAGTTTAGACATATTTTTTTCCATCAGATATAGCGTATTGATGATAGCCATTTTAAACTATGCGCTTCGTTTTGCAGGTTGATGTTCGTTATCAGCACTGAACGAAAATAAAGCAGTAACCCGCAATGTGTGCGAATTATTGGCAAAAGGCAACCACAGGCTGCCTTTTTCTTTGACTCTATGACGTTACAAAGTTAATATGCGCGCCCTATGCAAAAGGTAAAATTACCCCTGACTCTCGATCCGGTTCGTACGGCTCAAAAACGCCTTGATTACCAGGGTATCTATACTCCTGATCAGGTTGAGCGCGTCGCCGAATCCGTAGTCAGTGTGGACAGTGATGTGGAATGCTCCATGTCGTTCGCTATCGATAACCAACGTCTCGCAGTGTTAAACGGCGATGCGAAGGTGACGGTAACGCTCGAGTGTCAGCGTTGCGGGAAGCCGTTTACTCATCAGGTCTACACAACGTATTGTTTTAGTCCTGTGCGTTCAGACGAACAGGCTGAAGCACTGCCGGAAGCGTATGAACCGATTGAGGTTAACGAATTCGGTGAAATCGATCTGCTTGCAATGGTTGAAGATGAAATCATCCTCGCCTTGCCGGTAGTTCCGGTGCATGATTCTGAACACTGTGAAGTGTCCGAAGCGGACATGGTCTTTGGTGAACTGCCTGAAGAAGCGCAAAAGCCAAACCCATTTGCCGTATTAGCCAGCTTAAAGCGTAAGTAATTGGTGCTCCCCGTTGGATCGGGGATAAACCGTAATTGAGGAGTAAGGTCCATGGCCGTACAACAGAATAAACCAACCCGTTCCAAACGTGGCATGCGTCGTTCCCATGACGCGCTGACCGCAGTCACCAGCCTGTCTGTAGACAAAACTTCTGGTGAAAAACACCTGCGTCACCACATCACTGCCGACGGTTACTACCGTGGCCGCAAGGTCATCGCTAAGTAATCACGCATCTGCGTGATGAAGCTTAGTGAGGATTTTCCCCAGGCAACTGGGGAAAGACCAAACCGGGCGGCGACGATACCTTGACACGTCTAACCCTGGCGTTAGATGTCATGGGGGGCGATTTTGGCCCTTCTGTGACAGTGCCTGCAGCTTTGCAGGCACTGAACTCTAATTCGCAACTCACTCTTCTTTTAGTCGGTAACCCCGACGCCATCACGCCATTACTTGCTAAAGCTGATTTTGAACAACGTTCGCGTTTGCAGATTATTCCTGCGCAGTCAGTTATCGCCAGTGATGCCCGGCCTTCGCAGGCTATCCGCGCCAGTCGCGGTAGCTCAATGCGCGTGGCGCTGGAGCTGGTGAAAGAAGGTCGAGCGCAAGCCTGTGTCAGTGCTGGCAATACCGGGGCGCTGATGGGGCTGGCTAAATTATTACTCAAGCCCCTGGAGGGGATTGAGCGCCCGGCGTTGGTGACGGTGTTACCGCATCAACAAAAGGGCAAAACGGTGGTTCTCGATTTAGGAGCCAACGTCGATTGTGACAGCACAATGTTGGTGCAATTTGCCATTATGGGCTCAGTTTTGGCTGAAGAGGTGGTGGAAATTCCAAATCCTCGCGTGGCGTTGCTCAATATTGGTGAAGAAGAAGTAAAGGGTCTCGACAGTATTCGGGATGCCTCAGCAGTGCTTAAAACAATCCCTTCTATCAACTATATCGGCTATCTTGAAGCCAATGAGTTATTAACTGGCAAGACAGATGTGTTGGTCTGTGACGGCTTTACAGGAAATGTCACATTAAAGACGATGGAAGGTGTTGTCAGGATGTTCCTTTCTCTGCTGAAATCTCAGGGAGAAGGGAAAAAACGGTCGTGGTGGCTACTGTTATTAAAGCGTTGGCTACAAAAGAGCCTGACGAGGCGATTCAGTCACCTCAACCCCGACCAGTATAACGGCGCCTGTCTGTTAGGATTGCGCGGCACGGTGATAAAAAGTCATGGTGCAGCCAATCAGCGAGCTTTTGCGGTCGCGATTGAACAGGCAGTGCAGGCGGTGCAGCGACAAGTTCCTCAGCGAATTGCCGCTCGCCTGGAATCTGTATACCCAGCTGGTTTTGAGCTGTTGGACGGTGGCAAAAGCGGATCTCTGCGGTAGCAGGACGCTGCCAGCGAACTCGCAGTTTGCAAGTGACGGTATATAACCGAAAAGTGACTGAGCGTACATGTATACGAAGATTATTGGTACTGGCAGCTATCTGCCCGAACAAGTGCGGACAAACGCCGATCTGGAAAAAATGGTGGATACCTCTGACGAGTGGATTGTCACTCGTACTGGCATCCGCGAACGCCACATTGCCGCGCCAAACGAAACCGTTTCTACCATGGGCTTCGAAGCGGCGACGCGTGCAATTGAAATGGCGGGCATTGATAAAGACCAGATTGGCCTGATCGTTGTGGCAACAACTTCTGCCACGCACGCCTTCCCGAGCGCAGCATGTCAGATTCAAAGCATGTTGGGCATCAAAGGTTGCCCGGCGTTTGACGTTGCTGCAGCCTGTGCAGGTTTCACCTACGCGCTGAGCGTAGCCGATCAATATGTGAAATCTGGTGCGGTGAAGTATGCTCTGGTCGTCGGTTCCGATGTACTGGCGCGCACCTGCGATCCAACAGATCGCGGGACCATTATCATTTTTGGCGACGGCGCGGGCGCTGCGGTGCTTGCTGCCTCTGAAGAGCCTGGAATTATCTCCACGCATCTTCATGCCGATGGCAGCTATGGTGAATTGCTGACATTGCCTAACGCCGATCGTGTGAATCCAGAAAATTCAATTCATCTGACCATGGCGGGCAACGAAGTCTTCAAGGTTGCGGTAACCGAGTTGGCGCACATCGTTGATGAGACGCTGGCGGCAAATAACCTTGATCGTTCCCAACTGGACTGGCTGGTTCCGCATCAGGCGAACTTGCGTATTATCAGCGCGACGGCGAAAAAACTCGGCATGTCGATGGACAATGTCGTCGTGACGCTGGATCGACACGGTAATACCTCTGCCGCTTCTGTGCCTTGTGCACTTGATGAAGCTGTACGCGACGGGCGTATTAAGCCTGGACAGCTGGTTCTGCTTGAAGCCTTTGGCGGTGGGTTCACCTGGGGCTCCGCGCTGGTTCGTTTCTAGGATAAGGATTTAAAGATGACGCAATTTGCATTTGTGTTCCCTGGACAGGGCTCTCAAACCGTTGGAATGCTGGCTGATATGGCGGCGAGCTATCCCATTGTCGAAGAAACGTTTGCTGAAGCCTCTGCGGCGCTGGGCTACGACCTGTGGGCGCTGACCCAGCAGGGGCCTGCCGAAGAACTGAATAAAACCTGGCAAACCCAGCCTGCGCTGTTGACTGCATCTGTTGCGTTGTACCGTGTGTGGCAGCAGCAGGGCGGTAAAACACCGGCGATGATGGCCGGTCACAGCCTGGGTGAATACTCCGCGCTGGTTTGCGCTGGTGTGATTGATTTTGCTGATGCAGTGCGTCTGGTTGAGATGCGCGGCAAGTTCATGCAGGAAGCTGTACCGGAAGGGACAGGCGCAATGGCGGCAATCATCGGTCTTGATGATGCGTCTATTGCTAAAGCTTGCGAAGAAGCTGCAGAAGGTCAGGTGGTTTCTCCGGTAAACTTTAACTCTCCGGGGCAGGTCGTTATTGCCGGTCATAAAGAAGCGGTTGAGCGTGCAGGTGCTGCCTGTAAAGCTGCGGGCGCAAAACGTGCGTTGCCGTTGCCAGTGAGCGTACCGTCTCACTGTGCGCTGATGAAACCGGCTGCCGATAAACTGGCTGTTGAATTGGCGAAAATCACCTTCAATACCCCAACCGTCCCGGTTGTGAATAACGTTGATGTGAAATGCGAAACTAATGGCGATGCTATCCGTGATGCGCTGGTACGTCAGCTGTATAATCCGGTTCAATGGACGAAATCTGTTGAATACATGGCAGCGCAAGGCGTTGAACATCTTTATGAAGTGGGACCAGGCAAAGTGCTTACTGGCCTGACAAAACGCATTGTCGACACCCTGACCGCCTCGGCGCTGAACGAACCTTCAGCGATGGCAGCGGCGCTCGAGCTTTAAAAGAGGAAAAACATGAATTTTGAAGGAAAAATCGCACTGGTAACCGGTGCAAGCCGTGGGATTGGTCGCGCAATTGCGGAAACGCTCGCAGCTCGTGGCGCGAAAGTTATCGGTACTGCGACCAGTGAAAGCGGTGCTCAGGCGATCAGCGATTATTTAGGTGATAACGGTAAAGGTCTGATGTTGAATGTGACCGACCCGGCATCTATCGAATCTGTTCTGGAAAAAATTCGCGCAGAATTTGGTGAAGTCGATATCCTGGTCAATAATGCCGGTATCACTCGTGATAACCTGTTAATGCGAATGAAAGATGATGAGTGGAATGATATTATCGAAACCAACCTTTCATCTGTTTTCCGTCTGTCAAAAGCGGTAATGCGCGCTATGATGAAAAAGCGTCATGGTCGTATTATCACTATCGGTTCTGTGGTTGGTACCATGGGAAATGGCGGTCAGGCCAACTACGCTGCGGCGAAAGCGGGCTTGATCGGCTTCAGTAAATCCCTGGCGCGCGAAGTTGCGTCACGTGGTATTACTGTAAACGTTGTTGCTCCGGGCTTTATTGAAACGGACATGACACGTGCGCTGAGCGATGACCAGCGTGCGGGTATCCTGGCGCAGGTTCCTGCGGGTCGCCTCGGCGGCGCACAGGAAATCGCCAACGCGGTTGCATTCCTGGCATCCGACGAAGCAGCTTACATCACGGGTGAAACTTTGCATGTGAACGGCGGGATGTACATGGTCTGACCGCGATTTGCACAAAATGCTCATGTTGCGCGCAGTCTGCGTGGTTATGAGTAATAATTAGTGCAAAATGATTTGCGTTGTTGGGGGGTATGGCCTCAAAATAACGTAAAATCGTGGTAAGACCTGCCGGGATTTAGTTGCAAATTTTTCAACATTTTATACACTACGAAAACCATCGCGAAAGCGAGTTTTGATAGGAAATTTAAGAGTATGAGCACTATCGAAGAACGCGTTAAGAAAATTATCGGCGAACAGCTGGGCGTTAAGCAGGAAGAAGTTACCAACAATGCTTCTTTCGTTGAAGACCTGGGCGCGGATTCTCTTGACACCGTTGAGCTGGTAATGGCTCTGGAAGAAGAGTTTGATACTGAGATTCCGGACGAAGAAGCTGAGAAAATCACCACCGTTCAGGCTGCCATTGATTACATCAACGGCCACCAGGCGTAAGTGAACATCTCCAGGCGGTCGTTCGACCGCCTGAGTTTTATCTTTTTGTCCCACTAGAATCATTTTTTTCCCTCCCTGGAGGACAAACGTGTCTAAGCGTCGTGTAGTTGTGACCGGACTGGGCATGTTGTCTCCTGTCGGCAATACCGTAGAGTCTACCTGGAAAGCTCTGCTTGCCGGTCAGAGTGGCATCAGCCTAATCGACCATTTCGATACTAGCGCCTATGCAACGAAATTTGCTGGCTTAGTAAAGGATTTTAACTGTGAGGACATTATCTCGCGCAAAGAACAGCGCAAGATGGATGCCTTCATTCAATATGGAATTGTCGCTGGCGTTCAGGCCATGCAGGATTCTGGCCTTGAAATAACGGAAGAGAACGCAACCCGCATTGGTGCCGCAATTGGCTCCGGGATTGGCGGCCTCGGACTGATCGAAGAAAACCACACATCTTTGATGAACGGTGGTCCACGTAAGATCAGCCCATTCTTCGTTCCGTCAACGATTGTGAACATGGTGGCAGGTCACCTGACTATCATGTATGGCCTGCGTGGCCCAAGCATCTCTATCGCGACCGCCTGTACTTCCGGCGTGCACAACATTGGTCATGCTGCGCGTATTATCGCGTATGGCGATGCTGACGTGATGGTTGCAGGTGGCGCAGAGAAAGCCAGTACGCCGCTGGGCGTTGGCGGTTTCGGCGCGGCACGTGCATTATCTACCCGCAATGATAACCCGCAAGCGGCTAGCCGCCCGTGGGATAAAGAGCGTGATGGTTTCGTACTGGGCGATGGTGCCGGTATGCTGGTGCTCGAAGAGTACGAACACGCGAAAAAACGCGGTGCGAAAATTTACGCTGAACTCGTCGGCTTTGGTATGAGCAGCGATGCCTATCATATGACGTCGCCGCCGGAAAATGGCGCAGGCGCAGCTCTGGCAATGGCAAATGCTCTGCGTGATGCAGGTATTGAAGCGAGCCAGATTGGCTACGTTAACGCGCACGGTACTTCAACGCCTGCTGGCGATAAAGCCGAAGCGCAGGCAGTGAAAACCATCTTCGGTGAAGCTGCAAGCCGTGTGCTGGTAAGCTCCACGAAATCCATGACCGGTCACCTGTTAGGTGCGGCGGGTGCGGTAGAGTCTATCTACTCCATCCTGGCGCTGCGCGATCAGGCTGTTCCGCCGACCATCAACCTGGATAACCCGGATGAAGGTTGCGATCTGGATTTCGTACCGCACGAAGCGCGTCAGGTCAGCGGAATGGAGTATACCCTGTGTAACTCCTTCGGCTTCGGTGGCACTAATGGTTCTTTGATCTTTAAAAAGATCTAAGTTGCTATTTCCCACCTGTATAAAAGGTCCGCTTGCGGGCCTTTTTTCTTAGGTTTTATTCAGACTTGTTCCGCAGTGAACATGCTGCCACACTAATAATCCTCTGATAAGGAGCCGGTATGTTCTTAATTAACGGTCATAAACAGGATTCGCTGGCAGCAAGCGATCGGGCAACGCAATTTGGCGATGGTTGTTTCACCACAGCCAGAATTATCGACGGTGAAGTCAGTTTGTTATCCGCGCATATACAGCGACTACAGGAAGCCACTCAGCGGTTAATGATCGCCTGTGATTTCTGGCCGCAGCTTGAGCAAGAGATGAAAACGCTGGCAGCAGAACAGCAGAACGGTGTGCTGAAAGTGGTGATCAGTCGCGGCAGCGGTGGGCGAGGATACAGCACATTGAACAGTGGACCGGCAACGCGGATTCTCTCCGTTGCGGCTTACCCTGCACATTATGACCGCTTACGCAAAGAGGGTATTACTCTGGCGCTAAGTCCAGTACGCCTTGGACGCAATCCTTATCTCGCAGGTATTAAACATCTTAATCGGCTTGAGCAAGTGCTAATTCGCTCTCATCTTGAGCAGACAAACGCCGATGAGGCGCTGGTTCTTGACAGCGAAGGGTGGGTTACGGAATGCTGTGCGGCTAATTTGTTCTGGCGCAAGAGCAACGTAGTTTATACGCCGCGCCTGGATCAGGCTGGTGTCAACGGTATTATGCGACAATTCTGCATCCGTTTACTGGCACAATCCTCTTATCAGCTTGTCGAAGTACAAGCCTCGCTGGAGGAGGTGATGCAGGCAGATGAGATGGTGGTTTGTAATGCGTTGATGCCAGTGATTCCCGTGCGTGCCTGTGGCGAAGCCTCCTTTTCGTCAACAACGCTATATGAATATTTAGCCCCACTTTGTGAGCACCCGAATTAGTCATGAAAAAAGTGTTATTGATTGTTTTGTTATTGCTGGTGGTACTGGGTATCGCCGCTGGTGTGGGCGTCTGGAAGGTTCGCCACCTCGCCGACAGCAAATTACTTATTAAAGAAGAGACGATATTTACTCTGAAACCGGGGACCGGACGTCTGGCGCTCGGTGAACAGCTTTATGCCGATAAGATCATCAATCGCCCACGGGTATTTCAATGGCTGCTGCGTATCGAGCCGGATCTTTCTCATTTCAAAGCCGGGACTTACCGCTTTACACCGCAGATGACTGTGCGTGAGATGCTGAAATTGCTGGAAAGCGGTAAAGAAGCACAGTTTCCACTACGCCTGGTGGAGGGGATGCGTCTGAGCGATTACCTCAAGCAATTGCGTGAGGCCCCGTATATCAAGCATACGCTGAGCGACGATAAGTACGCCACCGTAGCGCAGGCACTTGAACTGGAAAACCCGGAGTGGATTGAAGGTTGGTTCTGGCCAGACACCTGGATGTATACCGCCAATACCACCGATATTGCGTTACTCAAGCGAGCGCACAAGAAAATGGTGAAAGCGGTCGATAGCGCCTGGGAAGGGCGTGCGGACGGTCTACCTTATAAAGATAAAAACCAGCTGGTGACGATGGCATCAATTATCGAAAAAGAAACCGCCGTTGCCAGTGAACGCGATCAGGTTGCCTCGGTATTTATCAACCGTTTACGCATTGGTATGCGCCTGCAGACCGACCCAACCGTGATTTACGGGATGGGAGAGCGTTATAATGGCAAACTTTCTCGTGCAGACCTGGAAACGCCGACAGCGTATAACACCTATACCATTACCGGTTTGCCGCCAGGTGCGATAGCTACGCCGGGGGCGGATTCGCTGAAGGCTGCTGCGCATCCGGCAAAAACGCCGTATCTCTATTTTGTGGCCGATGGTAAAGGTGGTCACACGTTTAATACCAATCTTGCCAGTCATAACAAGTCTGTGCAGGATTATCTGAAAGTGCTTAAGGAAAAAAATGCGCAGTAAGTATATCGTCATTGAAGGGCTGGAAGGCGCAGGCAAAACCACCGCACGCAACGTGGTGGTTGAGACGCTTGAGCAACTGGGTATCCGCGACATGGTTTTCACTCGGGAACCCGGCGGTACGCAACTTGCCGAAAAGTTAAGAAGCCTGGTGCTGGATATCAAATCGGTAGGCGATGAAGTTATTACCGATAAAGCCGAAGTGCTGATGTTTTATGCCGCGCGTGTACAACTGGTAGAAACCGTCATCAAACCGGCACTGGCAAACGGCACATGGGTGATTGGTGATCGCCACGATCTCTCCACTCAGGCGTATCAGGGCGGCGGACGTGGTATTGACCAACATATGCTGGCAACACTGCGTGATGCTGTTCTCGGGGATTTTCGCCCCGACTTAACGCTCTATCTCGATGTTACCCCAGAAGTCGGCCTAAAGCGCGCGCGTGCGCGCGGCGAGCTGGATCGCATTGAGCAAGAGTCTTTTGATTTCTTTAATCGCACCCGCGCTCGCTACCTGGAACTGGCTGCACAAGATAAAAGCATTCACACTATTGATGCAACACAATCGCTGGAAGATGTCATGGACGCGATTCGCACCACCGTGACTCACTGGGTTAAGGAGCAGGGCGAATGAGATGGTATCCATGGTTACGACCTGATTTCGAAAAACTGGTAGCCAGCTATCAGGCCGGAAGGGGTCACCATGCGCTACTGATTCAGGCATTACCTGGCATGGGCGATGATGCCTTAATCTACGCTCTGAGCCGTTATTTACTTTGCCAACAACCGCAGGGCCACAAAAGCTGTGGTCATTGTCGCGGATGCCAGTTGATGCAGGCGGGGACGCACCCCGATTATTACACTCTTGCTCCCGAAAAAGGGAAGAATGCTCTGGGCATTGATGCCGTGCGTGAAGTCACCGAAAAGCTTAATGAACACGCACGATTAGGCGGTGCGAAAGTTGTCTGGGTCACCGATGCTGCCTTGCTGACCGATGCCGCTGCCAATGCTTTGCTGAAAACACTGGAAGAGCCTCCAGCGGAAACCTGGTTTTTCCTCGCTACACGAGAACTTGAACGCTTACTGGCAACACTGCGCAGCCGTTGTCGCTTGCATTATCTTGCACCGCCGCCGGAACAGTACGCAGTGAGCTGGCTTGCGCGTGAAGTGACAATGTCACAAGAGGCTATGCTAACCGCATTGCGCCTGAGCGCCGGTTCGCCTGGCGCGGCATTGGGGCTGTTTCAAGGGGATATCTGGCAGGCACGTGAGACACTTTGTCAGGCGTTGGCAAACAGCGTGCAATCTGGCGACTGGTATTCGATGTTGCCGGCACTTAACCACGAACAAGCTCCGGCGCGTCTGCACTGGTTGGCAACTTTGTTGATGGATGCGCTCAAACGCCATTATGGCGCTTCACAAGTCACCAATGTTGATGTTCCTGGCGTTGTCGCCGCGCTGGCAAACCAGCTTTCTCCCTCTCGCCTGCAGGCTATACTGGGGGATGTTTGCCAAAGTCGTGAGCAGTTAATTTCTGTCACAGGCGTAAACCGCGAGCTTGTCATTACCGATCTTTTACTGCGTATTGAGCATTACCTGCAACCGGACGTTGTGTTACCGGTTCCTCATCTTTAAGAGAGACATTATGTTTTTAGTCGACTCACACTGCCATCTCGATGGTTTGAATTATGAATCTTTACACAAGGACGTGGATGACGTTCTGGCGAAAGCCGCCGCGCGCGATGTGAAATTTTGTCTGGCGGTCGCCACGACATTGCCCGGTTACCTGCATATGCGGGATCTGGTTGGCGAACGTGACAACGTCGTTTTTTCTTGCGGTGTGCATCCGCTAAACCAGAATGATCCCTACGATGTGGAAGATTTACGCCGTCTGGCAGCAGAAGAGGGCGTTGTTGCGCTGGGTGAAACCGGGCTGGATTATTATTACACGCCGGAAACAAAAGTCCGTCAGCAAGAATCCTTCATTCATCATATCCAGATTGGTCGCGAACTGAACAAGCCGGTTATCGTCCATACGCGTGACGCCCGCGCCGATACGCTGGCTATTCTGCGTGAAGAAAAAGTGACGGATTGTGGTGGCGTACTACACTGTTTTACAGAGGACAAAGAAACGGCGGGCAAGTTACTGGATCTCGGATTTTACATCTCCTTTTCCGGCATTGTGACCTTCCGTAATGCGGAACAACTGCGCGATGCCGCGCGTTATGTCCCGCTGGATCGGCTACTGGTGGAAACTGACTCGCCTTACCTGGCGCCAGTGCCACATCGAGGAAAAGAGAATCAACCTGCGATGGTTCGTGACGTTGCAGAATACATGGCTGTGTTGAAAGGTGTTGCCGTTGAAGAACTGGCGCAGGTAACCACCGATAACTTCGCCCGTCTGTTTCACATCGACGCTTCCCGCCTGCAGTCCATCAGTTGAATGAATTTTTTTTAAGCTCGTAATTAATGGTTAAAACGAGTAAAGTTCACCGCCGCAAATTGGGCGGTGGCTAACCATGTTTGAAACATCTTGACATATGTTTTGTCAAAATGTGCAACTTCGCTAAAGACCTGAAGTTGAAACGTGATAGCCGTCAAACAAATCGACACTGAATTATTTTACTCTGTGTAATAAATAAAGGGCGCTTAGATGCCCTGTACACGGCAAGGTTCTCCCCCCTTGCCACGCGTGAGAACGTAAAAAGCACCCATACTCAGGAGCACTCTCAATTATGTTTAAGAATGCATTTGCTAACCTGCAAAAGGTCGGTAAATCGCTGATGCTGCCGGTATCCGTACTGCCTATCGCAGGTATTCTGCTGGGCGTCGGTTCCGCGAATTTCAGCTGGCTGCCAGCCGTTGTATCGCATGTTATGGCAGAAGCAGGCGGTTCCGTCTTTGCAAACATGCCACTTATTTTTGCGATCGGTGTCGCCCTTGGCTTTACCAATAACGATGGCGTATCCGCTCTTGCCGCAGTAGTTGCCTATGGCATCATGGTAAAAACCATGGCTGTGGTCGCGCCGCTGGTACTGCATTTACCTGCTGAAGAAATTGCCGCTAAACATCTGGCGGATACTGGCGTACTTGGGGGGATCATCTCCGGTGCGATTGCAGCGTACATGTTTAACCGTTTCTACCGTATTAAGCTGCCTGAGTATCTTGGCTTCTTTGCCGGTAAACGCTTTGTACCGATCATTTCTGGTCTGGCTGCCATCTTTACTGGCGTTGTGCTGTCCTTCATTTGGCCGCCGATTGGTTCCGCAATCCAGACCTTCTCCCAGTGGGCTGCTTACCAGAACCCGGTAGTTGCATTTGGTATTTACGGCTTCATCGAACGTTGTCTGGTGCCGTTTGGTCTGCACCACATCTGGAACGTACCTTTCCAGATGCAGATTGGTGAATACACCAACGCAGCAGGTCAGGTCTTCCACGGCGATATTCCGCGTTATATGGCGGGTGACCCGACTGCGGGTAAACTGTCTGGCGGCTTCCTGTTTAAAATGTACGGTCTGCCGGCTGCTGCGATTGCTATCTGGCACTCTGCTAAACCAGAAAACCGCGCTAAAGTTGGCGGTATCATGATCTCCGCTGCGTTGACCTCGTTCCTGACCGGTATCACCGAGCCGATCGAGTTCTCCTTCATGTTCGTTGCGCCGATCCTGTACATCATCCACGCTATTCTGGCTGGTCTGGCATTCCCAATCTGTATTCTGCTGGGAATGCGCGACGGTACGTCGTTCTCGCACGGCCTGATCGACTTCATCGTACTGTCTGGTAACAGCAGCAAACTGTGGCTGTTCCCGATTGTCGGTATTGGTTATGCGATTGTTTACTACACCATCTTCCGTGTGCTGATTAAAGCTCTGGATCTGAAAACGCCGGGCCGCGAAGACGCAACTGAAGATGCGAAAGCAACCGGTACTAGCGAAATGGCTCCGGCTCTGGTTGCCGCATTTGGTGGTAAAGAAAACATCACTAACCTCGACGCATGTATTACTCGTCTGCGCGTCAGCGTTGCTGATGTGTCCAAAGTGGATCAGGCTGGCCTGAAGAAACTGGGCGCAGCGGGCGTAGTGGTTGCTGGTTCTGGTGTTCAGGCGATTTTCGGTACTAAATCCGATAACCTGAAAACCGAGATGGATGAGTACATCCGCAACAACTAATCAGTAGAATGTTGGGGAGACTAAGGCAGCCGAATGGCTGCCTTTTTTACAGGTGTTAATCAGAATTGATACGTGCCGGTAATACTGAAATTACGTGGTGCGCCGTAGACGATAGAACCTTCCACATTGGTATCGTAGGTTTTGTCGAACAGGTTATTGACGTTCCCCTGCAACGAGAAGTTTTTCGTCACCTGGTAGCGGGTGAACAGATCCACCAGCGCGTAGCTACCTTGCTCGGCGCGGAAGGTGCCATACGGTGTCACGGTGTCGGTATACACCCGATTTTGCCAGTTAACGCCGCCGCCGACCGTCAACTCTGGCATGACAGGCAACCGATAGCTGGTAAACATTTTAACCGTGGTACGTGGCAGATTCGGATTAACGGCATTCCCCTCGTTATCTTCCGCCACATAGCGCGTTGCGCCAAACGTCAGCTGCCAGTTGTCGGTAATTGCGCCGTTAAGTTCAAATTCCACGCCTTTACTTACTGTCCCATCCACCGCTTTATAGGCGGTTTCGCCGTTACTGCCGGGGATAGGCATTCCGGTGGACTGGGCGACATTATCCTGCTCAATACGGAAGATGGCTAACGTGGTGGTCAGACGGCTATTCATCCAGTCTGATTTTAGACCCAGTTCGTAGTTGTTACCGGTGATTGGCGCCAGATATTTGCCCGAACTGTCGCGATCATTTTGCGGCTGGAAAATAGAGGTATAGCTGGCATAGGTCGACCAGTTGTCATTGATGTCAAACACCAGACCCGCATAAGGCGTAGTGTGGTTTTTCTCCATGCTGTAAGTCAGCGTATCAACCCGCCAGTTGGTATAACGTGCGCCGAGGATAAGATGCAGCGGATCGGCAAGGGTGACACGAGTGGCGGCATATAACGATTTCATATGTGTGGTATCGTCCTGCGCCAGGCTTTGCGGCGCCCAGTTAGTCTGCGGGAAGTTACCGTTGAAGTTGTAGAAACTGCCAATTTCATTGGGGAAAACGTTAGCCCAGGAGCTGAAATAGCGGTTGTTTTGTTTACTGTAGCTACCGCCGAGCATCAGATTGTGCTGGTGACCAAATAATTCATAACTACCGTCAGCGAACAGATCCAGCGCGTCAACTTTACGTTTGCCACTGTTCCAGCCAGTGCCGCCAACATAATCAAATCCGGGGCCATAGCTGCCATATGGTCCCACCAGCGTTCCATCTGCTTTATTTACGTAGGCATCGACATACATCATTTTGCTGTCAAATTCGACTTCGGAATGGGTAGCATTCAGCGTCGCCTGCCAGGTATCGGCAAATCGCTGCTTCAGTGACAGAAAGACTTTGTTGATCTCTTTGTCGTTATACGCCCAGTCAGGCGCGGTGCTGCGGGCGCGATCGTAACTGTTGCTGCTGCCATCGGTATTCCAGCGTGGCAGGCCGCCCCAGGTCGGGCTGTTAACATCAATACGTTGATATTCATAACCGGCAGAAAATGTGGTCAGCTCGCCCAAATCAGCATCCACAATGCCGGAGAAGAAAGTTTTTTCGCTATTGTAGCGATCCAGCCATAAATCGTTGTTCTGATAGCCGCCAACAATTCGTGCGCGGACTTTACCATCTTCCGTGAGCGGACTTTGTAAATCCGCCACATAACGTTCTTTGTTCCAGCTACCGTATTCCGCCGAGACATCGCCTTTAAATTCACGGCTGGTGGCGTGTTTGCGGACCATATTAATCGCCGCAGAAGGATTGCCGGTGCCGGTCATTAGCCCGGTCGCGCCACGCACCACTTCTACACGCTCGAACAGCGCCATATCCGTGAGTGCGTCGCCCAGATTCCAGCGCGATTCAAAATAGGTGGGGAGGCCATCGACCATATAGTTATCGATCTGGAATCCACGCGAATAATAGAGGGTGCGGTCGGAGTCGGCCTGGCTTTTGCTTATCCCCAGAGTGTTTTCCATCACTTCGCCCAGCGTTTGCAGTTGCTGATCTTCCATTCGCTGCTGGCTGACAATAGTGACCGACTGTGGAATATCACGTTGAGTCATCTGCATTTTAGTACCTACAGAGGTAGACGTTACGCTGTAATCATTTTCGTCATCAACTGGAGCATTGGCAGCCCCTTCAACAATCACTGTTTCTTCGGCGGTTGGCACGGCCAGTGTAGCGGAAGGAAATAAAGCCAGAGCAATGCAGGCTGTGAGCAGCGACAGCGTGGCTGCGGCTTGATGCTGATTATCCCTGTTAAATTGTGTCGAAAGCATCTGAAATCTCTTGATTTATGTTGTAGTCAGGCTCATTCCAGAGGAGGGCGATGAGCAGTAATATTTAGCGCGCTAATAATTTTTCATGGTAATGCAAATGAGAAATATACGCATTCATATTTAACGTGTAAACCAAAGAGAAAGTGTGTTTTCGGTTCATTCGCAGGTATAAAGGGGAATAATGGCGATGTATGCGGCAGTAAAACGGTTTTTTGCTTAATAAATCGTGGGTTAAGGTTGAAAGAGCGGGTTTAACTCGACCATACTCTATACTCGCAGTGTGGCGCGGCGTAGCATGGCGCAACGCATGACTATTTGAAAAAGGAAAATGTCGTGGCAGAAGAAACTATTTTCAGCAAAATTATTCGTCGTGAGATCCCCTCCGATATCGTCTACCAGGATGATCTGGTAACGGCGTTTCGCGATATTTCGCCGCAAGCGCCAACGCATATTTTAATCATTCCTAATATCCTGATTCCTACCGTAAACGACGTCTCTGCCGAGCATGAGCAGGCGCTGGGACGCATGATCACTGTAGCGGCAAAAATTGCTGAGCAAGAAGGCATTGCCGAAGATGGCTATCGTCTGATCATGAACACCAACCGCCATGGCGGGCAAGAGGTGTACCACATCCATATGCACTTGCTGGGTGGCCGTCCTCTGGGCCCAATGCTGGCGCATAAAGGTCTGTAACGATGAGAAAAGGATGCTTTGGGCTTGTGTCTCTGGCCCTGTTATTGCTGGTGGGGTGTCGTTCACATCCGGAGATTCCGGTGAATGAAGAACAATCTCTGGTGATTGAGTCATCTCTTCTGGCTGCGGGCATCAGTGCAGAAAAGCCCGTACTTTCAATGTCTGATATTCAGCCTTCTGCATCCTCGACGCTTTATAACGAAAGGCAAGAACCCGTTACCGTTCATTATCGTTTTTACTGGTATGACGCCAGAGGACTGGAGATGCATCCTCTGGAAACGCCCCGCAGCGTTACCATTCCCGCACGTTCGGCGGTAACTCTGTACGGCAGCGCCAATTATCTGGGGGCGCACAAAGTCAGACTTTATCTATATTTGTAAGGGGTGAATCTTGATGACAAAAATGAGTCGCTACGCCTTAATCACCGCGCTGGCGATGTTTCTCGCCGGGTGTGTGGGGCAACGAGAACCTGCACCGGTAGAAGAGGTGAAACCTGCGCCGGAGCAACCTGCCGAGCCGCAACAGCCTGTACCAACCGTGCCATCGGTGCCGACGATCCCGCAGCAGCCAGGGCCAATTGAGCACGAAGATCAAACCGCACCGCCTGCGCCGCATATTCGTCATTATGACTGGAACGGTGCAATGCAGCCGATGGTCAGTAAAATGCTTGGGGCTGATGGTGTGACCGCAGGCAGCGTTCTGCTGGTTGATAGCGTTAACAACCGTACTAACGGCTCGCTGAATGCCGGAGAAGCGACCGAAACGCTACGTAATGCGCTGGCCAATAACGGTAAATTTACACTCGTTTCTGCCCAACAGCTTTCAATGGCCAAGCAGCAGTTAGGTTTGTCGCCGCAGGACAGTTTAGGCACTCGCAGTAAAGCGATTGGCATTGCCCGTAACGTCGGCGCTCATTATGTGCTGTACTCCAGTGCCTCTGGTAACGTCAACGCACCGACCCTGCAAATGCAACTCATGCTGGTGCAGACGGGTGAAATTATCTGGTCAGGTAAAGGTGCCGTTCAGCAACAATAATCCCATCACGCGCGACGAATTATTGTCGCGCTATTTCCCGCAGTACCATCCCGTCGCGACGTTTAATCATGGACTTAGCGGCGGGAGTTTTCTCATTGAACATCAGGATCTGCGTTTCGTTGTGCGTCAGACTCACGATCCTGATGCACCGCAGTCCGTGTTCCTGCGCCAGTATCGGGCGTTATCACGATTACCGGCATACCTTGCACCGAAGCCACATCTCTATCTCCGTGGCTGGATGGTGGTTGACTATTTGCCCGGCGAGGTAAAAACGCAATTGCCGGATACCGACGAACTGGCAGGCTTGCTGTATTATCTGCATCAACAACCGCGCTTTGGCTGGCGAATAACCCTGCTGCCGTTACTGGAAAGGTACTGGCAGCGAAGCGATCCTGCGCGACGGACAGCGGGTTGGCTGCGACTATTAAAACGTCTGCGCAAAATACGGGAACCACAGCCATTACGCTTAAGCCCATTGCATATGGATGTTCATGCCGGAAACTTAGTGCATAGTGCTTCTGGGTTAAAACTCATTGACTGGGAGTATGCTGGTGATGGCGATATCGCGCTGGAACTGGCGGCGGTGTGGGTGGAAAATACTGAGCAGCACCGGCAATTGGTCAATGACTATGCCGCGCGGGCGAAGA
The DNA here is from genome assembly GCF_002966005.1 of Escherichia sp. MOD1-EC5433. Taxonomy (NCBI): domain Bacteria; kingdom Pseudomonadati; phylum Pseudomonadota; class Gammaproteobacteria; order Enterobacterales; family Enterobacteriaceae; genus Escherichia; species Escherichia sp. MOD1-EC5433. Next base: position 48,584 of record NZ_PTRL01000008.1, on the reverse strand, counting down.
TTAATCCGGCGCAATTATGGCGTCAGGTCAGGCGCTGGTTTCCCTGGTTGCTGATGCTCAAAGCAGGGTGGTTTGAGTACCGCTGGCAACAAAGCGGCGATCAACAATTTATCAGGCTTGCCGATGACACCTGGCGGCAGCTATCAATAAAACAATAAGGAGAGCAGTGTGGGTCCAGTAATGTTGGATGTTGAAGGTTACGAACTGGACGCGGAAGAGCGTGAAATACTGGCGCATCCGCTGGTGGGTGGGCTGATTCTCTTTACGCGTAACTATCATGATCCTGCCCAGTTACGCGAACTGGTGCGCCAAATTCGCACAGCTTCGCGCAATCATCTGGTGGTGGCGGTGGATCAGGAAGGTGGGCGCGTGCAGCGTTTTCGTGAAGGTTTTACCCGCTTGCCTGCGGCGCAATCATTCGCTGCGCTGTTGGGAATGGAAGAAGGCGGCAAACTGGCACAAGAGGCAGGCTGGTTGATGGCCAGTGAAATGATCGCCATGGATATTGATATCAGCTTTGCACCCGTGCTGGATGTAGGGCACATTAGCGCGGCGATTGGCGAGCGTTCTTACCATGCCGATCCCGAAAAAGCCCTCGCAATTGCCAGCCGGTTTATTGATGGTATGCATGAAGCCGGAATGAAAACCACCGGTAAACACTTTCCAGGCCACGGTGCAGTAACGGCTGACTCACACAAAGAGACGCCGTGCGACCCACGTCCGCAAGCGGAAATTCGCGCCAAAGATATGTCGGTATTCAGCACCTTAATCCGTGAAAATAAACTCGATGCCATTATGCCTGCACATGTGATCTACAGCGATGTTGATCCGCGTCCGGCGAGCGGTTCTCCCTACTGGCTGAAAACAGTTTTACGCCAGGAACTGGGGTTTGACGGCGTGATTTTCTCAGACGATTTATCGATGGAAGGTGCCGCGATTATGGGCAGTTATGCCGAACGTGGGCAGGCATCACTGGATGCGGGTTGCGATATGATCCTGGTCTGCAATAATCGTAAGGGAGCCGTCAGCGTGTTAGATAATCTGTCACCGATCAAGGCAGAGCGTGTTACACGTTTGTATCATAAAGGTTCATTTTCGCGACAGGAGCTGATGGACTCGACTCGCTGGAAAGAGATCAGCGCCCGTCTGAATCAGTTACATGAACGCTGGCAGGAAGAGAAAGCAGGTCACTAACCCTGGCTTATGTGAGGAAGCGATGATTATCTATTTACACGGTTTTGACTCTAACAGTCCGGGTAACCACGAGAAAGTTTTACAATTGCAGTTTATTGACCCGGATGTACGCTTGATAAGCTACAGCACTCTGCATCCGAAACACGATATGCAGCATCTGCTCAAAGAAGTAGACAAAATGCTGCAACTGAATGTTGACGAGCGCCCGCTAATTTGCGGTGTCGGGCTGGGCGGTTACTGGGCAGAACGGATTGGTTTTCTCTGCGATATCCGCCAGGTGATCTTCAACCCCAATTTGTTCCCTTACGAGAACATGGAAGGGAAGATTGATCGCCCGGAAGAGTACACCGATATCGCGACTAAATGTGTGACCAATTTCCGTGAGAAGAATCGCGATCGTTGTCTGGTGATTTTGTCGCGTAACGATGAGGCGCTTAACAGTCAGCGGACATCTGAAGAGTTGCATCATTATTACGAGATTGTCTGGGACGAAGAGCAGACGCACAAATTCAAAAATATCTCCCCGCATTTGCAGCGCATTAAGGCGTTCAAAACCCTCGGTTAAAAGCTATCGTCGGTCGCATCAGGTAACCTTGCTGGTATCTGATGCGCCCCGGATTCTGTAGGTTGGATGAAGCGTCCACGCCGCATCCGACAGCCGTGCACCAATGCCTGATGCGATGCTGCGCATTGTATCTGGCCTACCAAATGCCCTCCATATACGCCTCACTCTCCCGATTCCGCTTAAATAATAAACAATAATCTCTGTTTTTTGATCTCACCCGGTAAATCCGCCTATCTTTTCAGCAACAAAACTTGATTCATATCAATTTTGGTATGACCAATGCACCATTCATGTTATTCTCAATAGCGAAGAGCATTTTTATCACTGTAACCTGCTGTTAATTAAGGGCTATGCATATAACCATTAATTAACAATTGGTTAATAAATTTAAGGGGGTCACGTTGACTACGCCATTGAAAAAGATTGTGATTGTCGGCGGCGGTGCTGGTGGGCTGGAAATGGCGACACAGCTTGGACATAAGCTGGGACGTAAGAAAAAAGCCAAAATTACGCTGGTAGATCGCAATCACAGCCACCTGTGGAAACCGCTGCTGCACGAAGTAGCGACTGGCTCGCTCGATGAAGGCGTCGATGCACTGAGTTACCTGGCTCATGCGCGTAATCATGGTTTTCAGTTCCAGTTGGGTTCTGTGGTTGATATCGATAGAGAAGCGAAAACAATCACCATTGCTGAACTGCGCGACGAAAAAGGCGAACTGCTGGTGCCGGAACGCAAAATCGCTTATGACACGCTGGTGATGGCGCTGGGCAGCACCTCTAACGATTTCAATACGCCGGGTGTAAAAGAGAACTGTATTTTCCTCGATAACCCGCATCAGGCGCGTCGTTTCCATCAGGAGATGCTGAATCTGTTTCTGAAATACTCCGCCAACCTTGGCGCGAATGGCAAAGTGAATATTGCGATTGTTGGCGGCGGCGCGACTGGCGTAGAACTCTCCGCTGAATTGCACAACGCCGTCAAGCAACTGCACAGCTACGGTTACAAAGGCCTGACCAACGAAGCGTTGAACGTAACGCTGGTAGAAGCGGGCGAGCGTATTTTGCCTGCGCTGCCGCCACGTATCTCTGCTGCCGCCCACAATGAGTTAACTAAACTGGGCGTTCGCGTGCTGACGCAAACCATGGTCACCAGCGCCGATAAAGGTGGTCTGCACACTAAAGATGGCGAATATATTGAGGCTGATCTGATGGTGTGGGCTGCCGGGATCAAAGCGCCAGATTTCCTGAAAGATATTGGCGGTCTCGAAACCAACCGTATCAACCAGCTGGTGGTGGAACCGACGCTGCAAACCACGCGCGATCCAGACATTTACGCTATTGGCGACTGTGCGTCATGCCCGCGTCCGGAAGGGGGTTTTGTCCCGCCGCGCGCTCAGGCCGCACACCAGATGGCTACCTGCGCAATGAACAATATTCTGGCGCAGATGAATGGCAAACCGCTGAAAAATTATCAGTATAAAGATCACGGTTCGCTGGTATCGCTGTCGAACTTCTCCACCGTCGGTAGCCTGATGGGTAACCTGACGCGCGGCTCAATGATGATTGAAGGGCGTATTGCGCGCTTTGTGTATATCTCGCTGTATCGGATGCATCAGATTGCGCTGCATGGCTACTTCAAAACTGGACTAATGATGTTGGTAGGTAGTATCAACCGCGTTATCCGTCCGCGTTTGAAACTGCATTAATCAACTTGTACTGGCGGATGCGGCGTAAACGCCTTATCCGCCCAGGATAAATGGTACGAGCGGCAGGCCTGATAAGACGCGTTAAGCGTCGCATCAGGCATTCCCTCAGACTCCTCCGAATCCTTAAGTATTTCCTGCTATCCCTGCGCTTTTCATCTTCTGTCTGATGGTTGTTTCACCCCTTCGATTGCATGATTGACATAACTGCAAAGAAGGAGGTGTTCCCGTGAATAAATCAATGTTGGCGGGTATCGGGATTGGTGTCGCGGCTGCGCTGGGCGTAGCGGCAGTGGCCAGCCTGAACGTGTTTGAACGTGGCCCGCAATACGCTCAGATTGTTTCTGCAATCCCAATCAAGGAAACAGTTAAAACACCGCGCCAGGAGTGCCGCAATGTCACAGTGACCCATCGCCGGCCGGTGCAGGATGAAAATCGCATCGCTGGTTCAGTTCTGGGCGCTGTGGCTGGTGGGGTGATAGGGCATCAGTTTGGCGGTGGTCGCGGTAAGGATGTTGCTACAGTCGTTGGGGCGCTTGGTGGTGGATATGCTGGTAACCAGATCCAGGGCTCTCTCCAGGAACGTGATACTTACACCACCACCCAACAGCGTTGTAAAACGGTGTATGACAAGTCAGAAAAAATGCTCGGTTATGATGTGACCTATAAGATTGGCGATCAGCAGGGCAAAATCCGCATGGACCGCGATCCGGGTACACAAATCCAATTAGATAACAACGGGCAACTGATTCTGAATAACAAAGTATAACAAGGCTGTACTCTGCAATTTAGCCCCTCATTCGCTCAGGCTGAGGGGCTTTTTTTGCGTTTTATTTCACCAGTTCGGGCCATAAACGCAAAGTGGTTTGGGCAATCTGCATCAGTTTTTCCAGCGATGCGCCTTCGCGGGCGCTGATCGACATCCCCTGAATAATACAATTAAGGAATTCCGCCAGATGCGTCACGTCACAGTGGGTCGGGATTTCCCCGCGCGCCTGTCGTTGACATAAAAACTGCTGCAAAGTGCGCTCTTGCATCGCATGGCGTGATTTCAACGTATTGGCGATATCTCCTGAATCCGGGGAGAGCGTGGTGCAGTTGTTGATCATAAAGCAGCCAGCAGGGGTATCTTTGCTGGTAAAGCAGTTGGCGATGGCAGCGAAATAGTCAGTCAGCGCAGACACCACGCTTTTCTCTTCACAAAACAGTTGTGCTTCGTGCTTTGCGGCAAAACGGTCGATATAGCGATCCAGTACGGCGCGGAATAATCCCTCTTTATTGGTGAACTCCGCGTATAGCGTTGGCGCTTTGGCTCCGGTCGCTTCGACGAGATCGGCAAGAGAAGTCGCTTCATAACCGTGCTGCCAGAACAACTTCATGGCCTTATCAAGCGCGGCTTCCCTGTCGAACACTTTTGGGCGACCACGGCTTTTTTTTACACAATGTGTTGAGTCAGTTGCCATGATGCCGTTGTACCTTTTAGCTGTGAATGAATGGTTATTATAAAAATAATCACTTCCGTTCACCAGTCCAGAAGTCAGAAAAATAATTGTTCTCTATTTAACTGAAATTTAAAGAATTTTCATTTAATTAATGAATGTTATAAAAAACATCTTGTATGTGATCCAGATCACATCTATCATTTAGTTATCGATCGTTAAGTAATTGCTTGCGACGCCATTCATCTGCATAAGGTCACTATTATGAAAAACGTAAAAACCCTCATCGCTGCGGCGATTTTAAGCTCCATGTCATTTGCCAGCTTTGCGGCTGTTGAAGTTCAGGCAACACCAGAAGGTCAACAAAAAGTGGGTACTATCAGTGCTAACGCGGGGACAAATCTGGGATCGCTGGAAGAACAACTGGCACAAAAAGCGGATGAGATGGGCGCAAAATCTTTCCGTATTACTTCAGTAACCGGTCCGAATACCCTCCACGGAACGGCAGTAATTTATAAATAAGCATTAACCCTCATTAATGCCTGTTATTGCTGCTTTTTCCCCGCAACACCCTGTGCTGCGGGGATTTTTTTGTCCGCGATTTACAGCGTTTGTTGATTCACTTGATGACGACGCACATCAACCGGCATTCCGGAACGCACGTCCATTACGTGCTGCATCACTTCGGCGTCAGTTTGCGCAGCATTTTTAAATGCCTGCATCGCACTGTTGAGCGTAATCGGCAACAATTGCGGATCGTCATCTATCTTCTCTGACAGCGGCTGATGCACTTCCACCAGACGTGCGCCGTTTGGTTCGGCGGAGACTTTAATCGGCGTATTGATAATATTCACTTTGGTGCCGGGGCTGACCTGGCTGAAAAGTGTTTTGATATCGTCATCGCGCAAACGGATGCAGCCAGAGCTTACCCGCATACCAATACCGAAATCGGCGTTCGTACCGTGAAGCAAATAGACACCGCCATAGGCCGCCAGACGAATCGCATGATGGCCCATCGGGTTATCCGGTCCTGCCGGAACGACTGGTGGAAGCTCAATCCCCTGGGCTTTATAACGGGCGCGGATGTTTGCCGTCGGCGTCCAGGTTGGGTTTGCACGCTTGTCCGAAACGGTAGTCACCATTGTCGGCGTCAGTGTGTCACCCCCCAACTGACCAATGCCGATGGGGTACACGGTCACCGAATTTTTGCCCGGTGGGTAGTAATAGAGACGCAACTCCGCAATGTTGATCACAATGCCTTCACGCGGCGCGTCTGGAAGTAGGGTTTGCAACGGGATCGTTAACACGCTACCCGCGCGCGGTACGTAAGGATCAACGCCGGGGTTAGCCTGTAACAGAGCGAGAAAGCCGACGTTATATTTTTTGGCGATGGCTTCCAGAGAACCACCGTCATTTTCCACCACATGAAATTTGTTTTCACCAACCAGACGACTGCCCGCTGGTGGCAGCGGCCAGGTGTTGGCTTTTGCCGGTAGCGCCAGCGCCACGGCAGCGGCGAACGTAAAAAACGTTAGCCAGCGAGAAAAACGCGTTTTGATCATCACCAAAAATCCATAATAAATATAAGGTTATTGTAATAAACAGATAAGCCTGAATTATGGATGGTGACAGTGTCGGATAGTGCAGGGAAGTGCAAAGAATTTGTAAATGTTGCAGATGGGGGCGCAGAAACGCCCCCGATTTACCATTAAGCGATCGCGTTCTCTTCCAGTTCACGCATAAACTGGCGTACCCATTCGATACGCGTTTTCCGCTCGCTCAAATCCTGAATAAACTTCAGGCGCGTCGGACCATCAAGGCGGTAATGCTGCGGCTGTTTTTGCAGCAAACCAATCAACCAGGCCGGATTAACGTGATTCTTCTCGGCAAATTCGATCACGCCGCCTTTCTCATTCCCTTCCAGCTTCCTGATCCCCAGTTTCTGCGCTTGCTGGCGCAGACGGGCAATATCCAGCAGGGTACGCGCCGGATCTGGCAGCAGACCGAAGCGATCGATAAGCTCGACTTTGATCTCTTCCAGTTCGCTTTCCGTTTTGGCGCTGGCAATACGTTTATAGAACGACAGACGGGTATTTACATCAGGAATGAAGTCATCCGGCAACAGCGACGGCATCCGCAGTTCGACTTCCGTTTGCTGGCTGGTGAGATCTTCCAGCGACGGCTCGCGTCCGGCTTTCAGTGCATCGACGGCGTTTTCCAGCAACTCCATATACAGCGAGAAACCGATAGTTTCCATCGAACCACTTTGTTCTTCGCCGAGCAGTTCACCGGCGCCGCGAATCTCCAGATCGTGCGTTGCCAGCGCAAAGCCCGCGCCAAGGTCTTCCAGAGACGCAATCGCTTCGAGACGTTTTTGTGCATCGGTAGTCATCGCTTTCGGATGCGGCGTCAGCAGCCATGCATATGCCTGATGATGCGAACGTCCGACGCGGCCACGCAACTGGTGTAGTTGCGCCAGACCGAAGTGATCTGCTCGTTCAATAATAATGGTGTTGGCGGTAGGGATGTCGATCCCGGTTTCGATAATTGTGGTACAAACCAGCACGTTAAAACGCTGATGATGGAAATCATTCATCACCCGTTCCAGTTCGCGTTCGCGCATCTGCCCGTGACCGATGGCAATCCGCGCTTCTGGCACCAGTTCCGCCAGCCGTTCGGCGGCTTTCTGGATGTTTTCCACATCATTGTAGAGATAATAAACCTGTCCCCCGCGCAGAATTTCACGCAGGACAGCCTCTCTGACCACCAGACTGTCGTACTCACGGACAAACGTTTTAACTGCCAGACGACGGGCGGGCGGCGTGGCAATAATCGACAGATCGCGCATTCCGCTCATCGCCATGTTCAGCGTACGTGGGATCGGCGTTGCGGTAAGCGTCAGAATATCAACGTTCGCGCGCATCGCTTTAATGCGCTCTTTATGACGCACCCCGAAGCGGTGCTCTTCATCGACAATCAGCAGGCCTAAATCTTTAAACTTGACGTCACTTTGCAGCAGTTTGTGCGTACCGATCAGAATATCGATTTTCCCTTCCGCCACTTCCGTAAGGATTTGCGTCTGCTCTTTGGCACTGCGGAAACGGGAGATCATTTCGATGCGTACCGGCCAGTTGGCGAAACGGTCGCGGAAATTGTCGTAATGCTGCTGTGCGAGAAGAGTCGTTGGCACCAGTACCGCTACCTGCTTGTGGTTCTCTACTGCCAGGAAAGCGGCGCGCATCGCCACTTCTGTTTTACCAAAGCCAACATCGCCGCACACCAGACGATCCATTGCCAGCGGCTGACACATGTCGCTAAGCACCGCATTAATCGCTTGCGCCTGATCCGGCGTGGTTTCGAACGGGAAGCTGTCGCAGAACAATTGATATTGCTCGCGATCGTGTTTAAACGCGAAGCCCTCTTTGGCGGCACGCTGGGCGTAGATATCCAGTAATTCCGCCGCCACATCACGCACTTTTTCCGCCGCTTTCTGCCGCGCCCGCGACCAGGCATCGCCGCCAAGTTTATGCAGCGGGGCATTTTCTTCCGCGCCACCGGCGTAACGGCTAATCAGATGCAGCGACGACACCGGAACATACAGTTTGGCGTCGTTGGCGTAAGTGAGCATCAGGTACTCGCCGGTAATGCCGCCAGCCTCCAGCGTGGTCATTCCGGCATAGCGCCCGACGCCGTGCTCCAGATGCACCACCGGCTGACCAATGTGCAGCTCCGCGAGGTTACGGATCAGTGTATCGGGGTTGATGGCGCGGCGAGAATCCTGACGACGACGGGCAACGCGTTCACCGAGCAGATCGCTTTCGCAAATCAGCGCCAGATTACGTACCGTATCAACAAAACCATGTTCGGCAGCGCCAATCATCAGATAACGCCCACGGTCGCTGGCCTCATCGAGACGCATAATACGTTGTGGAGCTATTTTAATACGGGCGAGCAGTTCACCGAGTGCTTCACGGCGACCTTCACTTTCTACCGAGAACACCACCGGGCCGTCGAAAGATTCAAGAAATTTACGCAGCGCATCCAGCGGGGCTTTTTGCTGCGCCTGAACGGCAAGGTCTGGCAGTTTCTGAAAGCCTAAATTGGCATTCGCTGCTTTTGTCGGTAAATGTTCATTTTTTAGCTGTACACGCGGCCAGTTTTTCAGCTCTGAGAACAGTTCATCGACCCGCAGCCAGAGCGATTGTGGCGGCAGCAGTGGACGCATCGGATCGACGCCGCGATTCTCAAAACGCGCCAGCGTGTCAGCCTGGAAACGTTCGGCACTGTTTTCCAGATCGCCAGTATTCACCAGCAATGTATTGGCAGGGAAATAACTGAACAGTGGCGGCAACGGTTCGCTGAAGAATAGCGGTTGCCAGTACTCGATCCCGGCAGGCAATGTGCCTTTGCTCACTTGTTGATAAATATGTTCTGGATCGCGTTTTACTTCGAAAGAATCACGCCACTGACTGCGGAACAGTTCAATTGCCGCTTTATCGGTCGGAAATTCGTGCGCGGGTAGCAGGTTGATAGCTTCAACTTCCTCCAGCGTGCGTTGGCTATCGACATCAAATACTCGCAGGCTGTCGATTTCATCATCAAAGAAATCAAGACGATAAGGTAGCTCACTACCCATCGGGAAGAGATCCAGCAATGCGCCGCGCGTGGCGTATTCACCGTGCTCCATCACCTGATCAACATGGCGATAACCGGCGCTGTCCAGTTGGGTACGCAATGCATCTCGTGACAGGCGCTGACCTTTTTTCATCACCAGCGCATGACCGTGGAGAAAACTGTGCGGGCAAACGCGCTGCATAAGCGTATTCACCGGAACAATCAGTACGCCACGTTGCATCGTTGGTAACTGGTAAAGGGTGGAAAGACGCGAGGAGATAATATCCTGATGAGGCGAAAAACTGTCGTAAGGGAGGGTTTCCCAGTCCGCCAGATTCATCACCATCTGGTCGGTGAACTGGCTGATTTCATCATGCAAACGTAGAGCATTTTGCATATCAGGTGCAATGAGCACCACCGGTCCGGTGTGACGTTCGGCAATTTCCGCTACCAGCGTCGCGCAGGCAGCGCCGGTTAACTCGCCCAGCAGACGCTGTTCACCCGCTTTGACGGGCAGCGTATAACGATATTGTTCAGGCATAACGGTTGTCAGATTCTCGTTAGGATATGCCTCAACATATGGGGACATATCTCTGATAAGCAATGCTGTTCATTATCCGGAATCGACATGGTTTAGCAAATTGAATCGCCCCGGCTGGGGCGATGGCTTAGCGAGAATAACTGGTTGCAGGCAGAGAAGGCGGGGAGAACAACAGGTCGCTGAATGCGCGTTGTGAAAATTTTCGTACCAGCAAGCCAGCCAGTGTACAAATCAACAAACTGACAAAGGGATAAACCAGCAGGAGCGCCAGTTCGAGTTGCGGCGACCAGCACGCCGCGTTCATTTGCGGAATCAGACTTAAGCTGAATATCTCTACCAGAATGCGATGGGTGGTGTAGATGGCAATGGTGTTGGAACCAATCACATTCAGCAGGCTGGAGGAGCGCATACCGAAACGCTGCTCGTACTGATAAAACAGCTTCATGATCACCACAATCGACACCAGCGACAACAGCAACGAAATATTAAACAACCAGGCACTGACCGCCAGAACGGCCAGCAGCGAAGACATCAGCAGATGGCGGCGCAACGGTACTTCTTTAACACAGGTCATTAATGTTGCGCCAAACCATGCGCCAAGGCTGTAATAAGGCAAATTGCGGATCACACTGTTCATTCCCCACCACGGCGTGGGAACGAAATTAACAGCCACACTCATCAGTACAAACAGGGCGAATAACGGCAGAGCCTGGCGATTAAAAATTTTACATATCACGAAATAGACAATTAAAGCGTACAGATACCACAAGCTGGTGCTGGCGGTGAGCATCCCGTGCAGGAATTCACCGGTGGAATCGGCATAAGCGGCATTGGAGGCATTGCTTAAATCGCGCTCAGGTGCCAGCCACTGATTCAGTGCGCTTAGCGCCAGCCACTGCACCACGCCCCAAAGCGCCAGCACCCAGAAGATGCTCCTGATGCGTTTATCGAGACAATTTCCCCACGGCACACTGTCGATATAGCGGCGAATCAAATAGCCGGAGATAAAGAAAAAAACCGGCATACGGAAGGGCGCAAGGTAAAGATTGAAATAGATCCAGCATTTACTCAGTACTTCCGATAACGGATGCTGAAAAGTGATCAGATGCGGGTAAAAGGTGATTACCGAGTGATAAACCACCACCAGACAGATGCATAACCCTTTGATCTGGTTAATCCATAGTTCTTTTTGTTTCATCAGAACAACACGCTCTTTTATTTAACATGCTGTTGATCCTGCGGGGCGAGTCGCGTGGTGTAATGCGTATCTGTCTGTATTTGGTTATTTTTCAGATAAAGATCAGGCCACAAGGCCGATGAGAAAATGAGACCCTTTAGCCGATTGATTTACTGATGCTTTTCAGATTAGCCCTGATGATCACTTACAGTTCAGGCGTTTACCCATCCTGCTTTCGCTTATATACTCGTGTCTTTGCTAACAGCAACCAGACGGATTTCATGTACCAACCTGTCGCTCTATTTATTGGCCTGCGTTACATGCGTGGGCGTGCAGCGGATCGCTTCGGTCGTTTCGTCTCCTGGCTTTCTACCATTGGCATTACCCTCGGGGTGATGGCACTGGTCACGGTATTGTCAGTGATGAACGGCTTTGAGCGCGAACTGCAAAACAACATCCTTGGCCTGATGCCACAGGCGATCCTCTCTTCGGAGCAGGGCTCTCTTAACCCGCAGAAACTCCCGGAAACGGCAGTCAAACTGGACGGAGTAAATCGCGTCGCGCCTATCACTACTGGTGATGTGGTGCTGCAAAGCGCACGCAGCGTGGCGGTAGGCGTCATGCTGGGTATCGATCCGGCGCAAAAAGATCCGCTAACCCCGTATCTGGTCAATGTGAAACAAGCCGACCTCGAGCCGGGGAAATATAATGTCATCCTCGGTGAACAGCTTGCTTCACAGTTGGGCGTTAATCGCGGTGATCAAATCCGCGTGATGGTGCCTTCTGCCAGCCAGTTCACGCCGATGGGGCGTATTCCAAGTCAGCGCCTGTTCAATGTGATTGGTACTTTTGCCGCTAACAGTGAAGTCGACGGCTATGAAATGCTGGTGAATATTGAGGATGCCTCGCGTCTGATGCGTTATCCGGCAGGCAATATCACCGGCTGGCGTCTGTGGCTGGATGAGCCGCTGAAAGTGGACTCGTTAAGCCAGCAAAAACTGCCAGAAGGCAGTAAATGGCAGGACTGGCGCGACCGTAAAGGTGAGCTGTTCCAGGCCGTGCGCATGGAAAAAAATATGATGGGCTTGCTGCTGAGCCTGATTGTCGCCGTTGCGGCGTTTAACATTATTACCTCGCTGGGGCTGATGGTGATGGAGAAGCAGGGCGAAGTGGCAATCCTGCAAACGCAAGGTTTAACTCCGCGACAAATCATGATGGTCTTTATGGTACAGGGTGCCAGCGCCGGAATTATTGGTGCGATCCTGGGCGCGGCGCTTGGTGCGCTGCTTGCCAGCCAGTTGAATAATCTGATGCCGATAATCGGCGTCCTGCTTGATGGCGCGGCGCTGCCGGTCGCTATCGAACCTTTACAGGTCATTATTATTGCGCTGGTGGCGATGGCTATCGCGCTGCTTTCTACGCTTTACCCTTCCTGGCGCGCTGCCGCCACTCAACCCGCTGAGGCTTTACGTTATGAATAAGATCCTGTTGCAATGCGACAACCTGTGCAAACGCTATCAGGAAGGCAGTGTGCAAACCGACGTGCTGCACAATGTCAGTTTCAGCGTGGGCGAAGGCGAAATGATGGCTATCGTCGGTAGCTCTGGTTCTGGCAAAAGCACCTTGCTGCACTTGCTGGGTGGGCTGGATACGCCAACTTCCGGCGATGTGATTTTTAACGGTCAGCCGATGAGCAAACTATCGTCGGCGGCGAAAGCAGAACTGCGTAACCAGAAGCTGGGCTTTATTTATCAGTTTCACCACCTGCTGCCGGATTTTACCGCGCTGGAAAACGTGGCTATGCCGCTGCTGATTGGCAAGAAAAAGCCCGCTGAAATCAACAGTCGAGCGTTGGAAATGTTAAAAGCGGTGGGGCTGGAGCATCGCGCGAATCACCGTCCATCCGAACTTTCTGGCGGCGAACGTCAGCGTGTGGCGATTGCCCGTGCGCTGGTTAATAACCCGCGTCTGGTACTGGCGGATGAACCTACCGGTAACCTTGACGCACGTAACGCCGACAGCATCTTCCAGTTGCTTGGGGAGTTGAATCGCTTGCAGGGCACCGCTTTCCTGGTGGTTACTCACGACCTGCAACTGGCGAAACGTATGAGCCGCCAACTGGAAATGCGTGATGGTCGTCTGACGGCGGAACTGAGCCTGATGGGGGCGGAGTAATGGCGATGCCTTTATCGTTATTAATTGGTCTGCGTTTTAGTCGCGGACGGCGGCGTGGCGGCATGGTGTCGCTGATCTCCGTCATTTCTACCATTGGCATTGCACTTGGCGTGGCGGTATTGATCGTCGGCTTAAGCGCGATGAACGGCTTTGAGCGTGAACTGAATAACCGCATTCTGGCGGTAGTACCGCATGGCGAAATTGAAGCGGTGGATCAGCCGTGGACTAACTGGCAGGAAGCACTGAATAACGTGCAAAAAGTGCCAGGTATTGCCGCCGCTGCGCCGTATATCAACTTCACGGGGCTGGTGGAAAGCGGTGCGAATCTGCGCGCGCTTCAGGTAAAAGGGGTTGATCCGCAACAGGAACAGCGCCTAAGTGCGCTGCCCTCGTTTGTCCAGGGCGATGCCTGGAACAATTTTAAAGCCGGTGAGCAGCAGATTATTATCGGCAAAGGCGTAGCGGATGCGTTAAAAGTGAAGCAGGGCGATTGGGTGTCGATCATGATCCCAAATTCGAATCCTGAGCATAAACTGATGCAACCAAAACGAGTGCGCTTGCAAATTGCCGGAATTTTGCAGCTGAGCGGTCAACTCGATCACAGTTTTGCCATGATCCCGCTGGCGGATGCCCAACAATATCTTGATATGGGTTCCAGTGTGTCAGGTATTGCCCTTAAAATGACGGATGTTTTTAACGCCAACAAACTGGTGCGTGACGCGGGCGAAGTGACCAATAGCTATGTTTATATCAAGAGCTGGATCGGCACTTACGGCTATATGTATCGTGATATCCAGATGATCCGCGCCATTATGTATCTGGCGATGGTACTGGTGATTGGTGTGGCCTGTTTTAACATCGTCTCCACTTTAGTGATGGCGGTAAAAGACAAGAGTGGCGATATCGCAGTATTAAGAACGCTGGGCGCGAAAGACGGTTTAATTCGCGCCATTTTTGTCTGGTATGGATTGCTGGCTGGGTTGTTCGGCAGCTTGTGTGGTGTGATTATCGGCGTGGTGGTTTCGCTGCAACTCACTCCGATTATCGAGTGGATTGAAGATCTGATCGGCCATCAGTTCCTCTCCAGTGACATTTATTTTATTGACTTCCTGCCATCGGAATTGCACTGGCTGGACGTCTTCTACGTACTGGTCACAGCATTGTTGCTGAGTCTTTTGGCAAGTTGGTATCCGGCGCGGCGCGCCAGTAATATTGACCCTGCGCGAGTCCTTAGCGGCCAGTAAAGGCAGTACATTAAAACAAGGAGCGGCAATGTATTACGGGTTTGATATTGGTGGAACAAAAATTGCGCTAGGTGTGTTTGATAGCAGTCGGCAGTTGCAGTGGGAAAAGCGGGTGCCGACGCCGCGTGACAGCTATGACGCATTTTTGGATGCAGTGTGCGAGCTGGTAGCCGAAGCTGACCAGCGTTTTGGCTGTAAAGGTTCTGTCGGCATCGGTATTCCGGGAATGCCAGAAACAGAAGATGGCACGCTGTATGCTGCCAATGTCCCCGCCGCCAGTGGTAAACCGCTGCGTGCCGACCTGAGCGCACGTCTTGAGCGCGATGTGCGACTTGATAATGACGCTAACTGTTTTGCCCTTTCTGAAGCCTGGGATGATGAATTTACCCAATATCCGCTGGTGATGGGGTTAATTCTCGGCACCGGCGTTGGCGGTGGACTGGTATTCAACGGTAAGGCGGTGACGGGTAAGAGCTACATTACCGGCGAGTTTGGTCATATGCGTCTGCCGGTCGATGCGTTAACCATGATGGGGCTGGATTTCCCATTACGCCGCTGTGGCTGTGGTCAGCATGGCTGCATTGAAAATTATCTGTCTGGTCGCGGTTTTGCGTGGCTGTATCAACACTATTATCATCAACCGTTGCAGGCTCCCGAAATTATTGCGCTTTATGATCAAGGCGATGAGCAGGCAAGGGCGCACGTTGAGCGTTATCTGGATCTATTAGCGGTTTGTCTGGGAAACATCCTGACCATTATTGACCCTGATCTGGTGGTCATTGGCGGTGGTTTATCCAATTTCCCGGCAATCACAACGCAACTGGCGGACAGGCTGCCTCGTCATCTCTTACCTGTAGCTCGTGTTCCGCGCATTGAACGCGCGCGCCACGGTGATGCAGGCGGAATGCGTGGAGCTGCGTTCCTACATCTAACCGATTAAACAACAGAGGTTGCTATGCTGTCGCGTCGGGGTCATCGGTTAAGTCGTTTTCGTAAAAATAAACGCCGCCTGCATGAGCGTTTACGTCAGCGTATTTTTTTCAGAGATAAAGTGGTGTCGGAAGCAATGGAAAAACCAAGAGTACTCGTACTGACAGGGGCTGGTATTTCTGCGGAATCAGGTATTCGTACCTTTCGCGCCGCAGATGGCCTGTGGGAAGAGCATCGTGTTGAAGATGTTGCGACGCCAGAGGGCTTTGATCGCGACCCGGAACTGGTGCAAGCGTTTTATAATGCTCGTCGCCGACAGTTACAGCAGCCAGAAATACAGCCTAACGCCGCGCATCTTGCGCTGGCTAAACTGCAAGATGCCCTCGGCGACCGCTTTTTGCTGGTGACGCAGAATATCGATAACCTGCATGAACGCGCAGGCAATACCAATGTGATTCATATGCATGGAGAATTGCTGAAAGTACGTTGTTCGCAAAGTGGACAGGTTCTCGACTGGACTGGCGATGTTACGCCAGAAGATAAATGTCATTGCTGCCAGTTCCCGGCTCCGCTGCGCCCGCACGTGGTGTGGTTTGGTGAAATGCCGCTCGGCATGGATGAAATTTATATGGCACTGGCGATGGCGGATATTTTCATTGCCATTGGCACATCCGGGCATGTTTATCCGGCGGCTGGGTTTGTTCATGAAGCAAAATTGCATGGCGCGCACACCGTGGAACTCAATCTTGAGCCGAGCCAGGTTGGTAACGAATTTGCCGAGAAATATTACGGTCCGGCAAGCCAGGTAGTGCCAGAGTTTGTTGAGAAGTTGCTGAAGGGCTTATAAAGCAGGAAGCATTGCCTGATGCGCTACGCTTATCAGGCCTACGATGGGGCGCAATTAATTGAATTTGCGGGTTTTGTAGGCCGGATAAGGCGTTCGCGCCGCATCCGGCATAATACACGCGCACTTTACCGGCCTCTTTTAACTTTTACTCGTCCATAACAGTGCTGCAAAAAACGTACAGACTCCAATCAGCCCCGCCCAGAGCGGCGATATTTTAACAATCACAAAGCTATTATCGATATACAGGCATAAAGCCTGATAGCCCATATTGGCGACAGTCATGGCCACTGCAAATTTTAAGGCATAATAAAAGCGCGACGTGTAGTTAAAAATTGCAGCAAAGATGATGAATGCAACTGCCCAGGCAAAAAGACCTAATGTCGAGGTGCTGCCTGGCGGATCATTCTCATGCTTTTGTTCGGGATGCGGATAATATGTCAGTGGTGGCGTCGGTTGTTTTAATATCTGTGCTTGCAAAATATCCAGGGCATTATTGATTCCCTGATACCAGAGGTCCGCATGTAAATAAGCCAGCGTGTGATTTTCTACCAGAAGGCCAAGATGTTTATCGTCCATGCTGCTTTCAACCTGGCCGTTGGTTATCACAATTAACCGTGGCTCGCGGGTAGTAAAGATTAACAGAACACTCCCTTTTACATCAGTCAATGAAGATGACGCATACGCCAGCATCGCTTTGCCATTTTGCCTGAGACTGGCTTCATTAATGCCAGGAACAACCACGATAAATGGCGCGATCCCGGTTTGTTGGTGGAAGTGTTCTGCTTTACGCGCGATCTCTTCAGCATCTGGTACAGTACCTGTAACATCCGTAAAAAGTGTCTTCATTATTGGAATTAAGGGCTTACTGGTTACCGTCAGAGGCAGAAATATCAGTAAACTGAGCAGTATCATGAATTTTTTCATGGGCGGGACTTCCGTTTCCTGCGTGATTTTTTAGAGGAGGGGACCATGATTATCAGACCGATACCACCGAAAATAATGCCTGCTATGCCAACAAAGCCCCATTCAAAAAAATTAACCCAGGGATTGTTTATTTCGGCTTCTTCTGGATGCCCTGGCGGATAATAGACATTGACTCTGTCACCTTCGCTATCTTCATAAAAATCACTACCAATACTCGAATTAAAAATTAGCGTGTAATCTGGTGTAGGGCGAAAGGCAACCACTGGATACCAGGAACCATTATCACCGACGTCGTTTGAATGATTGTTGTACCAGACGGCATCAACAATGACTCCTTCGGTATGCATCGCATTTTTGGTATAGGTGAACTGGTTGTAAAATATAACAACAGAAATAACGAGCAGTACCAAACCAATACCGACGAAAGAGCGGGATAAAACGTTACTGTCCTGACTCATTAGCCACATCCTTGCTAAATAAAAAACGGGCGGTAATACCACCGCCCGTTTGCTGAATTAACGTCCTGCTTTCAGCTTCTGATAATACTCTTCATAAATGCTGCTGGCTGCGCCAACGTCATTCTGCCATTCACCATTTTTAATGGTTTCAGCATCCGGGTAGAGCGTTTTATCGTTCGCCACTTCCGGGCTTAACAGCTTACGCGCCGCAAGGTTTGGCGTTGGATAACCGATAGTTTCGGCAACCTGTTTTGCCACATCCGGGCGCAGCAGGAAGTTGATCAATTTCAGCGCGCCTTCTTTGTTTTTGGCATTTGCCGGGATCGCCAGGCTGTCCATCCAGAAAATGCCGCCTTCTTTCGGCCATACCACGTCAATTGGCGTACCCGCCTGGCGCGCAACGAAAGCAGAGCCGTTCCAGATCATGCCGAGGTTAACTTCGCCTTCCATGTACGGGTTAGCCGGGTTATCGGAGTTAAACGCTGCGACGTTTGGCATCAGTTTTTTCAGCTCGTTATACGCAGCTTCAATCTCTTTCGGGTCGGTAGTGTTACCGGAGTAGCCCAGCTTACGCAGCGCCATCTGGAATACTTCACGGGCATCATCGGTCAGCAGCAGGCTGCCTTTGTACTCAGGCTTCCACAGATCGGCCCAGCTGGTAACGGATTTCGGATCCACCGCATCACCGTTAACGCCAATCGCCGTCGCACCCCAGATATACGGAATGGAGTAGTCGTTATTCGGGTCAAACGGCTTGTTGAGCATGTCTGGATCGAGGTTGCTGAAGTTGCTTAACTTCGACTTGTCGATCTTCTGGATCATCCCTTCTTTACGCATTTTATCGACGTAATAGGTTGAAGGAACCACCAGGTCATAGGCACCGTCTTTGTACGTTTTCAGTTTTGCGTACATGGTTTCATTTGACTCGTAAGTCGAATAGATAACCTTAATACCGGTTTCTTTGGTGAACTGTTCAAGCAGTCCTGGCGGCACGTACTCGGTCCAGTTGTAGAAATACAGCGTGTTGTTGTCATCGGCGTGAGCGGCGCTCATGCCCAGTACCAGAGCACCCGCCGCGAGCAGGTGGCGTGACCATTTTTTCATTTAACGTCCCCTGTGTTACCTTTCGTTTTATCACGAGCAATAAGCTGGCTGGCAATAACCATCACCAGCGACAGCACCAGTAATATGGTTGCCAGCGCGTTAACTTCTGGCGATACGCCGACTTTGACCATCGAATAAATTTTTAACGGCAGAATTTCATAGCTCGGTCCGGTGACAAACGACGAAACTACCACATCGTCCATCGACAGGGTAAAGCTTAGCACCCAGCCCGCCGCCACAGCCGGCATTGCCAGTGGCAAAATGATTTTCCGTAGAATGGTAAATTCGCTGGCGCCGAGATCTTTCGCCGCTTCCAGCATCCGCACATCAAAACCTTTCAGGCGCGAATACACTGTCACCACCACAAATGGCAGGCAGAAGGTGATATGCGAGAAGAATAGCGACCAGAAGCCAAGCTGAATACCCAACAGCATAAACAGCACCAGCAGAGAAATCGCCATCACGATATCTGGCGACATCATCACCACAAACAGCATTCCGCTAACGAACGGCTTACCGCGAAAGCGATAACGGTACAGCGCAACCGCCGTCAGTGAACCGATAAGCGTAGCAAACGTCGCCGAGAATACCGCCATCGTCAGTGAATGTTGCGCCGCCTGTAACAAGCTGTCGTTGTTCATCAGCAGGCTATACCATTTGGTGGTAAAACCCTGCCAGTTAATGCCAAAGCGCGAGCTGTTAAAGGAGTTCACAATCAAAATAATGATTGGGATATACAGGTACGCGTAGATAGCGGTCATAAAACCGCCGCGAAGCAGTCGACCGATCATTCGAGTTCCACCTTCTTATTCAGCAAACGAGAAGCGCGCCAGTAAACCAGCAACATCAGACCCATTACGATAGTCAGCGTAATGCTGGTGGCAGCACCAAACGGCCAGTCACGAATATTAAGGAACTGTACCTTGATGACGTTACCGATCAGTAGGTTTTTCGCACCGCCCATCAGGTCGGATACATAGAACAAGCCCATGGCTGGCAGCATCACCAGCAGACATCCGGCAATAATTCCTGGCATCGTCAGCGGAATAATAATACGGATAAAAGTCTGCAGTTTGCTGGCACCGAGATCGCGTGCCGCTTCCAGTAAAGGTTTATCCAGTTTTTCAATACTGGAATAGAGTGGCATCACCATAAACGGTAGCAGAATGTAAACCAGACCGATAATCACCGCGCTGGGGGTGAACATGATGCGAATTGGGGTATCAATAACGCCCAGCCACAGCAGGAACTCGTTGAGATAGCCTTTGGTGCTGAGGAAAATTTTTAGCCCGTAGATTCGAATCAGTGAGTTGGTCCAGAACGGAACAATCAGCAGAAACAGCAGCAGCGGTCGCACTTTATGCGGCAATTTTGCCAGAAACCAGGCAAACGGGTAGCCCAGTACCAGGCAGGCGAGAGTGGCGATCAGCGCCATATTCAGCGAGTGCACGAGCACTTCAAAATAGAGCGGATCGAGCAGACGTGTGTAATTATCCAGCGTAAAGACCATTTTGACGAAACTGGCGTCGTCGCGGGTCAAAAAGCTGGTGCCAATGATCATCAGGTTGGGCAGAAAGACAAACAACACAAGCCAACCGACAATAGTGACAATCACTACATTCTGGAACTTACTTGTGTTCTTCATCAGCCAGTACGACCTCCCAGCTTTCTACCCAATTAATGGCCATTTTCTGGTCGAGAGAGTGGTCAAAGTCAGGATCGTCTTCATTAAAGAATTCGCTGACCATCACCATCTTGCCATTTTCCAGTTCGACAACTGACTCCAGCGTCATGCCTTTGTAGTTGCGTTCGCGAACGTAACCAATCAGCCCTTCGACGTGGTTATCGTCGTTGATTTCGTCAACGCGTAAGTCTTCCGGGCGTAGCAGAACATGCAGTTTTTGCCCCGGCTCAACGGCGAAGTTAACGTAAATATTACACTCGCGGCCTTCAACGTTGGCGCGTACGCGTTGCTCGTCGAGACGTTCGATCACCGTGGCGTTAAACATATTGATTTCGCCAATGAACCCGGCAACGAACAGGTTTTTTGGCTCTTCGTAGATTTCACGTGGTGTGCCGTCTTGTTCAATGCGACCATCGCGCATCACCACAATCCGGTCAGACATAGTGAGAGCCTCTTCCTGGTCGTGGGTAACGAAGACGAAAGTAATGCCAAGTTTTCGCTGTAACGCTTTTAACTCGTTCTGCATCTGTTTGCGCAGTTTGTAATCCAGCGCGGAAAGCGATTCATCAAGCAACAACAGACGAGGCTTGTTAACCACCGCGCGGGCAATGGCCACGCGTTGCTGCTGACCGCCAGAGAGTTGATGCGGTTTGCGTTGAGCGAAGGTTTCCAGTTGTACCATCCGCAGGGCTTCCATCACGCGAGGCGTAATTTCAGCAGCGGGGGTTTTTTGCATACGCAAGCCAAAGGCCACATTTTCGAATACGGTCATGTGGGGGAATAACGCGTAGCTTTGGAAAACGGTGTTCACATAGCGGTTTTCCGCCGGAACGTGGGTGATGTCCTCGTTATCCAGCATGATGCGCCCGGAATCAACAGTTTCCAGACCCGCAATCAGGCGAAGAACGGTTGTTTTACCGCAGCCAGAAGGGCCAAGCAGCGTGAGGAACTCGCCATTGTTGATAGTCAGATCAAGCTGGGGAATGACTTCTTTACCATCAAAGCATTTGCGAATTCCCGCCAATTGCACCAGCGGTGAAAGCGAACTCGGTTGTTTATTCAATTTTTTACTCTGTCCCATGTAAACGCAACGGATGGCTTACCGATGCGGGGTTTGTGGTTAACCACCTTGGTGACTCTTAATGAGGGCGGTAATTCTACGGCAAACCATCGGAATCGCCAATCCTTGTTGTGAATTACTGGCTTAGCTTTATATTGATTAAGGTAATGTTGATAAATATTCCCGCTTGCAGGGGTAAAAGTGACCTGACGCAATATTTGTCTTTTCTTGCTTCTTAATAATGTTGTCACGAAAAGTGAGGGTGACTACATGGATAAACTACTTGAGCGTTTTTTGAACTACGTGTCTCTGGATACCCAATCAAAAGCGGGAGTGAGACAGGTTCCCAGCACGGAAGGTCAGTGGAAGTTATTGCATCTGTTGAAAGATCAGCTCGAAGAGATGGGGCTTATCAATGTGACCTTAAGTGAGAAAGGAACGCTAATGGCGACGTTACCGGCTAACGTTCCTGGCGATATCCCGGCGATTGGTTTTATTTCTCATGTGGATACCTCTCCGGATTGCAGCGGTAAAAATGTAAATCCGCAAATTGTTGAAAACTATCGTGGTGGTGACATTGCGCTGGGTATCGGCGATGAAGTTTTATCACCGGTTATGTTCCCGGTTCTGCATCAGCTTCTGGGTCAGACGCTGATTACCACCGATGGTAAAACCTTGTTAGGTGCCGATGACAAAGCAGGTATTGCAGAAATCATGACCGCGCTGGCGGTACTGCAACAGAAAAACATTCCGCATGGTGATATTCGCGTCGCCTTTACGCCAGATGAAGAAGTGGGGAAAGGGGCGAAACACTTTGATGTTGACGCCTTTGATGCCCGTTGGGCTTACACCGTCGATGGCGGTGGCGTAGGCGAACTTGAGTTTGAAAACTTCAACGCCGCATCGGTGAATATCAAAATTGTCGGTAACAACGTTCACCCAGGCTCGGCAAAAGGCGTGATGGTTAACGCGCTATCGCTGGCCGCACGTATTCATGCAGAAGTTCCGGCGGATGAAAGCCCGGAAACTACCGAAGGTTATGAAGGTTTTTATCACCTGACGAGCATGAAAGGCACCGTTGAGCGTGCCGATATGCACTACATCATTCGTGATTTCGACCGTAAACAGTTTGAAGCACGCAAACGTAAAATGATGGAAATTGCCAAGAAAGTGGGCAAAGGGCTGCACCCTGACTGCTACATTGAACTGGTGATTGAAGACAGTTACTACAACATGCGCGAGAAAATTGTGGATCATCCGCATATTCTCGATATCGCCCAGCAGGCGATGCGTGATTGTGATATTGAACCGGATCTGAAACCGATCCGTGGCGGCACCGACGGTGCGCAGTTGTCGTTTATGGGATTACCGTGCCCGAACCTGTTCACTGGTGGTTACAACTATCATGGTAAACATGAATTTGTGACCCTGGAAGGAATGGAAAAAGCGGTGCAGGTGATCGTGCGTATTGCCGAGTTAACGGCGCAACGGAAGTAAGCGAAAAGGGATGCGGCATGTGATGCCGCATCCGGCTTACATTCAAACTTACCCTTCGAAGAACCAATACCCGCTATTGACCAGCGCCGCGAGCATCGCGAGGAATGACGGATCTTCCAGCGCATCGCCAAAATTCTCGGCGGTCAGCACAATATTGCTGGCGAGCGCATCCAGCGCCGGACGGTGCGGAGAATCGATCTTTTCACCATTGGCGTATACATCATCACCAATGCGCAATACGCGCAGACCACCCAGACGAACCAGTACATCACCTTGTTTCAGCGCATCGTAGATTTCATCCGGTTGATAAGGCGGCTCTGGCGGCGCGATATCCAGTTCATGACGTGACTGGGAAATAAACTCGCCAAACCACTGTTTAAAGTGTTCCGGCTGGTTGATCAATTCGAGCATCATCTCACGCAGTTTATCCATCTCCTGCGGCAGAACATCAGCCGGATGGGCGCGAGGAGGGATATCCGGATCGCTGTAATAATTACCGCCCAGCTCACGTTGCAGCACATAATCGGCAAAACCGCTGATCAGCTCCCGCGTATTGGGCGCACGAAAACCGACAGAGTAGTTCATCGCATTTTCCAGCGCGTAGCCTTCGTGCGGGAATCCCGGTGGAATATAAAGAATATCGCCCGGCTCCAGTTCTTCGTCGATAATTGCTTCAAACGGATCGACCTGTAACAGATCCGGGTGCGGACAATGCTGTTTCATTTGCAGCTTTTCGCCGACCCGCCAGCGACGACGACCGGTGCCCTGGATAATAAACACGTCGTACTGATCGAGATGCGGGCCGACGCCACCACCAGGTACGGAAAATGAGATCATCAGATCGTCAATGCGCCAGTCCGGTAATTCACGGAACGGACGCATCAGCGCGGCGGTTGGTTCATGCCAGTGATTCACTGCCTGCACCAGCAATGACCAGTTGGTCTCACCGAGATGATCGTAGCTTTCGAACGGGCCGTGGCTGACCTGCCATTTGCCATCCTGGTGACTGACCAGTCGACTGTCGACTTCGCTTTCCATCGCCAGACCCGCCAACTCGTCTGGAGAGATTGGGTCAATAAAATTATTAAAGCCGCGTTTTAACACTACCGGACGTTTCTGCCAGTGGCGTTCAAGAAAATCGGGCCAGTTAAGGGTAAGTTGGTATTCCATGTTAAGCGTCCATAGGCGGGTATCTGCAACCGATTATAACGGATGCTTAACGTAATGCGTGAAGAAAGGGCATATTTATTCACTCTTTGGCGCAGAATGCTGGCGACCAAAAATCACTTCCATTCGTGCACCGCCGAGCATACTCTCTCCGGCGATGATTTTTCCGTCGTATTGTTCGGTAATTTCACGTGCGACTGCCAGACCAACACCTTGTCCTGGACGCAAGGTATCAACCCGTTGACCACGGTCGAAGACCACTTCACGCTTGCTTTTCGGGATACCGGGGCCATCATCCTCGACCACAATATAGAGATGATCATCGGTTTGTCTGGCTGAAATTTCGACAAACTCAAGACAGTATTTACAGGCGTTATCCAGTACGTTGCCCATCACTTCGACAAAATCATTCTGCTCACCCACAAAGCTGATTTCTGGCGAGATATCGAGGGAAATATTAACCCCTTTACGCTGATAAACTTTGTTCAGTGCTGAGGTGAGATTGTCCAGCAGTGGGGCGACAGGATGCAACTCGCGGCTAAGTAATGTACCACCGCGCATACTGGCGCGATGCAGGTAGTAGCCAATTTGCTGCGAGATGCGGCTGATTTGTTCCAGCATTACCGGCTCTGCTTCGCTGACGCTCATCTTCTCACTACGCATGGAACGTAGCGTACTTTGCAGCACCGCCAGCGGTGTTTTCAGACTGTGTGTCAGGTCGGTGAGCGTGGTGCGGTATTTGTCGTAACGTTCACGCTCACTTTTTAACAGTCGGTTCAGGTTACGTACCAGGCTGGTAAGTTCCCTCGTGGTGGTGGGGTTGAGCAGTTCCCGGTTGTGCTCCTCCAGTTCGCGGACTTCTTTTGCCAGGGCTTCGATAGGGCGTAAACTCCACCATGCGGCGACCCATAACAGAGGGATCACTAACAGCAGGTTGGCTGAAAGCACATAGACAAACCAGCTCCACACCATATAGGAACTTTTAAGCTCTACAGGGATGGTATCAACCACCACAATGGTTAACTTCGGCATCTGCGGCGTTGCCGGATAGATGTTTACTGCCACCGAGTGAGTCATCTCAGCGTCGTCGTCATCCTCCCGTACTTCCTGTAACTGTTGCTGTATAGAATGATCTTCACTCAGCAAGATGCTGGTATCGTTAACATCCGCTTCTATTTCATGGAAGCCATTAGATTTCAGCCAGTCAGGCTGGATCATTTTCATCAGCCAGGGAACGTCACGCTGCGCCCATAAAAGCTGCCCGTTCTCATCATAGATCAGTGTCATAGTAGGACTTTGCTTGTCGATATTTTCGGGCAATTCGACATGCAATTTGTTGTTTTCCCACTTCGCGAGGGTATAGAACAGGTTGCTCTCGCCACGTAACAGCCGAAAAGTGGTTTTATCGAAACTGACGCTATAACCGATCAGCGCGACCATCCCGTAGGCAAGCGAAAGCACCAGCACTACCGCTGCTGTTGCCAACAGAAAACGTACCCGTAGCGAGAGTGGGGAAAAAAGACGCAGTAATTTTTTCATCAGCGCAATTCGAACAGATAGCCCTGGCCGCGAACGGTGGTAATCACTTCTTGCGGATATTGCGCCTGAATTTTCTTACGCAGTCGGCCCATTAATACATCAATGGTATGGCTTTCCCGCAATTCGGCATCCGGGTAGAGCTGTAACATCAGCGAATCTTTGCTGACCACTTTGCCGTTATTACGGATTAGCGTTTCCATAATGGTGTATTCAAACGCGGTCAGTTTGATCACTTCGTCGTTAATGGATAATTCACGGCGGGAGAGATCAACCTGAAACGGTGGCAGTGAAATAACCTGCGAAGCCAGACCGCTATTACGCCGCATCAACGCCTGCATACGCGCCATCACCTCTTCAATATGAAACGGTTTGGTCACGTAATCATCAGCACCGGCACTTAAAACTTCGACTTTGTCCTGCCAGCTTTCACGGGCGGTTAATACCAGAATCGGTAGTGAAACATCATTGCTACGCCAGCGGCGGATCAGCGACAGGCCATCTTCATCAGGTAAGCCAAGATCGACAATGGCAATATCCGGTAAATGTTCATTGAGATAATAATCTGCTTCTTTGGCATCTTCTGCGTCATCGACCTGATGACCAGCGTCCTGAATCTGAACTTTAAGATGGTGACGTAACAACGCATTGTCTTCGACAACCAGTACGCGCATTTTTATTCTCCCTGTCTTAATTATTAAAATAGTGTAACGCGATTATGTGTTTATGGGAGTAAACATTAATTAAACCAGCGGGTAGGGGAGGTAATACAGGAAAAGATTAGCTTAAGAAGCAGGCCGGACAGCATCGCCATCCGGCCTTGACAGGGGATTATTTCAGCTCATCAACCATCGTGATGGCACGACCAATATAATTAGCCGGCGTCATCGCTTTCAGGCGCGCTTTCTCTTCTTCTGGCAACGCCAGACCGTCGATAAACTGCTTCATACCTTCGGCGTCAACGCGCTTACCGCGAGTCAGCTCTTTCAGCTTCTCATACGGTTTTTCAATGCCATAGCGACGCATGACTGTCTGGATCGGCTCAGCCAGCACTTCCCAGTTGTGATCCAGTTCATCCAGCAGATGGTCACGGTTCACTTCCAGTTTGCTCACGCCTTTGAGGGTAGACTGGTAAGCAATCAGTGCATAACCAATACCCACACCGAGGTTACGCAGCACGGTAGAATCAGTCAGGTCGCGCTGCCAGCGGGAAACCGGCAGTTTGCTTGCCAGGTGCTGCAATACCGCGTTGGAAAGCCCCAGGTTACCTTCGGAGTTTTCGAAGTCGATCGGGTTAACCTTGTGCGGCATGGTGGAAGAACCAATCTCACCAGCGATAGTTTTCTGTTTGAAGTGGTTAAGAGCGATATAACCCCAGACGTCACGGTCAAAGTCGATCAGGATGGTATTAAAACGCGCAACACAATCAAACAGTTCGGCGATGTAGTCGTGTGGCTCAATCTGGGTTGTGTACGGGTTCCACTGAATACCCAGCGAGGTGACGAACTCTTCGCTGAACTGATGCCAGTCAACTTCCGGGTAAGCGGCGATGTGGGCGTTATAGTTACCGACCGCACCGTTGATTTTGCCGAGGATCTCCACCTGGTTAAGCTGGCGGTACTGGCGTTCCATACGGTAGGCAACGTTTGCCATCTCTTTACCGATGGTTGACGGCGTGGCTGGCTGACCATGGGTACGGGACAGCAGCGGGATATCGCGATACTGAACGGCGAGATCTTTAATGCCATCAATCAGTTGACGCCAGTATGGCAGGATCACTTCATCACGCGCGGTTTTCAGCATTAATGCGTGGGAGAGATTATTGATATCTTCCGAAGTACAGGCAAAGTGAATGAATTCAGATACCGCGTGCAGTTCTGGGATATCTGCCACTTTTTCTTTCAGGAAATACTCAACCGCTTTAACGTCGTGGTTAGTGGTACGCTCGATGGTTTTGATGCGTGCAGCATCTTCTTCGCTGAAATTAGCGACGATTGCATCAAGGTAACCGATTGCGTCGGCAGCAAAAGCAGGAACTTCCTTGATCGCTGCGTGCGCGGCCAGTTTTTGCAGCCAACGTACTTCAACTTGTACACGGAATTTCAGCAAACCGTATTCGCTGAAAATCCCGCGCAGCGCGCTGACTTTATCGCCGTAGCGTCCATCGACAGGGGAAACGGCGGTCAGTGAGGATAATTCCATAGATCACAACTCCGGGGTTAAATGAGCAAGAATTTGTTTTGCCTGAGTGGTCAGGCGATTACGAGAAAACATCAGTTGCAGACGTCCACCGCCGACCTGGTGCCAGAGCACGGCGGCGCGAATGCCTGCCAGCAGGGTAGCGCGAACTTTCGCCTGCACCTGCGGGCTTTGCAATACAGCAGGGGAACCGGTGACCTGAATGCGCGGGCCAAGCGGGCTGATAACATCAACATAGATGGCAGCCATCGCGCTCATCAGCGTTTCGGACTGTAAATCGAAGTGTTCGAGCTGGCGTTGCAGGCCGTTAATCCGGTTACCCAGAGTGTCGAGCGCACCTTTGGCAGATGAAAGTTTACGCTCAAGCACCATCAGGCTAAGGGTGTAGCGGGTTAACTCAGCGTTCAAGCCCTGACGGCTGCTGGCATTGAGCACGCCGAGCAGGGTTTCCAGCCCGACGCGCAGGTTGGCTTCGCTACCGCCAAAAACCGCCAGCGTGGAGCTGGGGTTCATATCAATAATGCTGTTGAGTGAAACGTGTAGCGCATCGGCATCACAATGCCCCTGGTGAGCGAGTTGTTGCACCAGGCGAGCCGACTGACAAATACCGGCCAGGGCGAGGGTGATGTCATAGTAATTCTTTGCCACGTTCACTGCTTCCTTGTTTTAAGTAAAGAAAAAAATCAGACCGGCAGCGGCAGACGCTGCTCAATGATACCGCCACCGAGGCACACTTCACCGTTGTAGAAGACGGCAGACTGACCCGGCGTAACAGCGGCAACCGGCCCATCGAAAATCACTTCAATGCGATCGTCGTCCAGCGCCTTGACGGTGCACGGGATGTCGGTCTGGCGATAGCGGGTTTTCACCGTGCAACGCATAGTGCCGGTGAAGGGTTCACGATCGACCCAGTGCAACTGCTGGGCAATCAGCCCGACAGACATCAGACGTGGATGTTCATGACCCTGTGCGACAACCAGAATGTTGTTCTCGACGTCTTTATCGACGACGTACCACGGTTCTTCGGTGCCGTCTTTGGTGCCACCGATACCCAGACCTTTACGCTGACCGAGGGTGTGATACATCAGTCCCTGGTGTTCGCCAATTTCATCGCCATCAACGGTAATGATTTTGCCCGGTTGCGCCGGGAGATAACGACCCAGGAACTCGCGGAATTTACGTTCGCCAATAAAGCAGATGCCGGTAGAGTCTTTTTTCTTCGCGGTGACCAGACCAAGATCTTCTGCAATCTTACGCACCTGCGGTTTTTCCAGTTCGCCGACCGGGAACAGGCTTTGCGCAATCTGCTCATGGCTGAGCGTATAAAGGAAGTAGCTCTGGTCTTTATTGCTGTCCAGACCACGCAGCAGGCGGCTCTTGCCATCGACATCTGCCCGACGCACGTAATGGCCGGTAGCGATATAATCGGCACCTAAATCTTCGGCGGCAAATTCGAGGAAGGCTTTAAATTTGATCTCTTTGTTGCACAGAATATCCGGATTCGGCGTGCGACCGGCTTTATATTCGGCAAGGAACAGTTCAAAGACGTTGTCCCAGTACTCGGCAGCAAAGTTGACGGTGTGCAGTTCAATGCCGAGCTTGTCGCAGACAGCCTGGGCATCAGCCAGATCCGCTGCCGCCGTGCAATATTCCTCACCGTCATCTTCTTCCCAGTTCTTCATAAACAGGCCTTCGACCTGATATCCCTGTTGTTGCAACAGCCAGGCAGAAACGGAGGAATCGACACCGCCGGACATGCCGACGATTACTTTTTTTGCGGTTTCAGACATTGGATTACTCACGACATTGAACTTCAAGGCGGCGTATTCTATCACGCAGCCTTTTAGATGACACCCTTTGTAAAAGGCCAGTTAAAATCGCCAATCATCTCCAGCGGATAGCGTTGCCCGCTTTGATAACAACGAATACTTTCCGCCACCAGCGGCGAGCGCAGATTTGACGCCTGTAAAATTTCTTCGGCGCTGACCCAACGGCAGTAGTCGATATCGCTGTCATGAGGCTGGGTTGGGCATATTTGCTCAAGCTCAATGGCAAACAGGAAACGCAAAAACGGCGTTTTATCTGGCGCAATCCACTGATGCATACGAATAAAGTGTTGCGGTTGCGCGCTGATGCCGGTTTCTTCCCACAGCTCACGGGCGGCGGCTTCCACTAAGGTTTCATCTGCTTCCAGATGCCCGGCGGGTTGGTTCCATAACGCTTTACCATTAATCGTCTCTTCAACGACTAAAAATTTACCTTCTGCGTGCACCACGCAGGCAACGGTAACGTGCGGTTTAAACATTTTGCGTCCTTAATCTGTCGCTTCTCGCCATTCGCCATTGGCAAGATTATCCAAAGAGTAATCACCCATCGCATAGCGAATCAGTCGCAGCGTGGGGAAACCAACATGGGCGGTCATGCGGCGCACCTGGCGATTACGTCCTTCATATAAGGTGATCTTCAGCCAGCTGGTGGGAATACTTTTGCGTTCACGAATTGGCGGATTACGCGGCCATAACCACTCCGGTTCTTCAACCAGGTCCACACCTGCGGGCAGGGTAGGGCCATCATTTAAGGTTACGCCATTGCGCAAGGCTTCAAGTGCATCTTGTGTGGGAATGCCTTCCACCTGCACATAGTAGATTTTTCCGGTGCGTTTACCCGGCTGGGTTAAACGCGCCTGTAACGCGCCATTATTGGTCAGTACCAGTAACCCTTCGCTATCGCGGTCAAGACGACCTGCCGCATAAACGCCCTGAACCGGGATGAATTCTTTTAATGTTTTACGCCCGGCTTCATCGGTGAACTGCGGAAGAACATCATAGGGTTTATTGAACAGGATCACGCGCGTGGGCTGGTTTTCAGGTTTACGCCTGGTAGAACGTTGCGAGCTGAATCGCTTAACCTGGTGATTTCTAAAAGAAGTTTTTTGCATGGTATTTTCAGAGATTATGAATTGCCGCATTATAGCCTAATAACGCGCATCTTTCATGACGGCAAACAATAGGGTAGTATTGACAAGCTAATTACAAATCATTAACAAAAAATTGCTCTAAAGCATCCGTATCGCAGGACGCAAACGCATATGCAACGTGGTGGCAGACGAGCAAACCAGTAGCGCTCGAAGGAGAGGTGAATGGAAAGTAAAGTAGTTGTTCCGGCACAAGGCAAGAAGATCACCCTGCAAAACGGCAAACTCAACGTTCCTGAAAATCCGATTATCCCTTACATTGAAGGTGATGGAATCGGTGTAGATGTAACCCCAGCCATGCTGAAAGTGGTCGACGCTGCAGTCGAGAAAGCCTATAAAGGCGAGCGTAAAATCTCCTGGATGGAAATTTACACCGGTGAAAAATCCACACAGGTTTATGGTCAGGATGTCTGGCTGCCTGCTGAAACCCTTGATCTGATTCGTGAATATCGTGTTGCCATTAAAGGCCCGCTGACCACTCCGGTTGGTGGCGGTATTCGTTCTCTGAACGTTGCCCTGCGCCAGGAACTGGATCTCTACATCTGCCTGCGTCCGGTACGTTACTATCAGGGCACCCCAAGCCCGGTTAAACACCCTGAACTGACCGATATGGTTATCTTCCGTGAAAACTCGGAAGACATTTATGCGGGTATCGAATGGAAAGCTGACTCTGCCGACGCCGAGAAAGTGATCAAATTCCTGCGTGAAGAGATGGGCGTGAAGAAAATTCGCTTCCCGGAACATTGCGGTATCGGTATTAAGCCATGTTCGGAAGAAGGCACCAAACGTCTGGTTCGTGCAGCGATCGAATACGCAATTGCTAACGACCGTGACTCTGTGACCCTGGTGCACAAAGGCAACATCATGAAGTTCACCGAAGGTGCGTTTAAAGACTGGGGCTACCAGCTGGCGCGTGAAGAGTTTGGCGGTGAACTGATCGACGGCGGCCCGTGGCTGAAAGTTAAAAACCCGAACACCGGCAAAGAGATCGTCATTAAAGACGTGATTGCTGATGCATTCCTGCAACAGATCCTGCTGCGTCCGGCTGAATACGACGTTATCGCCTGTATGAACCTGAACGGTGATTACATTTCTGACGCTCTGGCAGCACAGGTTGGTGGTATTGGTATCGCACCTGGCGCAAACATCGGTGACGAATGCGCACTGTTTGAAGCCACCCACGGTACTGCGCCGAAATACGCCGGTCAGGACAAAGTTAACCCAGGCTCTATCATCCTCTCCGCTGAGATGATGCTGCGCCATATGGGTTGGACTGAAGCCGCAGACCTGATTGTTAAAGGTATGGAAGGCGCAATCAACGCCAAGACCGTAACCTATGACTTCGAACGTCTGATGGAAGGCGCTAAACTGTTGAAATGTTCAGAGTTTGGTGACGCGATCATCAAGAACATGTAATCTCTACATGTGTTAAATATTGAAACGGGCGTGTTATACGCCCGTTGTTTTATGAAGATGTAAAATCTTCCCCAAAACTTTCCCCAAAACCCTTCCCCAAAACTGGCTATTTTCTATGCTGTTTTAATATCTACGATAACCCAGTCTTTACCACGATCATCATTGTATCGGTCGGTCATTTTTCTGGATTTATGACCTAACAACTTTTGCGTATCCAGACCCTGTTCCCGATATAACCGTTCTGACAGAGATCGCTGCTCATGAAATGTGGGCGCAGTTCCTTGCTCCCATTTTATGCCACATTTTTCCCGGGCCTTTTTAAAAGCCGTTGTCAGAGTATTTGCAGAAACCTGGTCTCCTCTGTTTGCTTGAGAGGTAGTGTGACGGTAATGGACCAGATATTTACTAACAACAGCATCCCTGCACTGAGATATAACTTCACGAAGGGTAATATTCAGAGCATCGCATTTCAGGTTAAGCGGAATAGCAAGTTTTGAACCGGTTTTTTCCTGAGTAATGTGCAACATGTCGTCCCATATATCAGAGAATTTCAAATTGCAGATATCGCCTAAACGTTGTCCAGTAACAAGAGCAAGTAGCATGCCGCATTTTAAATAGGGCTGCCGTCTGCTTACGCTTTCAAATATTGCCTGCCATTCGGGCAGTGACAATCTTTGGCGGTTTACTCGATTTCGCGGTTGTTTTGTTGCCTGCGCTGGGTTAAATCCTGGCGGAACATGTCCTGCGTGTTGTGCTTCTTTGAAGACGTCGATCAACACCATTCTCACGACTTGCGCCATCCTGTTATGACCTTCAGCCTTTACAGCATCAATTATTTCGGCAATATCAAGTGCGGTAATATCCTTGAGGTGTTGCATTCCACAATGCTCACGGAAAAGACGAATGGGTTTGCCTTTTTGCCGATAGGAGTTGGGTCTTAGTTCATTATGTTGCAGCCTGTCCTCCTGGATAGAAATATATTTATCAAGCCATTCTGTCACCGTAATGTCTGAGCGCCTGCCTTTCATTCTTTCCAGACGCTCATTGACGCTTAATATTTGTCTGGTACGTTGTTCAGCAATAATGGTATTTGCTTCAGTAGCAACTTGTTTTGCTTCATTCTCATCAGTTCCTAAGCTATGAAAACGACCGGATAGTGGATGTTTGTATTGCCAATATACCTTTCCGGTTCGCTTATCTAATTTGCAATATAAATTAGGTATAGAGATTTTGTGAGATCGGGGTCTAGCAGCCATCAGCGATTATCCGTTGGAGTTTTGGGTTTGCGTTTATTAGGAGTTGCGGTTCTGCAAGCGTTCCTACAAAACGGGAATTTCGGTCAATCATCCAGTAGCGACCAACTTTTATAGCGGGTGGGGCCATCATTTTCCCTTGCGCGTATTTTTTCAGAACTCGCTCACTTGGTGCTAAGTCCCCAAATTCTTCTTTAGCCCAGTCCTGTAAAGTGATTAGTCGAGACATTTGTCCTCCTCTTAGCTGCTGAGGGAGTTTGTGACCGATATATCTGACATGATATTAAGCTCATGGCAGGTACATCTCTTGACTGGTCATAGAGATAAATTTAATGCTGAGAAATGCAGTATTGAATTTATCAATTTTTCTATTTCCTGCGTATGGCACGTAACTTCTTAATGTGTTCTGCCGTTTCGATCTCTTCTGCTATCCGATCTGCATCAGCTTTATTCACAGGTTCAAAGTCATGATTAAAGCGGAACATGCTGGCGATACATGTTCTGCCTTTTCGGATGTAGTGAACTTTGTTGTGGGTAGAACGCAGGATTTTGCAGGGAGTGCCGTGGTGGTCGACGTACCAGGTGTTAGGAAAAATGATTCTGAACATTTTTACACCTCAGTTGGACGATGTTGAAATTTGCTGCTTTGAGGCCATCACAGTCCCCATTGTTTGTTCTTAAGTTCGATCTCCTCCTGGCAACTTGCACAAGTCCGACAACCCTGAACAGCCAGGCGTCTTCGCTCATCTATCGGATCGCCACATTCACAACAATGAGTTGCGGATACAGTCTGATAGTTCAGACGACGCATTTTTATTGCTGTATTGCGCTGTAATTCTTCGATTTCTGATGCTGAATCAATGATGTCTGCCATCTTTCATTAATCCCTGAATTGTTGGTTAATACGCTTGAGGGTGAATGCGAACAATAAAAAAGGAGCCTGTAGCTCCCTGATGATTTTGCTTTTCATGTTCACCGTTCCTTAAAGACGCCGTTTAACATGCCGATCGCCAGGCTTAAATGAGTCGGTGTGAATCCCATCAGCGTTACCGTTTCGCGGTGCTTCTTCAGTACGCTACGGCAAATGTCATCGACGTTTTTATCCGGAAACTGCTGTCTGGCTTTTTTGATTTCAGAATTAGCCTGACGGGCAATACTGCGAAGGGCGTTTTCTTGCTGAGGTGTCATTGAACAAGTCCCATGTCGGCAAGCATAAGCACACAGAATATGAAGCCCGCTGCCAGAAAAATGCATTCAGTGGTTGTCATACCTGGTCTCTCTCATCTGCTTCTGCTTTCGCCACCATCATTTCCAGCTTTTGTGAAAGGGATGTGGCTAACGTATGAAATTCTTCGTCTGTTTCTACTGGTATTGGCACAAACCTGACTCCAATTTGAGCGAGGCTATGTGCCATCTCGATACTCGTTCTTAACTCAACGGGAGATGCTTTGTGCATACAGCCCCTCGTTTATTATTTATCGCCTCAGCCAGCCGCTGTGCTTTCAGTGGATTTCTGATAACAGAAAGGCCGGGAAATACCCAGCCTCGCTTTGTAATGGAGTAGACGAAAGTGATCGCGCCTACCCGGATATTATCGTGAGGATGCGTCATCGCCATTGCTCCCCAAATACAAAACCAATTTCAGCCAGTGCCTCGTCCATTTTTTCGATGAACTCCGGCACCATCTCGTCAAAACTCGCCATGTACTTTTCATCCCGCTCAACCACGACATAATGCAGTCCTTCACGCTTCATACGCGGGTCATAGTTTGCAAAGTACCAGGCATCTTTTCGTGTCACCCACATGCTGTACTGCACCTGGGCCATGTAAGCCGACTTTATGGCCTCGAAACCACCGAGCCGGAACTTCATGAAATCCCGGGAGGTAAACGGGCATTTCAGCTCAAGGCCATTGCCGTCACTGCATAAACCATCGGGAGAGCAGGCGGTGCGCATACTTTCGTCGCGATAGATGATCGGGGATTCAGTAACATTCACGCCGGAAGTGAATTCAAACAGGGTTCTGGCGTCGTTCTCGTACTGTTTTCCCCAGGCCAGCGCCTTAGCATTAACTTCCGGAGCCACACCGGTGCAAACCTCAGCCAGCAGGGTGTGGAAGTAGGACATTTTCATGTCAGGCCACTTCTTTCCTGAGCGGGGCTTTGCTATCACGTTGTGAACTTCTGAAGCGGTGATGACGCCGAGCCGTAATTTGTGCCATGCATCATCCCCCTGTTCGACAGCTCTCACGTCGATCCCGGTACGCTGCAGGATAATGTCCGGTGTCATGCTGCCACCTTCTGCTCAGTGGCTTTCTGTTTCAGGAATCCAAGAGCTTTCACTGCTTCGGCCTGTGTCAGTTCTGACGATGCGCGAATGTCGCGGCGAAATATCTGGGAACAGAGCGGCAATAAGTCGTCATCCCATGTTTTATCCAGGGCAATCAGTAGAGTGTTAATCTCCTGCATGGTTTCATCGTTAACCGGAGTGATGTCGCGTTCCGGCTGACGTTCTGCAGTGTATGCGGTATTTTCGACAATGCGCTCGGCTTCATCCTTGTCATAGATACCAGCAAATCCGAAGGCCAGACGGGCACACTGAATCATGGCTTTATGACGTAACATCCGTTTGGGATGCGACTGCCACGGCCCCGTGATTTCTCTGCCTTCGCGGGTTTTGAATGGTTCGCGGCGGCATTCATCCATCCACTCGGTAACGCAGATCGGATGATTACGGTCCTTGCGATAAATCCGGCATGTGCAGGATTCATTGTCCTGCTCAAAGTCCATGCCATCAAACTGCTGGTTTTCATTGATGATACGGGACCAGCCATCAACGCCCACCACCGGAACGATGCCGTTCTGCTTGTCAGGGAAGGCGTAAATTTCTTTCGTCCACGGATTAAGGCCGTACTGGTTGGCGACGATCAACAATGCGATGAACTGCGCATCGCTGGCATCACCTTTAAATGCCGTCTGGCGAAGAGTGGTGATCAGTTCCTGTGGGTCGACAGAATCCATGCCGACACGTTCAGCCAGCTTCCCTGCCAGCGTTGCGAGTGCTGTACTCATCCGTTTTATACCTCTGAATCAATATCAACCTGGTGGTGAGCAATGGTTTCAACCATGTACCGGATGTGTTCTGCCATGCGCTCCTGAAACTCAACATCGTCATCAAACGCACGGGTAATGGCTTTTTTGCTGGCCCCGTGGCGTTGCAAATGATCGATGCATAGCGATTCAAACAGGTGCTGGGGCAGGCCTTTTTCCATGTCGTCTGCCAGTTCTGCCTCTTTCTCTTCACGAGCGAGCTGCTGGTAGTGACGCGCCCAGCTCTGAGCCTCAAGACGATCCTGAATGTAATAAGCGTTCATGGCTGAACTCCTGAAAATGGCTGTGAAAATATCGCCCGCGAAATGCCGGGCTGATTAGGAAAACAGGAAAGGGGATTAGTGATTCAGGCCGTTACCGCGTCCGTCGAGAAAAACTTCCACGAGCAAATCACGGGTATAAGTGCGCTCGATGCCGCGATGCAGATAAAGCCGTCCGCGTAAATTAGCTGATGCAGTCCAGGTACCATCTTTGTGTTTGACCAGCATTCCTGGCATGACCGCACCTCGATTAACGGTCTGCGTTCCGTAATGTTGATGAACCATAAAAACTCCTGCCCGTAAGCTGGGCTGCTGAACATATAGAGACTTCTGCGCGTATTCAGGCGGTGGATGGCCGCCGGTTGTCATAACTAAGCCGCCTCGTTGAAGCGACTAAGGTATGAAATGTTGAGTTAATTTCAGCTGGTCACACCGACGTTCACGCGTCCGCTTCACCCCTCGCACTCCCCGGAGCCTGCTGAAATTCAAGCTGCGGATCTAAGCGGTCATCGCAACGGTGAATCAGGTGGTTGCCGTATCGTTGTGTTGTTGCGATATGGTGATAATAGCTATTGCTATTGGTGATATCAATACTTATTGCTATTGACTAATGTGTTTTGATATTAAATGTTTGATAGCAAAAAGAATTAATTTTGTGACTTGCATCGCATAGCGATAACTGAAGCAGGGGTGTGGTGGTTTTTTGAGCGGTGTGTGATGAGGGGAGGGGACAAAAGAAAACCCGGCACGGTGGCCGGGTTATTAATTAAATTAGTCAGTTTTTTCTACTGTAACATAGAGGCAGCATTCAGCATCTTTTCGTAATATGAACGCATGTCTTCTTTGCTATATGCGTTGATAAGATTATCAGCGTGTTTTTCCAGTAGATTTAGCTGCTGTTTTGCTGACTTTTCTTGTGCTGTCGTTTCAGCGGCAAAAATTACAAATGAATCAATATTTGAATTGTATAATTCGTAGGCTTTAGTAATTGTTAAAACACTTATCGCAGCTTCACCCATTTGTTTTTTTATATTTTCAGAACGAAAATCTAATGTTTCTGTAAGATGGTATTTGCCATTTTTTAACAAAAAATCTGCAACTAACCCTTCTTCATTACTAATTGGATAATTAGCTACGATTTTATGTTGGGAAAGATCTTCAAAATACTTACTGAAAATTCCATGTTGTATAAAGGTGGATTTTAATTCAGAAAAAACCTTTTTTTTCAACTGTTTATGTGGCTGTTTTTGTGGGTTTACTAACCGATTCATTAGATCAGTAACTTTAGCTTCGTAATCTTCGTTGGCTTGAAGAGTGAACATGCCAAATGACGATAACGATAATGCTCCCTTAAAAAGACAAGGAAGAAGTTCAGCATTGTTGATTTTTTGTGACAAATCAAAAAGCGAGGTCGAAAGATCCTCTAAGTAATCTAAGGTAAGATCTTTGTCAATCGCTTTAAGTTTTGAAACTGAATTGAGCATACGTACGTCTATGTCAGAGTCATGGTAAACGATCAAACCAACGTTAATCGTTTCACCTTTCTCTAAGTTCGGTGTAACTCTGATTAAGCTGTATTTGAAAGTTTTCAAGATGTTATCTCCAGTCTTATGGCATTTAGCCTATCGATTCGCTCCTCGCTGTCCCACCACTTCAAAAAATACTCCTTATGCATTGGTGGCATCCATGCTTCAGGCATAGAGTTAAGTATATCAGATATAGCCTCAACTCCAATTTTTTCAATTTTGTCAAGGACAGATAATGCGCACTTTCTCAGATCATCAGTGTCGCCAATGAATTGTTTAGCAATCGTCCAGTTTGTTGTTGTACTGGAGTCTGTTGGTAGTATATGAGGGGTATTTCGTGGCCAGCCTATAACAAAAGAGCTTAGACTAAAATCGAATGTTTTAACTATAACATTGCCTCGGGTGTTTTCCATGTATAAGTAGTTGTTGAGGTGTCTGTCAATGTTATATACAAACTGATCAAATGCATAAATTGCCCAGAGTTGCTTCTTTAAGGATTCAGAAGCATTTGAGAGCAAATTTATCCATTGAGGACTATTGAGACCAGATTTCCAGGCTGAAAACTCTATGCGAGAGCCAAAAACATACTCCCCATTAGCAATACACTTGAGAATTTTGCACACAGGTGTAGCGATGCCGCATTTTTCAGCTAAATTTGTGCAAAACCATTCCGCTGCCGGTACTTGAGTTGGGTTTTGTACAGGAAAAGGTGGGGTGGAGCGCATGCTTTTAACTGCATATTCCATTTCATCAGTGGCAATAGCGAAACCAGAAAGGTGTGCTGTGCCTAAGCTTGAAGGTGTATATTCATGAAATTCTAATTCAAACAAACTTCCTTGCTCTGGTTTCACTTCATCAGTGTTTGGCTCTTGTTCTTTCGTCATCAACTTTTTTCCCCAAATCGAAGACATGCGGACCTCTTAAATTTGAACAACATCATAATGATTAGCTAATCCGCTACCCATGCTTCCTATACGTCTGCGGCATGCTCCCAATAACCTTACCGAAGATGAACACCCGGTTCATCTCGTCTTTCTCGATCGGGTCCCACGGTGAGTAGCTCTTGTTATCAGAGATAACCAGCAGCTTATCCTTCATCATTTGCAGACGCTTTACATGGGCTGTGTCGTCGTACAGAAACGCATAGATACCATCACCGTCGAAAGATTTAACCGTGATATCAACGAACAGCAGATCACCTGGTTCGATCGTTCCTGACATGCTGTCACCACGCACGTTAATGATGCGGATATTTTCCGCCTTCCTGCCATCGAACATGTGACGAGCATCGTCAAACGAGTACTCAACCGAGCGTAGAACTTCTACAAACTCACGGTTGATTACACCCGGCCCGGCACTGACTTCTATATCAAGAACGTCAATTTTGAAGTATTTGGAATGGCTGACAGCAGGCTTCCCTGATTGTTGACCGTCATTTCTCATCGGGCCTATGCCTGATGAGAGCCATTCTGTTCGAACACCCAATGCATTAGCTATTTCAACAATTTTTGTTGAGCCGCGCGCGTTGCCGCTTGTCAGTCTCCAGATTGTGGGTTGAGCTACGCCAGACGCCTTTGCAAGAGCGCCTTGAGACATTCCAGATTGTTCCATCGCTAGGTTTAAGCGATCAGCAAGAGTTTCTTTTTTCATAAGTTTTAATTTATACGCTTGCGTATTGATGGTCAAAACACGTTTTGCTATTGCTTGGATTAATACGCATTGCTATTATTCATTCATTGCAATACCAATAGGAATTGATAATGACAAATCAAACCATTCAACTCGCAATCAGTATTACAGGTAGTCAAAAACGACTGGCAGATCTATGCGGTGTAGCCCAACCCACTGTTTGGCGTTGGCTACACGGTGGCGGAATTGATGCCCGCTATGTAATGAAAATTGTCTCAGCCACTGGTGGAAAGATTAAACCAGCAGATATTCGTCCCGACCTCGCACCATTGTTTAACGCGAGTAATTCTGCCGCCTAAACTGCGGCGTTAACTGATAAGGCAATGACTATGCAACCACTTACATACCAACAGACTAGCGGATTTATCCCGACTGCGGTGATAAATCGTTCTCAAATAAAACAGGTGCCAGGCCACGAAAAAATCCGTGATGCCATCCGCGCCTGGTCGGCTGTAGATAATCAGGATGTCGTTGCCGCACTCATTGTGAATGAGTATCGAGCACAGGGCGGCGGCACTATCGATTTTCCTGATGATGTCAGTCGTGCACGCCAGAAGCTGTTCCGCTTTCTCGATAACAAATTCGATTCTGAAAAATACCGAAATAACGTGCGTGAACTGACTCCAGCAATTCTGGCAGTACTACCGCTGAAATATCGCGGCCACCTGGTTGAGCAGGATAGCTTCATGGCTCGGCTGGCTGAAATGGAAAAGGAACTCAGTGAGGCAAAACAGGCTGTCATTCTCAACGCACCACGCCACCAGAAACTGAAGGAGATGAGTGAAGGCATTGTGTCGATGTTTCGTGTGGACCCGGATTTGGCTGGTCCACTGATGGCGATGGTCACCACCATGCTGGGGGCAATATGACAGGTTCAGAAATGGCGAAAGCCGGTCTGCGCGAACAGAACCGACTTTCAGGTGCAAATCGTAACACACTCATTGCGGGAGGAATTATGGCAAACACTGCTGAGATATTCAATTTTCCAGTGCCGGATGTGGCACAAAAGGAGCCGCGCGTGGCAGATCTCGATGATGGTTATACGCGCATTGCAAATGAGTTGCTGGAAGCTGTGATGCTGGCCGGATTAACACAGCACCAGCTTCTGGTCTTCCTGGCTGTCATGCGCAAAACATATGGCTTTAATAAAAAACTGGATTGGGTGAGCAACGAGCAACTTTCCGAATTGACCGGGATATTGCCGCACAAGTGTTCTGCTGCAAAAAGCGTTCTGGTAAAGCGTGGGATTCTTATTCAGAGCGGGCGGAATATCGGCATTAATAATGTGGTCAGTGAATGGTCAACATTACCCGAATCAGGTAAGAAAAATAAAGTTTACCTGAAAGAGGTAAATTTACCTGAATCAGGTAAGAAAAGTTTACCCAAATCAGGTAAAGGCGTTTACCCGAATCAGGTAAACACAAAAGACAAACTAACAAAAGACAATATAAAACCTTTTTCGTCCGAGAATTCTGGCGAATCCTCTGACCAACCAGAAAACGATCTTCCTGTGGAGAAACCAGATGCTGCAATTCAGAGCGGCAGCAGGTGGGGGACAGCAGAAGACCTGACCGCCGCAGAGTGGATGTTTGACATGGTGAAGACCATCGCGCCATCAGCCAGAAAACCGAATTTTGCAGGGTGGGCTAACGATATCCGCCTGATGCGTGAACGTGACGGACGTAACCACCGCGACATGTGCGTGCTGTTCCGCTGGGCATGCCAGGACAACTTCTGGTCCGGTAACGTGCTAAGTCCGGCCAAACTCCGCGACAAGTGGACCCAACTCGAAATCAACCGTAACAAGCAACAGGCTGGCGTGACAGCCGGAAAATCAAAACTCGACCTGACAAACACTGACTGGATTTATGGGGTGGATTTATGAAAAACATCGCCGCACAGATGGTTAACTTTGACCGTGAGCAGATGCGCCGGATCGCCAACAACATGCCGGAACAGTACGACGAAAAGCCGCAGGTACAGCAGGTAGCGCGGATCATCAACGGTGTGTTCAGCCAGTTACTGGCAACTTTCCCGGCGAGCCTGGCTAACCGGGACCAGAACGAACTGAACGAAATCCGCCGCCAGTGGGTTCTGGCTTTCCGGGAAAACGGGATCACCACAATGGAACAGGTTAACGCAGGAATGCGCGTAGCCCGTCGGCAGAATCGACCATTCCTGCCATCACCCGGGCAGTTTGTCGCCTGGTGCCGGGAAGAAGCATCCGTTACCGCCGGACTGCCAAACGCCAGCGAGCTGGTTGATATGGTTTACGAGTATTGCCGGAAGCGTGGCCTGTATCCGGACGCAGAGTCTTATCCATGGAAATCAAACGCGCACTACTGGTTGGTTACCAACCTGTACCAGAACATGCGGGCCAATGCGCTGACTGACGCGGAATTACGGCGTAAAGCTGCCGATGAGCTGACCTGTATGACCGCGCGAATTAACCGTGGTGAGGCGATACCTGAACCAGTAAAACAACTTCCTGTCATGGGCGGTAGGCCTCTAAATCGTGCACAGGCTCTGGCGAAGATCGCAGAAATCAAAGCGAAGTTCGGACTGAAAGGAGCAACTGTATGACGGGCAAAGAGGCAATTATTCATTATCTGGAGACGCACAAGAGCTTCTGTGCGCCGGACGTTGCTGCGACAACAGGTGTGACATTAACCAGCATAAATCAGGCTGCGGCAAAAATGGCGCGGGCAGGAATCCTGGTCATTGATGGTAAGGTCTGGCGAACGTTTGTTTAACGGTTAGCTACTCAGGATGATAGGGCGGGGCAAGTGAGTATGAAGCGGATTTTCAGGAATGCCATCAGAGTTTGGAAATAAAGTGGGTTTTCTAGTGGCAAGAGACTTGATAATATTTAGTTCTTTAAATCCAAGGAGATAGGGTTATGAGAAAATTTATTATAGCCTTTGTCATAAGTGCCTCGTTTACTGCAAATGCTGGTGTAGAGAAGTTAGGGCCGTGGATAACAAAGTCTGAGATAAATAAAATGACTGACCAGACTGACTTTGTGGCTCTTAATTTATCACCAGATTCATATAACAAAGCAGGTACTGATCGTGCAACTTCACTGGTGTTGCGTTGTAGTGATAACAAAACAGATGCCTATTTATCATTCAATGATTATATGGGTTCGGACAACCCAAGAATTACAGTGCGGTTAGATGGCGGAAAGCCGGTCAAGAGTGCTTGGGGAGGTGGGGAAGGCGGTGATTCTGCATTTGCTCCACAACCAATACAATTTATAAAGACCTTGGCTAAGCATAAAAAAGCTATTTTTGGGTTTGAACCTTATGGATCAACTATGCAAGTAGTTGAGTTTGACTTGTCTGAGATTGATAAGGTTGTGGAAAAAATTTCACAGTCTTGCAATTGGAAATGACAAAAAAATTTCATATGAACCCAGTTGGCGCTGGGTTTTTTATTTCAGTAGCCAATAATGCATTCAAAATCTCTTACTTGAGAAACGGCCTATTTGAGATTTCAGTCGTGGCAGGATGATCAGTTGATTCGAGTATTGACGCATTTGCGTTCGGAGCGATTACAGTAGATTGTAAATAATAATGAGAAACACATAGCCACATAGCCACCCCGTGGTATTGAAACCATATAATGTTGGATTTGAAAACAGATCTTTTCCCATGTATTAATAACTACATCCCCGCGAGTGATTCAAAAAGGAGGGCCCAATTTTGTCCGAGTTTTTGTATTCCCCCGCATGCCGCTGCGGAGCACTACATCTGAGTGTCTGACTAGGGGATAAAATTAGACTGGATAGTGAGAAGAAAGTGGCGCGCTAGGCTGTGCCGAGTGCTACCAGTACACCTTGGGGGTGTGCAGCTTTCGCCGAGACTGTAGTGGGTATCGGTTAATGCACGAAAAACCGAGAGGTCAGACAACCAATTTGCCGTAGGATTGTTTCCGGTGCGATACCGGTCTACTAACTGAAAGCAATGCGAAAA
The DNA here is from genome assembly GCF_002966005.1 of Escherichia sp. MOD1-EC5433. Classification (NCBI taxonomy): domain Bacteria; kingdom Pseudomonadati; phylum Pseudomonadota; class Gammaproteobacteria; order Enterobacterales; family Enterobacteriaceae; genus Escherichia; species Escherichia sp. MOD1-EC5433. The sequence continues at coordinate 4,325 of NZ_PTRL01000008.1, read as the reverse complement.
AGCATAAACTCGGTCCTTCAGTCGCCCTACACACTATTTACTAAGAAGGGCTGAAGCATGGATACAATTATTACATGGATGGGAGATCGTCTGTTGGGGGGGACACAAAAATCCGATCTGCAGCAGATGGCGATCACTGGATTAACTTCCGCGATTTGTTCAACAATTTTGTACACTGAAAAATTAAAACATGGTGAGCCTATTAACCCAAACGAAGAAGAAAAACTTTATAGGCTTTGGTATGAAGGAAACGCTTGAAAGAATAAAGCACAATTAAAACCTTTGATTTGCGATAATCAACTTGCCATAATTAAGTAATCGGAGCCTGAACAACTCCGGTGACTTCTGCGCTAAACGGGGACGTTTATGCGCACATACAATCCAAACTATCTTCTCCTTTCACAGATGCAGAAATGCACCTGCAATTCTTTGCATCCAGCGTTTGACCTCTGCGGAGGTGAAGCGTGAACCTCCCACAAGACGGCATCAAATTGCATCGTGGTAACTTCACTGCTATCGGTCAGCAGATCCAGCCTTATCTGGAGGACGGCAAATGCTTTCGCATGGTGCTTAAACCGTGGCGCGAGAGACGCAGTCTTTCCCAGAATGCACTCAGCCACATGTGGTACAGCGAAATCAGTGAATACCTCATCAGCAAGGGTAAAACGTTCGCCACTCCAGCTTGGGTAAAAGATGCTCTCAAACACACATATCTCGGTTATGAAACCAAAGACCTGGTTGATGTCGTAACCGGTGAGATCACCATTATCCAGTCGTTACGCCATACCTCCGATCTTGATACCGGAGAGATGTATGTCTTCCTGTGTAAGGTTGAAGCCTGGGCGATGAATATTGGTTGCCACCTGACTATTCCACAGAGCTGCGAGTTCCAGCTGCTGCGCGACAAGCAGGAGGCGTAATGGCTACACCGCTTATTCGTGTCATGAACGGACACATCTACAGAGTACCAAATCGTCGTAAGCGTAAACCTGAGCTGAAGCCATCCGAAATACCAACACTGCTCGGATATACCGCCAGCTTGGTTGATAAAAAATGGTTGCGACTGGCAGCAAGGAGGAGTCATGGCTGATTTGAGAAAAGCAGCGCGTGGTCGGGAATGCCAGGTAAGAATCCCTGGCGTATGTAATGGCAACCCTGAAACGTCTGTACTGGCACATATCCGGCTGGCTGGATTGTGCGGCACCGGTATTAAACCGCCAGACCTGATTGCCACCATTGCATGTTCTGCCTGTCACGATGAGATCGACCGTCGCACGAATTTTGTTAACGCTGGATATGCAAAAGAATGCGCGCTGGAAGGTATGGCGAGAACGCAGGTTATCTGGCTGAAAGAGGGGGTAATTAAGGCGTGAATACTTACCACATCACACTACCCTGGCCGCCGAGCAATAACCGCTACTACCGCCATAATCGCGGGCGCACACACATCAGCGCAGAAGGGCAGGCATACCGCGATAACGTCACCCGAATCATTAAAAACGCAATGCTGGATATCGGCCTGGCTATGCCAGTGAAAATCCGTATTGAGTGCCACATGCCGGATCGCCGTCGCCGTGACCTGGATAATCTGCAAAAAGCCGCTTTTGACGCACTCACCAAAGCAGGTTTCTGGCTGGATGATGCTCAGGTCGTTGATTACCGCGTTGTGAAGATGCCTGTTACCAAAGGTGGGAGGCTGGAACTGACCATCACCGAAATGGGGAATGAATGATGTTTGAGTTTTATATGGCAGAACTTCTTCGCCACCGCTGGGGGCGTCTGCGCTTATATCGTTTCCCCGGTTCTGTTTTGACCGATTACCGAATACTGAAGAATTACGCCAAAACCCTGACAGGAGCAGGAGTATGAAGTCAGAGATAACAATCAACTAATACTGTTTTGTTGATTTTTGCTTGTAATTGGCGTTCTGGTCTGATTTTTGTGGAGTAAGTTGATGCGTGATATTCAGATGGTTCTTGAGCGTTGGGGAGCGTGGGCGGCTAATAATCATGAAGATGTGACCTGGTCGTCCATTGCCGCCGGTTTTAAGGGATTAATTCCTTCAAAAGTAAAATCTCGCCCACAATGTTGTGACGATGACGCGATGATCATTTGCGGGTGCATGGCCCGTCTGAAAAAGAACAACAGCGATTTGCATGATTTATTGGTGGACTATTATGTCGGCGGCATGACTTTTATGGCGCTTGCACGTAAGCATGGGCGATCTGATTGTTGGGTTGGCAGGATGCTCCAGAAAGCTGAGGGCGTAGTGGAGGGTATGCTGATGGTGTTGGATCTCCGATTGGAGATGGATGCTGATTGTTCGAAATAATTAAAGGAAAAGTTGCTGTCTGATTGTCATTAGTCTAACATTTTAAATGTTGGAATCGCAACGTAGTTATTATCATATAACAGCTTGTTTCCTGATTTAGCCAGCCTCCCCAAAGGCTGGTTTTTTTCTAATAAGTATCATTTCGGGTAGGGATTTTATTGTTTAACCCATAATAATTCATTGACATTGAATCCCAACTTTTGAGCGGTTCGCACATAGTCTGCTTTTACTTTATCTGGAATAGTTGAGGTCCTTGCCAGAATCCATAGGTATTCTCTGTTCGGACCACTGACAAGAGCATACTTATACTCATCATCCAGTTTGATTACATTATAGCCACCATAGAAGGGGCCAAAAAACGAAACCTTCAACGCTGCAGTTTTAGTATCTCCAGTAAAGTATGCTTTACCTTCGCTCTCGCTCCATTTATTTTTCGTTGGATCGTATCCACGGTTAAGTACACGAATCCCTCCGTCGTTCCGTTTTCCATAAGTAGCGCTGACCTGTTCCAGACCACGTTCGAACCGGTTCTCGAGGCGAGCTATTTCATACCATTTTCCGAGGTAGCGGTTGGCGTCAAAATTTGTAATCGGCTGCACACCTTTAGGTGGTGTCGGGGCCTTACATGCTATAAGAGTGAAAGAGAGCGCAATGCCAGTCAACACAGGCCATAACTTCATAATAAATCCTGTACTTTTGATAGTTGAGAGTAAGTATGAAAGATAGATGATTACGACCGATCACTTAAAGAACTTTCATACTATATTAGGAATAGTCCATAACAGAAAAATTGTCAGTGATGACGCCAGAAAGGCAATTTATTCCGTGCACTACACAGTTTATGTGTTAATGAATTAGTCAAGGGGGAGGATATGATAAAAAAACCTGTGATTGGAATCAGCGGTTGTTTGGCCGGTTCTGCTGTTCGTTTTGATGGTGGTCACAAAAGAGCTGACTTTTTAATGGACAAATTAGTGGAATGGGTAACATTCAGACCAGTATGTCCGGAAATGGCTATAGGGCTGCCAGTTCCGCGTCCTGCTCTACGTCTTGTGCGCTCGACGCAAGGAAATATACGGATGTGTTTCAGCCACGACCAGAATGAGGATGTGACAGAGAGAATGACAGAGTTTAGTCGTTCTTATATGGACAAATTAAAGGATGTATCGGGGTTTGTGGTTTGTGCTAAATCTCCCAGCTGTGGCATGGAGCGCGTGCGTGTCTATGATGAAAATGGTAATCGAGGTCGTAAAGATGGAGTGGGACTATTTACGAGCACTTTGATGGAAAAGTTTTCCTGGCTACCGGTTGAAGAGGATGGGCGATTACATGATCCAGTGCTTCGTGAGAATTTTGTTGAAAGAGTTTTTGCTTTGCATGAGCTCAATCACCTTTACAAGGAGAAATTATCAAGAAGAGAGTTATTGGCTTTTCATAGTCGTTATAAGCTTCAGTTGTTGGCGCATAGTCAGACAGGCTATAAAGATATGGGACCATTTGTGGCTGCAATACACGAGTGGGCGGATCTTGAATCATACTTTGAGGTGTATCGTGATAAGCTGATGGCGATTCTCAGAAAACCTGCATCACGTAAAAATCACACGAATGTGCTGATGCATATACAGGGGTATTTTAGTAACTACTTAAGTACACGCCAGCGTAAAGAGTTGAGCGAGGTTATACTTAACTATCGTTCTGGCACATTACCTCTTCTTGCGCCGTTGACTCTGCTGAAGCATTATCTGGGTGAGTATCCTAATGATTACTTGCTTACACAGAATTACTTCGATCCCTATCCGGACGAACTGGCTCTAAGACTGATGGTAAATTAATTGTATGCGATATCATCCAAAAGGATGAGTTCCTGCATACAGGATATTTACAATCGTAAAAACTACACTATGATACCCAGAGTGTCAGTTTGTATAAAAACTCTGTTTACGCTGAAGAAACCATTGAGATGCAACTTAAATTTGGTAAACATGCCAGTCAA
>NZ_PTRL01000021.1:0-720 GCF_002966005.1 Escherichia sp. MOD1-EC5433 | reverse complement strand
GGTGACGTTAAGATCCTGCTGGCGATAGAGATCTGCCGCATCGCTGCGCACGCCGCGCTTCAGCCAGTCATCTTTCTCGTCGTTACGGGTCAGACGGGTAAAGGTGTCGTTATCCTGCGGACGCGTCGGCGTCACACCGGATGCGACCATCGCGTCTTTGTAGGTTTCCAGCGCCTGCTTTGGCTCGCCCGCCTGCGCTTCAAACCTTGCACCATCACGCAGTACCATCGCACTTTCCATCGACGGCGGCTGAGATTTTGCCTGCGGGATCAGCTTGTTAAACGTCTGCTGCGCCGCTGCGGTATCGCCAAGCTGCGCCTGTACCAGCGCCACGCGCCGCTGTGTATTCAGTGAGGTATTGTCAGTGGCGGGCAGTTTCGCCAGCTGGCTGCGTGCCGCCGCTTTGTCGCCGGCGGCGATATCCACTTCTGTCAGGCCAAGAATGGCATCAACGTTAGCTGGCTCCCGCGTCAGGACATTCTGATACGCCGCGCGGGCAGCGGTGTCATCACGTCGCTGCTGTGCCCAGTCGGCCAGGGTGAGGTCAATGCGCGTGGACGGCGGCTGCTGGCGCAGCATCGCTTCCGCTTCTGCCTCTTTACCGCTTTCACGCAGGCGGCTGGCGGTTTCCAGTACCTGATCGCTTTGCAGGCGGTTTGCCAGTTCCTGAATATTGCTGTTCCACTGCGCGCGCGGCAGGCTGTTGATATGCGCCAGCGC